>NZ_AZDU01000032.1 GCF_001434815.1 Lactobacillus equicursoris DSM 19284 = JCM 14600 = CIP 110162
CAACGTCAACACCGATTACCCAAACCTTCTTGCTTTCCTTACGGTTCTTGTTGATATCCTTAGCTTCAGTGAAGATACCGTTACCTGCGTTACCAGCTGCGTGGTAGATGATGTCAGCACCGCTAGCGTACATTGATTGGGCGATAGACTTCGCCTTGTCAGTTGAAGTGAAGTTACCGATGTATTGGTCGTCAATCTTGATCTTCTTGCCTAAGGCCTTGGCACCGGCTTGAACACCTTGCTTAAAGCCGGCTTCAAACAGTTCCAAGGTTGCTGACTTGACACCGCCGATGTAGCCAACGTGGTCGGTCTTAGTAGTGTAAGCAGCAGCTACCCCGGCCAGGTAGGATGCTTGGTTACTTTCGAAAGTTACGGAAGCAACGTTCTTCAAGCCAGAAATAACGTCGTCGATGATTACGAAGTTCTTCTTTGGGTTCTTCTTAGCAGCTGACTTGATTGCGCCAGTCAGTTGGTAGCCAACACCGAAGATGGTTTCGTAGCCAGAGTTGGCAGCTTCATTGGCGTTTGGAGTAAAGTCGGCAGCTGATGAAGATTCAAAGTATTGGTAGCCACCCTTGCCTTGCTTCAAGTTGTGCTTCTTACCAAAAGCCTTGAAGCCGTTCCAAGCTGCTTCGTTGAATGAGTGGTCATCGATAGCGGCATTGTCAGTGATCAAGGCAATGCTGTGCTTGGTGGTCTTAGTCCCAGTTGAAGTTGAAGACTTCTTGCCTTGGCAAGCAGTCAGCAGAACTGAAACTGAAATAGCAGCAGTAGCAATAGTAGCTAACTTCTTAAATTTAGAAACAGACACGTTATTTCCTCCGTCATAACACGAATATTTTCATCGCTTGGCACGATGATAGTTATTTTTATCTTGGTATATTATACATGAAATTTTGGCAAAAGCAATCGTTGTCGCTGAATTGATTTACAGACACGAATGAACGAGAATACAATGCAAGGATAACTGATTATGGGAGTAAAAAGATGTGGTGGACTGGAAGCAGTGCCTTGTTTGAATTGCTGTCGGCTAAGACTTTGATCCAAATTAAGCTAAGGTGGCAGGATTGGTTAATCGCAGTCTTGATCTGGCTCTTGGAAATGGAGTTTGTTGTAAAAGGCTTTTGGAATACTACTGGCAATTTTACTATATTACGACAACGCAATTTCCGCATAAGTTGGAGTTGGTTACACGTGGAACTAGGGCAGAATTTGTGGGGAATTTAATGCAGGTTCTGGAGAAGACGGATTTTTTAGTGCAAGTATCGCAATCGCTTCTGGTAAATTCAAAGAATATTACAAGTAGCTGCTTTTCTTAGAGAAATTCATGGCAAGTAGAGCAAATTAAAAGCGTAAAGCCTTCGTATTAAAGGCTTTACGCTTTTTCTTATTTGAGGTTGAACTTAACAGTGTTGTCATTCCAGATTGAAGTCTTGTACTGCAGTTGCAACTTTTTGGCAGAAGTCTTAGCCTGCCCAACCAAATTTCCTGTTACCTTAGCGCCCTTGTCCAAGCTGCCGGCTTCCAAGGTATTGTCAACATTAGTGACGATTTCGGTAACGTAAGTGTTGTTGCCGTCGGCATTCAGCTTAAAGTCGTATGGATTGTAGTCCTGACTTTCATTAGTGTGGTTAGTGATAGTGATATTGACAATCACATATTGTTTTCCGCTGTCTGGCTTGTTGAAATCGTCGCCTTGGCTGAACTTGACGCTGTTGACCTTGATTTCGTAGCCTTTGTAAGAAGCCGTTTGCCCCACCTTGTAGACCTTGGTCAGGGGGTTGACTTCCTTTTTCTTAGAGCTGGACTTAGCTTGGCTACTAGAAGTAGCGGTGCTGCTGGAAGTCGACTGGTCATTATTTCCCAGGGAATTAATCCCCCAGAAGATCGCCACAACTACGATCAGGAACCAGAACCACCAGCGCTGGTAGAACTTTTTCTTTTGTACATACACATTGCCATTTTCATCTTTAATTTGCTTTGCCATAATCTTTTTCCTTTTTAAGCTTATACCTTACATTAAAACAGACAGCGATCAAGTTAAGTGTAGCGGTTTAAAAAGACGGATTGGTGGGCTGGCTGCCCACTATTTGCTAAAAGATGCGATGATGACTGACAGGCTGGCTAGAGCGCAGAAGATGATGGTGGCAATGGCAAAGTAGCTGATGACCTGACCCCAGAAGCGGAGGGGCTTAGACGGGGAGGCGTGGAAGAGGCACTTAGCCTTGATCTGCCGGTAGTCGAAGATGAAGAAGACCAGCAAGATGAGTATTAAGAAGGAAGCCGTTTTTTGTAAAAAGGCGTCGGCAATTGATCCAGTTCCGGTGACATCCATGTTGTAAATGGAGTAGAGGATGATCAGGTAGCCGGCTGCTCCGGCCAGCATGTGGCTGACCTGCCCACTGCGAAAGCCGGGGAGGCGCCAGCTGGCGTGACTTAGCTTGCGAAGGGCAGTCTTGAAGTTGCCGGCACTCTGGTAGCGCTCTTGGGCATTAATGTGGGTGGCTTTTTCAATGATTCTCCGTTCAGGGCCCTGGTAGAGCTTGACGCTAGGCAATTTGCACGTATAAAGGACGTTCATTAAGACGCCGACGGCGTAGAGGTCGCTGGCCGGGCCGCTTTGGCTGAAGCCGAACTGCTCTGGCGCGGCATAGCCGACCGATCCCAGGACCTGGGTGTCGCGGCTGGCGCTTTTGCTGAGGTTGCGGGCGATATCGAAGTCGGCCAGGATCAGCTTTTTTCCATCGTAAAAAAGGTTCTCCGGCTTGATGTCGCGGTGGATGATGGGTGGTTTCTGCCGGTGGAGGACGTCTAGGATGTCCAGGAGCTGGATGATGAGGTCGTGAATTTGGCTAGAAGTCAGCTGCTGGGTCTTAAGGTAGTCGTCGAGGCGGGGCTTGTCGATGTACTCCTCGATGACGGTGAGCTGGTCGCCTTTTTCTAGTTCGACAATCTTGGGGATAGCGATGTCCAGCTGGGCCAGCTGCTCGTACAAGGGCGCGTACTCTAGCGGTAGGATGCGCTCGATGTAGGGGACGGGGACCATTTTTTCTACCTTAAAGATGGCCTTGTCGTCAGTAATTTTAATAGGTACGGGATTGCGGTATTCATCCATTTTTTGCCTGCGAACCTTTCTAACAAGTTGTTTTCCTGACATAATGATAACAGTGAGGTGGTAAAAATGGAAACTGGAAAATTGCTAGATGCCTTGAAAAAGGACCATCTTGATAACGTGCTGGATCAGGTGGCGGATTACGACTTTGCTGGGTATTTAGGGCAGCTGATTGAAGAGCGGCAGGTGAAAAAGAGTGAGCTGTTTAATGCGGCCGCGATTGAGCGCAGCTACGGCTACCAGATCTTGAAGGGTCGGCGCCTGCCATCGCGGGACAAGGTGTTGGCGCTGGCCCTCAGCTTGCAGCTGTCTTTGGAAGAGACGGGCCGGCTTTTGTCCTTGAGCGACAATGGGGCATTGTACGCTAACGTCAAGCGGGATGCGGTGATCATCTACTGCCTGGCCCGGCACATGTCGGTGATGGACACGAATTTGCTGCTGGCCCAGCACGGGTACGATAGCTTGGATGAGGTGTAGGTAGTGTGAGTCGAGCCCCCCGAAGTATGTCAACCGAGCTGGATTTTGTCGGATTTTGCCCCCAAAGTATGTCAACCGGATTGGATTTTGTCGGATTTTGCCCCCGAAGTATGTCAACCGAGCTGGATTTTGTCGAATTTTGCCCCCGAAGTATGTCAACCGGTTTGATTTTTGGCGAAATCTGCCCTCAAAGTATGTCAACCGGTCTGGATTTTGTCGGATTTTGCCCCCGAAGTATGTCAACCGGATTGGATTTTGTTGGATTTTGCCCCCGAAGTATGTCAACCGGTCTGATTTTTGCCGAAATCTGCCCTCAAAGTATGTCAACCGGTTTGATTTTTGTCGGATTTTGCCCCCGAAGTATGTCAACCGGTCTGATTTTTGGCGAATTTTGCCCCCAAAGTATGTCAACCGGTTTGATTTTTGGCGAAATCTGCCCCCGAAGTATGTCAACTGGCGTGGATTTTGTCGAGAATTGCCCCCAAAGTGTGTCAACCGAGACTGGTTGAGTCAACTTGGGGGCAAATTTTTTGAAAAAGTGGTCTGGTTGAGTCAAACTGGGGGCGAAAAAACGGAAAAAGTGGTCCGGTTGAGTCAAACCGGGGGCAAAAAAGTAAAAAAATGAGCCTGGTTGAGTCAAATCGGGGGCGAAAAAGCAGAAAAAGTGGTCCGGTTGAGTCAAACTGGGGGCGAAAAAGCGGAAAAATGAGTCCGGTTGAGTCAAACTGGGGGCGAAAAAGCGGAAAAAGTGGTCCGGTTGAGTCAAACCGGGGGCAAAAAAGTAAAAAAATGAGCCTGGTTGAGTCAAATCTGGGGCGAAAAAGCAGAAAAAGTGGTCCGGTTGAGTCAAACTGGGGGCGAAAAAGCGGAAAAATGAGTCCGGTTGAGTCAAACTGGGGGCGAAAAAGCGGAAAAATGAGTCCGGTTGAGTCAAACTTGGGGCGAAAAAGCAGAAAAAGTGGTCCGGTTGAGTCAAACTGGGGGCGAAAAAGCGGAAAAATGAGTCCGGTTGAGTCAAACTGGGGGCGAAAAAGCGGAAAAATGAGTCCGGTTGAGTCAAACTTGGGGCGAAAAAGCAGAAAAAGTGGTCCGGTTGAGTCAAACTGGGGGCGAAAAAGCGGAAAAATGAGTCCGGTTGAGTCAAACTGGGGGCGAAAAAGCGGAAAAAGGGGTCCGGTTGAGTCAAACTTGGGGCGAAAAAGCAGAAAAAGTGGTCCGGTTGAGTCAAACTGGGGGCGAAAAAGCGGAAAAATGAGTCCGGTTGAGTCAAACTGGGGGCGAAAAAGCGGAAAAAGTGGTCTGGTTGAGTCAAATCGGGGGCGAAAAACGGGAAAAACGAGTTCGGTTGAGTCAAACTGGGGGCGAAAAATGGCAAAATCCACACCGGTTGAGTCAAACTGGGGGCGAAAAATGGCAAAATCCACACCGGTTGAGTCAAACCGGGGGCGAAAAAACAAACGGAAAAGGAGGTACGCATCCGCGTACCTCCTTTTTAATACCTAACTACTTGCTTGGGTGGCTTGGAACCTTAATCTTGCCGTTTAAGATGTCAGTCCGAGCTGCTTGAACTTGCTTCCAGACGCTAGCTGAAGCGTAGCCCTGGGTCAGGTAAACCCCGTTGTGCTTCAAGCCGTAAACCAGCTGCTTGCCGCCTGGGAACTTGCCCTTGGCTGCCTTAGTGGCAATGTCCTTAACCGCAACGTTTACGCCAGTCATAACGCTGGTCAAGCACAGGTTTGAGCTCTTGCCGTCCTTGCTCTTGTACTTGCCCAGGTTGGATTGGTCGGAGTCAACCCCGATTGCCCAAACCTTCTTGCTGGAGTTAGCGCTCAAGCCTTCGTCGATTGACTTGGCTTCGCTGAACAGACCTTGGCCAGCTGAACCAGATGCGTGGAAGATCACGTCCGCCTTCTTGGCAAACATGGCCTTAGCGATTGACTTTTCCTTGTCAGCGGCCGTGAAGGAGCCAACGTATTGGTTCAAGACCGTGATCTTCTTGCCCATCTTCTTAGCAGTGTCTTGTACGCCCTTGGTGAAGCCTGCGTCAAAAAGGTCTACGATATCGCCGTGCACGCCGCCGATGAAGCCGACAACGTTAGTCTTAGTAGTTCTAGCTGCCAAAACACCAGCCATGTAAGAAGCATCTTGTGAACGGAAATTGGCAGAAGCAACGTTCTTTTGCCCCTTGATCACATCATCGATGATGACAAAATTCTTCTTAGGATTCTTCTTGGCAGCAGAAGCAATCGCCGTCTTCAAGGAGTAGCCAACCCCGAAGATGGTCTTATAGCCAGCATTGATCGCCTGGTTGATGTTTGGCGTAAAGTCAGATGCTGAGCTTGATTCGAAGTATTGGTAGCCGTTAGTGCCGCGCTTTAAGCCTTGGCTCTTGCCGTAAGCGACCATGCCCTTCCAGCCGGATTCGTTGAAAGAGTGGTCGTCAACGCCGGCGATGTCAGTGATCAAGGCAACGCTGGCTGATGACTTTTTGTTGCTGTTGCTTGAGCCGTTTTGCTTGGCGCCTGAGCAGGCCGTTAAGGCAATGCCGGCCAGCAAAACAGTACTAGTTGCTAAAACAGATTTGAATGTGGTTTTCAAAGTAAAATCCCCCTTAAATTTGAACACGGCTTAAATCATATCAATATTTTGTGGTTGTGTCAAAATGGTTCCACAAGATCAAGTGTTGATTTACCAGGGTTATTACTTTTTGCCATAATGTCCTCAAGATGTATGGCCCTAAGCTTGAGCTGGACACTAGAATTTTTTTGAAAAAATTTTTCCCAAAAAATAAAGTTTCACGTAAAAAAGCGCCAAAAGGCGCTTTACTAAAAGACATTCAGCAATTTGCAGATGGCCAGGGCCACGTAAGCAGCAACGATTAAGGCCATCACCGTGAAGTGACGGAGGCGGTTCATGACCAAGATACCGGCAAACTCCCGCAAGACCGCGTTAGGCAGGTAGTAGGGCCGGGTGTAAGAGCCGATGCCGTTGCCGTCCAGGCCAGCTTCTTTGGCGTAGATAGCAGCGCGGAGCAGGTGGTAGTTGCTGGTGAAAAAGCAGGCCCGGAAGTCGTCATCGCCGTGGTCGTTGATAGCGACAATCTTGGAGAACTCCATGTTCTGCTCGGTGTTGCGGGACTGGTCCTCCAGCAGAATCTGGTCAGCTGGGATCCCCCGTTTAATGGCGTAAGCCGCCATGGCACTGGCTTCTGAGATAGTCTCGTTTGGCCCTTGTCCGCCAGACATGATGAACTTGGGGAAAGGCTGCCCCTTTTCCTGCTGGTGGTAGGCAAACTGGATGGCCCGGTTGATCCGGGCGGCCTGGATGTTGGACAAGCGGTTGCCATTGATCAGGCCCGCCCCTAAGACGACCAAGTAGTCTTGGTGGTAGCGGCGGGGGACGATCTGGTAGAGCAAGAGGTTGATTAAAAAGTTGTACATGACGGCCGCCAGATAAAAAGCGATCGTTGGGAACATGTCTAGGAGCAGTCTAAACCAGGTAGGCGTGGACTTGGTTAGGTGGCCAATGAAGATGAAGGCCCATAAGACCAGCATGGCGATGGCTAAGATCAGGGTCAAGAGGTTGGGCAGCGTATGGCTTTCGTGTTTCAAGACCACGTAGGAATTCCACAAGAGCAGGGTCCAGGAGAAGAAGACGATGAAGGCAACCAAGGAAACCAGGAAGGCGCCCACCATCAGGTAGATCCGGCGGAAGCTGGGCAGGTTGGTGGCATAGACCAAGAAGGTGAACCAAGCTGCCAGTGAAAAGATGAAAAAGGTGAAAAAGAGGCCATTGATCAGCCGTCTAGGGTCGGTCAGCCAGGAAAAGAAGAAGGTTACGGCCGCGATCGCTACGAGGATAGTGAAGTAGCTGAAGGTCCGGTTCTGGCTGAAGAAGAATAGTAAAGAGTAGAAGATGGATTTCAATTTTGCTCTCCCGGTTTATTTGCTTAGAAAATTGCTCAAACTTTATTATAATAGAGGTTAAGTATTTTGAAACAGTAAGGTGACGAATATGAAAAAAATCGGCCATTATCTTTTTTACTTAATGGAAATCGTGGTTGTCTTTGCCTTGTACAACACTTTGCAGTACTTTTACTTCTATCCCAATATCTTCGACTTTGGGCAGGCGGAGTCCTTTATCCTGGCCCTGTCCACGGTCTTGGTCTTCTGGATGGCCTTTCTATTTTATAAGGGACAGCTCGAAGATAAAAATGAGTGGGGTTTTAACGAGGCGCCCCACTGGCGGTGGCACAAGGTCTTGGTGGCTTTTGCCGGCTTTTTCCTGATGCAGCTGCTCTACATCGTCATCATGTCGGCGATCGGCGGCGGGATTTCCCAAAACCAGCAGAACTTAAACGACCTGCAGGAAACGGCGGGGCCGACTTACAAGATCATGGTGGCCGCTATTGCGCCAATTTGCGAGGAAACCATTTTTAGAGGGATGTTCTTTAATCTCTTCTTCAGCCACGCTAGTCAGCTAAACAAGTGGATTGGCATCCTGGCTTCCGGCTTCTTCTTTGCCTTTGCCCACAACCCCTTCTGGTCACCTTACCTGATCGTTTACTGGATGATGGGGTCGGTTCTGGCCTGGGTCTACATGACCACCAAGGACCTGCGCTACTCGATGATGACCCATATTATGTGGAATTTACTAAGCTTAATAGGCTAAAAAGCGAAGCAGATGCTTCGCTTTTTTCATGCTCTTAAAAATCAAAATCTAAGCCAGCAGCTTTTTGATGTAGTGGTTCAGCAGGATTGGCGAAATCACCGTCGTCAAGATGATGGCCAAAATCAGGCTGGAGTAGATGTCTTTCGGGAAAAGATGGTGGGCGATGCCGATCTGGGCGACGATCAAAGCCACTTCCCCCCGCGACACCATGCCGGCGCCAACAATGCTGCCTTCCAGCTTGGTCATGCCAAAGGCCTCAGCTGAGTACTTGCCGGCCCAGTACTTGGACAAAACGCCCAAGACGGTCATGGCGATGATGAAGACCAGGTCCTGGGTGAGGCTGGCAAAGGTCATGGACAGGCCGATGTTGACAAAGAAGGTTGGGATGAAGACTGAGTAGCCGATCGCAGAAACGGCAGAATTAACCTCTTCTGCTTGCTTGGTCTGCCGGATGGCCAGACCGCCAAAGAAGGCACCGACTACGGCGCTTAGGCCCACGAATTCGGCCAGGTAGGCCATGCCTAAAGCCAGGGTGAGGGAAGCGATCAGGGCCGAGTAGTTGACGCTGATTTTTTCCGCAAATTCCATAAATTTCGGCGCGATAAACTTGTAAACCAGCCAAACGAAGACGAAGTAGAGGGCTTCGATCAGCAGGTTGAGGAAAAAGTTGCCGGTCAGGCCCTGGCTGCCGCCTTCGTGGCTGAAGGTGGTGAAGAGGCTCAACACGATCACGGCTAAGATGTCGTCAACTACAGCTGCCCCCAAGATGGCGATCCCGGCCCGGGTCTGCAGCTGGTTGCTGTCTTTTAGAACTTCAACTGAGATCGAGACGCTGGTTGCGGCAAAGACGATCCCGATAAAGAGGGCTTCGAGGAACTTCATCCCGTAGATTAGGGAGAAGCCGCCGATAAAGAGGATCGGCAAGATAACGCCGACCGTGGCCACGGTGAAGCTGACCTTGAAGTACTTTTTCAAGAGGTCCAGGTCGCTTTCCATTCCGGCTAAAAACATCAAGAGAATGACCCCGATGTCGGAGAAGAGGGTCATGGTGTCGCTGGGTTTCAGCCAATTGAGCAGGGCTGGCCCCAAGACGATGCCGGACAGGAGTTGGCCGATGACTGCTGGCCAGTTGAAGCGGGCAAAAAGCTGCCCCATCAGGGTAGTTACAAAGAGGATTAAGATCAATTCCCCAATAAATTCCATTGTTTCCTCCATTCTTTTTTAAAAAAGCTAGTGGCAAAAGAAAAAACTTCCAAGAAAAAGCCTCTTGACCCAAAGAAGCAAAATCTTGAAAGTTTTGAAACTCCAACCTCTAGCAAAGTATTTGTAATTCTATATACTATCTACTTTAGCAAGAAGTCGTGAAAAAAACAAATTTAATCTCTGAAAATTACAATCCCGTTTGCTTAGGATTCTTTGGTTCAGTCTTAGCCAAAAGGGCCAAGCTGATAGTGATCATGTCGACCACTTCCTGTAAGACCGCGCCCCAGAAGGCTGGGATCAGGCCAGTGAAGGCCACTAATTCCAGCAAGATGACGATGACAATCGCAGTCGTAACGTCGATTTCAGCCACCTTCATCGTGTGCTTGGCAATAGCCACGGCATCGTTGATCTTGCTGAGGTCGTTGACCATGATGACCGCATCGGCGCTTTCGCTGGCTGCCGTAGCACCCTTAGCCCCCATGGCAATACCGACATCAGCGGCAGTTAAGCTTGGCGCGTCGTTGATCCCGTCACCGGTCATGACCACTGGGCGGTCTTCTGCCTTAACGTTCTTGATAGCAGCAATCTTTTCAGCTGGCAAAAGGCTAGCGCGGACGTCGTCAACGCCGGCCACCTTGGCGATCGCGTTAGCCACGTCTTGGTTGTCCCCAGTCAGCATCATGATGTGCTTAGCACCTTGCTTGCGCAGGCGTGCCAAAGTTTCTGGGGTTTCTGGACGGAGCTGGTCTTTAAAGGTAATCTGCCCAGCGTACTTGCCGTTGATGGAAACGTAAACGGCAGTCGTCTTGGCCTTTTCAATCTTGGCATCTGGAGCGACGTAAGACAGCTTGCCGACCATGACGGTGTTGCCGTCAACGGTCCCCTTGACCCCGTTACCGGTAGATTCTTCCAGGTCGCTAACTGCCTTGATCAGACCCTTGTCAGTTCCCTTAACTAGGGAATTGGCAATGATGTGGCCCGATTGTTGTTCCAGGCTGGCTGCGTAAGAAAGCAGCTTTTCCTGGTCAACGCCGGCTTCTGGCAAGACGTCTTGGATAACCAGTTGGTTTTGGGTCAGGGTACCGGTCTTGTCAAAAGCAAAAGTCTTTGCTTTTGACAATTGTTCCAGGGTTGGACCAGACTTGACGATGATGTGGTGCTTGGACATGGAACTCATGCCGGCCACCAGGGCAACTGGGGCCGCGATCAAGAGCGGACATGGGGAGGCAACGACCATAACTTCCGCGAAGCGGTGGAAGTCGCCGCTGACTACCCAAGCAGCAATCCCGATAATTAAAGAAATAATGGTAAATGGCACCGCGTAGCGGTCAGCCATCTTCACAAACTTGGCTGGCTGAGCTTCAGAAGACTTAACCAGTTCCACGATAGACTGGTATTCAGAGTCCTTAGCCAGCTTCTTGACTTCCATGGTAACGGCAGTTTCCCCGTTCAAGGAGCCAGACATCAGGTCATCGCCCACGCCCTTGTCGACAGGGACGGATTCACCAGTCAGGGATGATTGGTCAAAAGCAGATTCACCTTCAACGATCACCCCGTCGACTGGAACTTGTTGACCCGGCTTGATCAAGACTTGGTCGCCGATTTGTAGGTCGTCAACCTTAACTTCGACCACCTTGCCGTCAACCAGTTTATTGGCAACGCGGGGATTTTTGTCCAAAAGGGCCCGCAATTCCTTGTTGGCTTGACCGGTTGCGTAGTCTTCCAGACTTTCCCCACCGGTTGACATGACCAGGATCATCCATTCTGCCCAGTAGTCCCGGGTAATGATCATGGAGATGATGGCGATCAGGGCCAAGACGTCAATGCCCCAGTGGCCTTCTTTGAGGTCTTCCAGCATTTCCTTGGCAAACATGATGCTGACATAGGCACCGGCGATGTCAAACATGACTTCGGCTACGCCAGCAATATGAAAAACGTTGTCGGTCAAGAGACCGATGGCCCCGATGACCAGGACCACAATAAACTTCCATTGGCGTTTCATCGTTATTTCCTCCTCAATGGCAAAAAGAGTATACATACTCTTTTTGTGATTACACACCAAAATGAATCGGTTTTCTCATTACTTTAAAGTTTATCACACTTTAAGTTTGTTTCTATATGCTATGCTTGGAATATTGTCAAAAAATTCCAACGACTTTTTATCAAAAATATTAAATAAAAAGAGGTGATCTTTAAGTTAGATTTTACTCGTCGTTCGCCTCAAGGCGGAGGATTTGGTTCTTCTTGATCACCATGTAGTGGTCGTCAAAGGTGTGGGCAAGATAGTTAAAAGCCTTAAACCACTCCCGCCGGGTAATCATTCCTTGAAAGACGTCATCATCATCGACGATTGGAATAAAATTGTTGTCGACTAGGAGGTGCAGCTGGGTTTCCAGTTCCGCATCCGTGAAGTTGACCTTGGGGAAGTCGGTCTGCATGACGTCTTTGACCTGGTATTTGGATAGTGCCTCGACGGAAATATCGTCATTGTCCAGCATCTTGTCGGTGATCATGGCCAGGCTGACCAGGCCGACCAGCTGACTTTGCTGGTTTAAGACCGGAATTTTGGCATACTTGACCTTGGTCAGGATCAAGAAGGCGTGATACAAAGGATTGCTTTCCTCGACAAAGGCGATCTTGCTGGCCGGAATTAAAAAAGAACCTGATCTCTCTTCGATTAATTTCTGAATAGCGGGTGAAAACATGTACTTATTATTCCTTATATTCTTGTTTATATGCTCTTTTACGTGAGTATTTTAACTACTTTGATTATAAATCTCTTTTGAAAAAAGAAAAAGGCCTGCGCGAGCAGGCCTACTTGGTTTTCATCTACTTTGGAGGAGTAAGAATGAATGAAATAAAAAAGTGGGAGTATTGTAACGAGTTCTACCAGCTCGTTACATTTTTATAATACAGCTTAATTATCAATAAATGGTTTGGAATTCCTTAAAGAATAGTAAAGAATTATTTGAGGGTTTATAAAGCCTGAAAAAGGACAGGACTTTTGCTAAAAAAGCATCAAAAAAGCTCACGCGTTAACGTGAGCCGAAAGGGATAGATATGAATCGACTATGGAGTCAGTCGATATTTTTCATTTACTTTGGAGGAGTATGAATGAAAAACAAAAAGTTGAGTGTAGTAACAAGCTCTCGCTTGTTACAGCTATTATAATAAAGGGTAAATGTGAACAAAGTGTGATAAATCACAAAAAAGTTGAGATTTTGCCAATTTTTTTGCTTTTTCTTCCTTAAACAGGCAAGATAGGAAGGCGAAAGGACAATTGTCAATCTAGGAGAAATCAAATTTGATGTTCAGAAAACCGAAAGAGCAAAACCACAAGAACGAAAAAGACAACAAAAATAAAGACAAGAAAAAGCAAAGAAAGAAGGTCTTTAAGTACAAGGACAAACAGCGCAAAAGCCGCCTAGCAGGCTGTCTGGTCAAGCTGATCTTGTTAGCGCTCTGTCTCTACGGCGGCTATAAGGCAGTTTACCCCTACTACCAAACTTGGCAAAGGCAGCAGGAGCTGTTGAAAAAGCGCCCAGCCGTAAAAAAGGCCAGCGACGGGACCAGCACTAGCGCAGCCTGGCACAGTTTGAAAGTTTTTCACCAAAACCTTGAGAAAAACTATTCCTTCCTATATCAAGCTGCCTATGAGACGCCGTCTGCAACCAAAGTGGGCCGGGACTTCATCGTGCCAGGGCTAGTCGCGACCGACAGCTATGATTACCAGCAAAAAAAGCTGACTACGTCTAGAGACATGACCCCGCAGGGGATCGCTGTGGTGCAAAACTACTTATTAATTACGGCTTATGATGGTGGCCACCGTCATGCTTCCGTAATCTATGTCTTGGACAAGAAGACGGGGAAATTTTTAAAGACCATTCGGCTTTCCGGCAAGCCCCACTTGGGCGGGATTGCCTATGACAGCAAGGGAATGCAGATCTGGGTGACCAGCAGCAAGGACGGGCAGTCAGCCCTGGCCACTTTTTCCCTAGCGAAGCTGATTGAGTACGTGGCCAGCGCTAAAAAGACGGACAGCCTGGTTTATGACCAGGAAATTCCAATTACCAAGATGGCCAAGGCCTCGGCCCTGTGCTACTACGCTGACCAGCTCTTTGTCGGCTACTTCAACGATGAAGGGCGGGGCAAGGTCTCTAGCTACAAGATTGCCCGGAACGGTCAGTATAAAAATTCGATCACGACCAGCGAAATCTCTAGCGTTGACGAGTCGATTTCCTGGTCAGACCCGGATGGCTCGACCAGTATGAACAAGCAGATCCAGGGGATTGCCATCAGCGGCGACAAGATTTTCCTGAGTCAGTCTTATGGCGGTGGAGATTCCAAACTGTACATTTTCCCCATTACTGCTATCAACAATCTTGATGAAAAAAATGCCACCCAGGTAGTCCGCTTCCCGCCATACCTGGAGCAGATTACGGCTTATCAGGGCCAGCTGATCTGCGTCTTTGAGTCGGGCTCAAGACAGTATGCTAGAGACAGCATCACCGTAATGGACCGGACCCTATCGGTTAACATCAGCGCGC
Organism: Lactobacillus equicursoris DSM 19284 = JCM 14600 = CIP 110162; assembly: GCF_001434815.1. GTDB lineage: Bacteria > Bacillota > Bacilli > Lactobacillales > Lactobacillaceae > Lactobacillus > Lactobacillus equicursoris. The sequence continues at coordinate 14,011 of NZ_AZDU01000032.1, forward strand.
TTTTGAACAACAATTAGCCTAGAATAGATCGTAAAAATACAGACAAATCAATTAGCAATAATAAAGTAGATAGGAAGGTAAACATGGATAGCAAACTCGCTAAGAAAATCGTTTTTGAAGTTCGCCTTGCCGGCTGGCTCTGCCTCTTACCCGCCAGCGGCATGCTCTTTTTGTATAAGTTGACTCAAGGGACTGGCTTTTTGTGGGGAATCGGCCTGTTGTCCTCTTGGCCGCCTACATCCTGGCCACGGCAGCAACTGATCGCTGGCAAAAGCCGGCTTTTGTCATGCGCTGGGCTCTGATCTCCCTCTTTTTCATTGGCTTTATCCCCTCAATTCCGCTGCTGGTAGCCTATGACCAAGAGCGCAAGGCCGGTCAGTAGTAGCTTTTTGACCTAAAATAAGCCCCCAAAAAGCCTAAAAGTTGATAGAAATGTGTAAACCATTTCTAAAAAAATGCTAAAGATCGCATTTTGTGTGAACAAATTATGACATCTGGGGTAAAATAAACAGTAACCAAATTGTAACAAAAGAAAAAATAAGAAATTATAGTGAAAATGTTGTTTCAGGGCGTTGGGATAGCAGCATTATTGAGGAGATGGTTTTTATTGGAAGAGAATAAAAAAGAGAGTCGCGGTAAAGTGGTTCGGTCCTTTATCTTGAGGACCCTGCTTTACAGCTTAGTGTTATTGGGATTGATCTACCTTTACGAATATTGTGGGATTGGATCAACTGGATTTATCTACAACGAATTCTAGAAAGTTGAGTAACAAAGAAAAATGGAAAATATTGTCAAGAAGATTGATCAAGTGGCAGCCAAGCTGCCAGACAAGGTAGCTTACAACTACTTGGGGGAAAAGACTACCTATAAGGAGCTTTTGGACCGGGCCAATGCCTGGGCAGACTTGCTCAGCAGCAAGGTAGCGCCAAAAGAGCCAGTCATGGTTTGGGGCGGTCAGCAAGTTGACATGCTGGCCAGCTTCCTGGGCTGCACTAAGAGTGGCCACGCTTATGTACCAATCGTCAACTACTCTAACGCGGAAAGAATAGAACTGGTTCGAGAAGTTTCCGCTTCTAAGACCATCATCGCCATTACGCCTTTGCCAGACGTTGACTTGACCGGTTTGACGGTCATTACCCCTGATCAAGTGGGGCAAAGCGGTCAGGTGAACGAGGCTGACTACGTGACTGGCGATGAAAACTACTACATTCTGTGCACGTCCGGCACGACCGGTAAGCCTAAGGGCGTCCAAATCAGCCATGACAACTTGGTCAGCTACTTAAATTGGGAACTCAGCGACTTTGGTCTGCCAGAGAGCCCCCGCTTTTTGGCCCAAACGCCATTCTCTTTTGACGTGTCGGTCATGAGCATCTACCCAGCCCTGCTTTTGGGCGGGGAAATCGACGTTTTGCCGCACGAAGTAACCCAAAACTTCGGTGAACTCTTCAAGACCTTGCCACAGATGAATTTTGATGTTTGGGTTTCAACTCCATCCTTCGCGCAAATGTGCTTCTTGGACCGGACCTTTGATGCGGCCCACCACCCAGATCTGGGCTTGTTCCTCTTCTGTGGGGAAGAACTGCCTCATAAGGAAGTAAACATGCTCTACAAGCGTTTCCCAGACAGCCGGATTTTCAACACTTACGGCCCAACCGAAACGACAGTTGCCGTTACCCAAGTGGAAATCACCAAGGACATTTTGGAAAAGTATGACCGCCTGCCAATCGGCTATGTCAAGGAAGACACCAAGATCACCATCGACCACAGCAAGGGCGATGACGAAAAGAGCGGAGAAATGATCATCAGTGGGCCTTCTGTTTCTAAAGCCTACATCAACAACCCAGAAAAGACCGCGGAAGCCTTTTTCAAGAATGATGAAGGCGTGCAAAGCTACCGGACCGGGGACATTGGTTACTACGAAGGCAACCTGCTCTTTTACAAGGGCCGGATCGGCTTCCAGATCAAGTTCAACGGTTACCGGATCGAACTGGAAGAAATCAACGTCTACATGAACAAGAATGAGCTGGTTACTCACGGCGTGGCTGCTCCAATCTACAGCAAGGACCACACGGTCAAGCAGATTGTCGGCGTTGTGGAATTAAACGAAGGCGTGGCCCGTAAGTTTGACGAAGGCGAAATTACCAAGCAAATCCGGGAAGGCCTGCAAAAGGACGTGATGCCTTATATGGTACCGCAGCGCTTTATCTACAAGGACAAGCTGCCAATCTCCCAAAACGGCAAGGTGGATATCAAGGCGGTCATTCAGGAGGTTAATAAATGATCAACCTGCAGCCTTATGAAAACCCGCAGTACTTCATCTACCTGCTAGTGGCACTCTTGCCCTTGGTCATCGGCCTGTACTTTGGCAAGCGCTACAAGTGGTATGAAGCCGCCATCTCGCTTTTATTCTTGTTCTTCATTTTTGATGCTGACAAGTGGAAGCAGGGCGTGACCTTAATTGCCTACATTATCTACCAGTTTGCCGTCACCTTTGCCTACCAGCATTACCGGCAAAAAACGGGTAAGGCCAACAAGACCTGGATCTTTTGCACTTTCGTCGTCTTGGCCATCCTGCCGCTAGCCGCGGTCAAGATCTGGCCAGTTGTGCCTCATAAGGCCGGCATCGACATTGGCTTCTTGGGGATTTCCTACCTGACCTTTAAGACGGTGCAGGTGGTCATGGAGCTGCGGGATGGGACGATTAAAAAAGTCGACCCAATCACCTACATGCGCTTCTTGCTCTTTTTCCCAACGATCTCTAGTGGTCCAATCGACCGCTACCGCCGCTTTGCCAAAGACTGCGACAAGGCGCCGGAAAGAGAAGCCTACATCAAGGACTTGGGCTTAGCCGTCAAGTACCTGTTCCAGGGCTTTTTATACAAGTTTATCCTGGGCTGGCTTTTTGGGACTTACTGGCTGCCTTACTTAGAAGCCCAGGCGATTATCGCCGGCAAGGGGATGCCTTTGCACCTGTCTTGGTGGGTCTTAGGCGTTATGTACTGCTACTCCATGTACTTGTTCTTTGACTTTGCCGGTTATTCGCTCTTTGCGGTTTCCATTTCCTACTTCATGGGCATCCACACGCCAATGAACTTCAACAAGCCTTTTGCGGCTCACAATATTAAGGAATTCTGGAATCGCTGGCACATGACCCTGTCTTTCTGGTTTAGAGACTTCATCTTCATGCGCTTTACCTTTTTTGCCATGAAGAAGCGCCTGATCAAGAACCGGGTGCGCCTGTCGCAGATCGCCTACATCGTCAACTTCATGGTGATGGCGGTATGGCACGGCATTACTTGGTACTACATGGTTTACGGCCTCTACCACGCTTTTGCCATCATCATCAATGACATCTGGCTGCGCTATAAGAAAAAGCACAAGCTGGTCAAGCACAACAAGTTCACGGAAGCCGTGGCCATCTTCGTTACCTTTAACGTGGTCTGCTTGAGCTTCTTGATCTTCTCAGGCTTCTTGGACAACTTGTGGTTCAATGTGCCGCTAGGCAAGTAGTTTTTTAAAAAATATTAGATATAGTAAATTTGATTTTTAACAGAAGAGGAAATAATAATGGATATTCAAAAACAAATCGTTGATATTTTAGCTGACGTTACTGGGGAAGACTTCTCAGACAAGATGGACCAAGAATTGTACGAAAGCGGCATTATGGACTCCATGGCGACTGTTCAAATGCTCTTGACCCTGCAAGAAACCTTTGACATCACCGTGCCAGTTTCTGAATTTAATCGGGATGACTGGAACACGCCTAACAAGCTGGTTGAACAGGTAAAGAAACTGCAAGATGAAGAATAAGACTAAGCTTTGGCTGATTTTTGGGCCAATTATTTGCGCGGCGCTCCTGCTGATTGGTATCTTCTCCCTGCCATGGGAAAGAACCTTTTCTAAAGGGAGCCTTTACCAAGCCGCGGCTTCTCAGACTAAGACCGTCTTCAAGGGCAAGGACATGCGGCAAAAGGCTTACAAGCTGGGCTACGTGCCTTTTTATGGGTCTAGTGAACTGTCCCGTTTTGACAACATGCACCCAACGGTTTTGGCCACCAAATATCGCCGCGGCTACATGCCATTTTTGCTGGGGGCAGCGGGCAGCCAGTCGCTGGCCCAGTACCAGGGGATGCAGGACGCTCCAAGCAAGAAGGCCGTTATGGTCATCTCCCCTCAGTGGTTTACCCAGGAAGGGCAAGATCCAGCAGCTTTTAGCCTGTATTATTCTCCCCTCCACGTGACTGATTTCATCTTGAATGCCCAGGATACGGAAGCTGACCGCTACGCGGCTAGACGCTTTTTGAAGATGGATTGTGTCAAGAGTAACCATGTCTTAAGTCACGCTTTGTTTGAAATTGCAGCTGGGCTGGAATTGCCAAAAACGGAGCGTTACTATCTGCTTTGGCGGCGGCGGATGTACTCTAACGAGGATCGCTTCTTCACGTCATTCCAGCTCCGCGACCGCTTGCCCAAAATTGAGCAGCAGGGCAAGAGCCTGCCAGACAAGTATTCTTACAAGGGCCTGTTGAAGGTTTCTAATCAAGAAGCCAAGCGCAACACCCGGGGCAATCCTTTTGGCATCCGGACCGGCTTTTACAGAAAACGGCTTAATCCTAAGCTATTAAAGCGGCTGAAGGGGAGCCAGAAGAAGTTCAACTATGTCCAGTCGCCAGAATTTTCTGACTTGGAACTGGTCTTAAACCAGTTTTCTAAGGACAAGACCCAGGTTCTGTTCGTAATTCCGCCGGTTAACGCCAAGTGGCGCAAGTACACTGGCTTATCACAAAAGATGTATGAAAAGTCCGTTAATAAGATCAAGCACGAATTGATCAGCCAGGGCTTTGACAACATCTACGACCTGTCTCAAATGGGTGGCAAAAAGCACTTTATGGAAGACACCATCCACTTAGGCTGGAATGGCTGGCTCTACATGGACCAAGCAGTTAAGGCCTTCATGAAGCAAAAGTACGTCAAGCCAACTTATGCCTTGAACGACTACTTTTTCACGGAAGATTGGCGTAATACCAAGACTGTGCCAAAGGTTGCTTTGACCAACAAGCAGGTTTTGGCTAATCTGAAAAAATAGGCTTATTGAAATATTTAGTTGTTTATAACGGATTAAGAGTATATAATCGATTTGTGTCATCGCTTTGGCTGTTTTCTCCGGTAGCGAAAACCAGCTTTATGTGGTTTGCTTTGACACGCACTGTGTGAGCCTAATTCCGTTGTTGGTGGAATTAGGCTTTTTTGCTAAAATCATCAAAAAGAATAAGAGTTATAGAAGACAAAAAATGGACGCGGATGCGTCCATTTTTCTTTTCTTTTCTCTTCTGTTTGCTTATTTACGCTTTTACAGTTCTAGCCAGGAGTCAAAATTGGTGCCCAGCAGCCGATCTAAGCTGTAGTTTTCTTCAGCAGCTTCTTCTTTGAGCAAGCGGGCAATCTCCTTTTTGCCCATTTTCTTGATCAAGTATTCTTTAACGGCCTGGTTAACGACCACGTCCCGTTCCAGGCCTTCTTGGTCCAGGTAGTCTTTTAGCAGGTATTCTAATTGATCGTTTAAACGACACTTTGCCATTTTTCTCACCCTCCGATACTTTTTTCTAGATGGTTATTTTAATTATAACATGAAGCACTGCTGCACAAGCTAATGCAAATTTTACATAGGAAAATTTCTAAAATATACAAAATAGCGTTTACATCACGGGAATAAAGTAATATAATACTATGTGAGAAATGTAATTAATTTAAAAGTGTTGGAGATTATTATATGTATAGTGAATCATTTGAAGCCGCCAGCAACGCGGCAGCTAAGAAAGTCAACCTGTTAAAGAACAATCCTTTCGGCTACGTGCTCTTGTCCCTCTTAGCCGGTATGTACATCGGCTTTGGGATCCTCTTGGCCTTCACCATCGGCAGCCAAATGGGGACCAGCCCAGTTGCCAATCTGGTTAAGGGCTTGATCTTCGGTGTAGCCCTGAGCTTGGTCGTAATTCCAGGTGCTGAACTCTTTACTGGCAACAACTTTGTGATGGGTGCAGGCCTGTTGAAAAAGAAGGTCAGCGTCGGCCAAGCCTTCAGCCTGTGGGCTGTTTGCTGGCTGGGCAACCTAGTAGGAGCCGCGCTTTTGGCCTGGATGTACGTAAACTCAGGCTTAGACTTGCCAGTTGTGGCTGCTGTCTTCACCAAGGCCGCGGCTGCCAAGATGGCTGCCCCGGCCTTGCAGCTCTTCTTGCGGGGCATCTTGTGTAACATCTTGGTCTGCTTGGCTGTTTGGTCTGGCTTCCAAACCAAGAACGACGCTGCTAAGCTGATCATGGTCTTCTGGTGCTTGTTGGCCTTCTTCTCAACTGGCTTTGAACACAGCGTGGCCAACATGACTACCTTTGTCGTAGCCCTTTTGAGCCCAGCCAAGGCTGCCGGCAGCGTTTCTGTAGGCGGGATGTTCTACAACTTGCTCTGGGTAACTCTGGGCAACATGGTTGGCGGCATCTTCTTTGTTGCCTTCCCGTACTGGATCGGTGCTAAGGCAACTGAAAAGAAGTAAGAAATAAAAGAAAAAAGATTTAGCTTGTAAAAAGTAAGCAAAACTTGATTTGGGTCAATTTTTTCTCAGAAAAAAGCTTGTATAATTAGCTTATCAAGAACAAAAGAGATCAATAGGAGGCAAGAAAATGTCTGTAAAAATCACTTTTACCCCAGAAGCTAGTCAATACCTGAAGAGAAAGCAAGATGGCAAAGCGGTCTTGCTTCTGGCCTTAAACGATGGCTCAAACCAGTACTCTTTGCAAGGCGGCACCTGCACCATCGGTGCTAACTTCCAATTTGTGGCCTTGGATGAAAAAGACGATAACTACACTATTCCGCTCGTTAACGACCAAGGCTTTGACCTTTACACCGGTCAAGCAGAAATGGGCTTTTTAGACGAAAACCTGCACGTGGCTGAACAATACGGCATGCTCAGCCTCAGCGATGGCAGCGGCTTGATTGACGCGGCTGTCGGCGTGAATGTCTACGAACCAAGCGCTTTGACTGCTGAACAAATTCAAAATGGTGCTAGCTGCTAAAGTTTTAACTCTCCCTACGGGGAGAGTTTTTTATTTATCTCTTTTTTACTCTTTTCTTTTTGAAAAAAGTTGACAGAGAATTTTTTTAGGTATAATATGACAGCATGTCATATGACAAGCTGTCATATTTTTTACTAAGAGAATCAAAAAATAGAAAACAGAAAAAGATAGAGAGGAATACGAATGGCAGTCTTAGAATTAAAGAACGTCAAGAAGTATTACAAGATGCCAGGCGGGGGCCAATACGAGGCCTTGCGCGGCGTCAGCGCCAAGTTCAATGCCGGTGAAATGGTTGCCATCGTTGGTGAATCCGGGTCAGGGAAGTCGACCCTGATGAACACGATTGGGGGCTTGGACTCCGACTTTGAAGGAGAAATTTTATACGAAGGCAAGAACCTGCGCGATTTTTCCAAAGCGGAAATGGTTAACTACCACAAGAAGTCGATTGGCTTCATTTTCCAAAACTTCAACCTGATTCCTCACCTGGACCTGATCGACAACGTCTCAATCGCCATGACCCTGTCCAATATTGACGAGTCTGTCCGCCGCGAGCGCGCCAAGGAATTATTGAAAAAAGTAGGCCTGGAAGAGCACATGTACAAAAAGCCAGACCAATTGTCTGGTGGGCAAAAGCAGCGGGTGGCCATCGCCCGGGCTCTGGTTAATGACCCTGACGTGATCATCGCCGACGAGCCAACTGGCGCGCTTGACGCCGAGACGACCGATGTGATTTTGAACATGATCAGAGAGATCGCTGTTGAAGGCAAGCTGGTCTTGATGGTCACTCACTCTGACAAGGTGGCCAGCCACTGCAGCCGGGTTCTGCGGATCGACCAGGGGCAAATCATCTCTGATCAAGAGCAAGTCAAGCTGGAGCACAAGCAGGAGAGCCGGGAAGAAATCCAGGTTCACAACATGAACATGTGGAAGGCTGTTAAGCTGGCTTTTAAGAACATGAAGGCCAAACTCGGTCGCAACGCCCTGGTGTCAACTGGGATGGGCATCGGGATCATGTCTGTGATCTTGATGCTGAGTCTGGGCAAGGGGGTTACCTCTTACGTTAGCGACCAAATGAACACCTACTCCAATCCCTTGGTGACCGAGGTGCACAAGAACACCACGGCCAAGGCCCGGAGCCAGTCCATGTCCGCCATGCAGCAAAATAATTCAGCAAGTGTTGCCAAGGCCCGCCAGCAAGGGATTAGCTCCTTAACCGGGACCAGCAGCGCGTCAGCTTTTTCTGATAAAGACTTGAAGAAGCTGAAGAAGATCAAGCACGTTTCTAAAATACAAAAGGGCTTTACCGCGCTTTCTCTTGGCGGCAACCAGGTAACTTTTAAAAAGAAGAGTGCTAGCGTAATTTACCTGAACACGGTCAACAACAGCATTGCCAAGTCCGAAGTCAAGAAGGGGCGCCTGCCCAAGAGTGGCAGCAACGAAATCATGATCGATTCCGGGACGGCAGATACTTTAAGTAAAAAGCTTTTGGGCAAGACGGTTAAAGCTAAGCTGCAGCTGGGCACCAAGACGATTACCAAAAAGTTTAAGGTGGTTGGCCTTTACGAGTCAGCATCTTCAGCTGGTCAAATGAGCACCTTGTTCCTCACTTACAAAGACCTCAAGAAGCTGTTTAAGGACAATGGCTCAACCCTCAAGGCTAACGTTGTTTACCTGACTTCTAGCGATAAAAAGTACACCAGCGACATCAAGGCTGCGGTTAAGGACAAGGGCTTCTCTGGCTCTATGCAAGAGCAGATGACTGAAATGTTTGACAGTATCTTGAACGTTTTGACTTACGTCTTGACGGCGATCGCGGCCGTTTCCCTGGTGGTTTCCGCCATCATGATCTTGGTGGTCTTGAACATTTCTGTTGTGGAAAGAACCCAGGAAATCGGGGTCATGAAGGCCCTAGGTGCCCGTAGAAAAGATATCCGCCGCATCTTCTCCAGCGAAGCCTTCCTTTTGGGCCTGGCTTCTGGGATTGTCGGGGTAGTCTTGACCGGACTTTTGAGCTTAGCCATCAACCACTTCACCCAGTCTGCCTTTGACGCGGCTGTGGTAACCATGACGCCGCAATATGCTGCAATTGGCGTAGTAGTCAGCGTAGTGATCAGCATGATTGCTGGTATTTTGCCATCCAACCACGCATCGAAACTGGACCCAATTGATGCTTTGCGTAAGGAATAGGTGATTAGGATGCCAAAGCAGACTTTTTTCAACTTGCCTAAGGAAAAGCGAGACCGGATTATTGCTGCGGCTAAGGAAGTTTTTTCTAAAAATTCCTATGAGGAGGCGTCGATCAACCAGATTGTCAAGCTGGCGCAGATTCCCCGGGGGAGCTTTTACCAGTATTTCGAGGATAAGGATGACCTCTACGGCTACTTGAGCAGCCAGATGTTTTTGCGGATGATTGATGCAGCGCGGCAAAAGCTGCCGGAATGTGACTATGATCCTTTCAAACTGTCAGAGCAGATCCTGCCTAGCTGGCTGGAAGAGCTGTTTACCGGGGAGGACTCATCCTTTTACTACCGGCGGCTGGAGATGTTTCACCGCCGGCAAATGCCCCACCTTAAGCGTCAGGTCTTAGATAACCGCCTTTTAGATAACTGCCTTAGTGACGAGGAGATGGCCAAGATTACGGCCAAAGTGAAGCTGGGGGATGCGAGCGACTTTGACTTTATGGTGCAATGCATCTCGATGGCCTTCTATAACAGCATTCGAGCAGGCTTTATCAACTATGAAGCGACCGGTGATGCTAATTTGGATGAGCTCAAGGCCGAGCTTTTACGGAACTTGAATTATCTAGAAGTAGGCTTTGAAAAATAGAAGCAGAATCAGTCGAGGAAACTTGGCTGATTCTTTTTTTGCATTTTTTGTCGAAAATTTCAGTAAAGTTTTGGCGTAAAAATCAGTTAAAAACGAACTAAAAATCGAGAATTCAATTATAAAAAGAAAAAACAATAATGATCAAGCAATAGCTAACAGTTGGAAAAGTAGCAACGCTTCCTAGTGTTTCGGCTGTAAACCGAATTTAAAGGTAGATTTGACTTTATTCCGAAAAGAGGGTAAAGTATTATATGTTCTCGAGCGTCAGCGGAACCGCTAACGTAAAGAAAACAAAAATGAAAATATCTTTTAAAAAGGTTGTTGACAAGAAGTTGATAACTTGCTAAGATATTAAACGTTGCGTCACTAAGACGCAAGTTAGTACTTTGAAAACTGA
>NZ_AZDU01000033.1 GCF_001434815.1 Lactobacillus equicursoris DSM 19284 = JCM 14600 = CIP 110162
CAAGAAAGATCTCTTTGATTCTATCCATCAGTTTCTGGTTGCCAGAATCCTTATCAAGCTTATGGGTTTGGTAGTAGTAGTTACTTCTTGAGATATGAGGCAATCCAGGGTTGGCATTGATAACGTCGATAATGTACTTAACGCTAAGCCGCAATTCTTGCCTTAATTCATTGATTGCACGAGCTAATTCTTCTTTTCTTGGCTCTTCCGTTCTTGAATTAAGGCCTCCAATTTTTTTATGTATGCAAGCTCGACTGTAAGCCTCTTTACCTGCTCTTCCAGTTCTTTGATCCGCTGTTTGTCTTTGCTTTTGGGCATTCTTGGGTGGTCTACCTTTCTTCTTGGTAATGACAGTATACCCGTTTTCCTTAAAAGAGCGAAGCCAATTTGCAAGAATTCCTGTATTTGTAAGTCCTAAGTCTAGAGAAACCTGTCTAAGTGCTTCACCTCTTAGCAGGACTCTATCAATGGCAGTAAGCTTGAAATCAACAGTATATTTCTGTTGAGGGCGATCCAGAATATCTTCACCATGTTTTTGAATCAAGTCCACCAAATACTGGATTCCTCTACGCCCCATCCCATATTTCCGGCTAAGGTAGGTGCCCCTTCTGTGATCGTCTACCTTTTCTTGACATACCATCATGAAAATTAGGATTATTAGCTTTAGCCCACGCTTTGCCCTCTTGGGTTCGACTAACAATCAAATCTCGCTCAAATTCTGCAAAGGCACTAAAGACAGTGAAAATTAAACGTCCACTTGGTGAATTATCAATCGTTCCAATATTTAAAACCCGCAGAATGACCCCCTCAGCATTCATTTTTTTACAATGTTGAGTGCATCTTGCGTATTTCTAGCTAAGCGATCTAATTTAGTGACGATTAAGATATCGCCACTTTCAATCTTGGCCATTAATTTATCAAATTCAGGACGATTAGCAGTGGTGCCAGTATATTTATCTTTGAAGATGTTTGTGGCTCCAGTTCGTTTTAAATCGTCAACTTGACTACTTAAATCTTGTTTAACAGTAGATACTCTTGCATACCCATATATTGTATTCATATTTAGCTCTTTTCTGGTTGGCTCTTGACACTAAGTCTTGACTACACGTAATACCGGTATTCTCAAATTGTATTCAAGACTGTCAATTTATGAATAATCTTTCCCACGGTAATATCTTTTAAGTTCTTGATATAAAGAACTATTTTCTAGCAAGTATTCAATTATAGTGAAAAATGCCTAGTATTTTCTGGCAGAAAGGTTGCATTATTGTGACTACAGTTGTAAACTAACAAGTGCTAAGAGGTTACAAATGTAAACTTAGAATTCAATTAATGAAGGAAGCCAATTGAAGGATGGATGCAAAGAATGTAACTATCACCGATTCTGAATGGATGGTTATGAGAGCAATTTGGACAATGGGACATGCGACTAGTCGTGAACTAATCGATGCTATGAACGAATTAGAAGGCTGGTCAGCTTCAACAACCAAAACGCTACTTCACAGGTTGATTCAAAAACAGGCGGTTGCGCAGCATGGCGGCAGTCGACCATTCACGTATAAGCCGGTTGTTGGCGAGAAGGAATCAATGGTGGCAGCGGCAGATGATTTGTTTGACCATATGTGTGCGATGCGGGCTGGTTCAACAATTGCCGGCGTTATTCAGTCAAGGGAACTCTCACGGGCGGATATTGCGAACTTACAGGCGATTCTAGCTGAAAAGGCCAAAACAGCGCCCGAGGAAGTTCAGTGTAACTGCTTGCCAGGTGATCAAACGTTTTAAGACTGTGGTGTTCTGTTTACTTTTAGGATTGCTGCACAAAAATCCCGAGTCCGGGGATTTCCACACAAGGAGCTTATATTTAGGCTTCTAACCGCTTTGCTACGCACACTTATTTTTAGGAGGTCGATAATCATGGCAAATAAAGAGGAACATATGAACATGAAAAACATGAGTGCTAAGAATATGGAAAATAATGAATCAAATATGAGTCATATGGATCATGATGACATGAAAATGGATCACGATATGACCGAAACGGATCATAATCAAATGAACATGGACCACGATATGGCCGAAAGGGATCACAGCCAAATGAACATGAATCACGAAACTATGAATATGAGTGGGATGAATCACGGTGATATGGATATGGCTGGGACCGACATGATGATGCACGGTGGCTCAATGATGCATATGGGGAATTTGAAAGTTAAATTTTGGGTCTCCGTTGTCTTAGCGATTCCAGTTTTACTGTTAGCACCAATCATGGGTTTAAACGTTTCCATCCTTAGTTTCAGTTCACCGCTAATTGTTGGCATTATCATCGTTTTGTTTGATACAGCACTTTACTTTTATGGAGGAATGCCATTTTTAAAGGGGGCTAAAGCGGAAATTCAAGATAAATCTCCTGAAATGATGACGCTAGTAACCCTTGGAATTTCCGTTTCGTATTTCTTCAGTTTGTACGCATTTATTGCCAACAACTTCTTGAACCCGGCAAATCATGTAATGGATTTTTCGTTCGAACTTGCAACCCTGATTTTAATTATGCTTCTAGGACACTGGATTGAAATGAATGCATTGATGGGGGCTGGGGATGCCTTACAAAAGATGGCGGCCCTATTGCCTAAGACGGCCCATCTAGTTACAGATAATGGTGAAACAAAAGAAGTGCCAGTATCTGATTTAAAAGTTGGTCAAACTGTCCAGGTGCGTTCAGGTGAGAGTATTCCAGCCGATGGTGTTATTACGGCTGGGGAGTCGACCGTGAATGAAGCACTCGTAACCGGTGAATCTGCTGCCGTTACCAAGAACGTTGGCGATAAGGTCATTGGTGGTACAACAAACAATAACGGGACGCTAACGGTTAAAATTAGTGGTACTGGTGACTCCGGCTATCTTTCTCAAGTAATGAAAATGGTTCAAAATGCCCAGCAAGCTAAATCTAAAGCAGAAGATAAAGCTGATTTAGTTGCCAAGTATCTATTTTACGCGGCACTTGGTGTTGGGATTATTGCTTTCTTTGCCTGGTTACCCCAGGGATTGGAGACTGCAATGACGATCATGGTGACCGTCTTCGTGATTGCTTGCCCGCATGCGTTAGGATTAGCGATTCCATTAGTGGTTTCTCGTTCTACTACGATTGGCGCTCAAAATGGGCTATTAGTTCGAAATCGCCAAGCCATTGAAGCAAGTCAACATGTTAGCCACGTTCTCTTGGATAAAACTGGCACGTTAACAGAAGGTAAATTTACGGTGAATGCATTGATTCCAAATGATGGGATTGACGAAACAACGTTATTAAGCCGACTGGCCGCCCTTGAAAATAATTCGACTCATCCGCTGGCCCAAGCAATCATTACTGAAGCCCAAGCGAAGGACATTGAAGTCGTTGCGGCTGAAAAGTCTCAAAATATTCCGGGCGTTGGTATTTCCGGTAATGTTGATGGCACTGACTATATGATTGTTAATAGTAACTATTTAACGAAGAAAGGGATCAGGTTTGACGAGGCCACTGCTGATAAATGGGCTGCTAAGGGTAATTCCGTCAGCTTCCTATTGCAGGGCACCCAAGTTCAAGGAATGGTTGCTGAAGGCGACACTATCAAAGCGGGTGCTAAGGAATTAATTAGTGGTCTTCAGAAGCGAGGAATTACCCCCGTAATGCTCACTGGCGATAATCCAAAAGCCGCGGAACACGTTGCTAACTTACTAGGATTGACTGAATTTCATGCAGGCCTATTACCAGATGATAAGCAAAAGATTATTGCTGATTATCAAGCAAAGGGCAATCACGTCATCATGGTTGGTGACGGCGTAAATGACGCACCAAGTCTTGCCACGGCCGATATTGGAATTGCAATTGGCGCCGGAACCGATGTTGCCATTGATTCCGCTGATGTTGTGTTGGTTAAATCAGAACCCAGCGATATTTTACATTTTCTTGATTTGGCTAAAATCACAAATCGGAAAATGGTTCAAAATCTTTGGTGGGGAGCAGGCTACAATATTGTCGCAATTCCACTCGCTGCCGGTGTGTTGTCATTTATGGGAATCACTTTAGACCCAGCCGTTGGTGCTGTGGCCATGGCGATGTCGTCAATTATCGTGGCAATTAATGCGATGGGATTGACCGGTAAAAAGATCAAAAACGTGTAATTAAGTGATGACAAAAAGAGGAGAAAGACCAGCTGGTAGTCTGGTCTTTCTCCTCTTTTTTTGAGCATCTTGCTTTTACACTATAATTTTTTCGTTACTGTACTGATTATAATATAGAGACTATAATTTTGAAATTTTTAGTATTTTCACTAATTTTTATGTAAAATTAGCACTTTTTTTCGTATTTTTCACAAAAAAGCCCGTCAAATCAGCGTTTTCAACGTCTGCTAATTCTGGTGTAATAGAACAAGAAATTAAATAAATGAGGACACGAAAAAAGCATCTCAACTATTAGAATGCATTTTTTTGTGGTTAAGCTAACACTATCCTGCCGCGCTCGGGTAGAGTTCTGCATGAGATGTGCTCGCTATGCAATAGCCCGTCGGAGGTTTTTCTAGCCGGATAATAGGCGCAGAAAAATAGCAGTTCTTCCAGTAGGAAGGGAGAACGCTACTACCTCGTAGAGCCCACACTTTACCTTGTAAAGTATAGTGGGTTATACTTTACTTGGAAGTAATCACCGAATTCCAGTTAGAAACTATTTTGTAACTACGTTTTGAGGAGTATAAAATGCGTTCTTACGTCCGGCATTACCCACTAGCGATAGCTAAATTAATGTGTCTGTGCTCCCCTAAAATCTGCTGATTTATTACTGACTAATACAGGAGGTTTTTATGGGACAGACAATCATATCTGCTATTGGTGTTTATATTTCCACCAGTATAGATTATTTAATTGTTTTGATTATTTTATTTGCACAGCTATCACAGAATAAACAGAAATGGCATATTTATGCGGGGCAATATCTAGGCACGGGCTTACTTGTAGGGGTGAGTTTAGTTGCTGCTTATGTCGTCAATTTCGTGCCTGAAGCATGGATGGTTGGATTGCTTGGTTTAATCCCTATCTATTTAGGGATTCGCTTTGCAATTGTTGGAGAAGGTGAGGAAGAAGAGGAAGAGGAAGAAATTATTGAAAGATTAGAACAAAGTAAGGCAAATCAACTGTTTTGGACAGTTACATTGCTGACAATTGCGTCTGGCGGAGATAATTTAAGTATCTATATACCTTATTTTGCTTCGTTAGATTGGGCACAGACCCTCGTGGCGTTGCTTGTGTTTGCAATCGGCGTAATTATCTTTTGCGAGCTTAGTCGGGTGCTATCCTCTATTCCGTTAATATCCGAGACAATTGAAAAATACGAGCGAATCATTGTGCCCTTAGTATTCATTCCACTTGGACTATACATCATGTATGAAAATGGCACGATAGAGACTTTTCTGAACTTTATTTTATAGATAAAAAAGCCCCTTAAATGATATGACCCCCTAAATTAGGACACTAATTTAGGGGGTCATATCACAATTCGACTCTTTTTCTTTTATCGAAAATTAATTTAGATCGTAAAATTTTAAGGTCAATAGATTCTTTCATTTCTTGTTTAGCTTTTGAATTTGTCCTTTAAGCTTTTTGGTTTAAACTATTTATTTAAGTAAAAAAACAGTTTCTCATTTTGCAAAAAGTTCTTCCCCAGAAAGATTATTTTCTATCCTAAGTATTAAATAGATAGTTTTACTGGTACCAAGTATTCAACTTATGGCAAGTGGAAAGGCGGCTATCCGCCAACCAAGAAAGCTGTAACTGCTAAATTTAAGGCCAACCTAGCCGCTAGCGACCAAAAAGCTAAGAGCCTGAATGGCGATGACTTAAGCAAGTACCTTACTGAGCAAAACCAGCAAAATGCTGACTACGCTCAAAGCAAGTGGCAAACTATGAATAAGTCTTTGATCGTTCACTCCAACAAGTTAGCTTCAGTAACCAAGTCCAAGTTAACTTTTAATAAATAGCTAAAGCAAAAATGCCATCTCTTCCGAGATGGCATTTTTTGTTATGTTACTTGTTTTATCTAACGTTTTCAGATTTCGGATTACTTTTTACCAAAGGCCAATCAGCTTCATCCAGAGACCACCGATGATGCCGTAGACTACCAGGTAGAAGAGACCCAAAACAAAGTTCATCTTCCACCAGTCAGTCTGCTTGACGTAGCCTGGGGCAAATAAAGCCGTAGCAGGCCCGCAAGAGTAATGGGTGGTAGATTGGAAGATGGCACCAGTCATCCCCAACATGATGGCTGCAAACATTACTGGTACGCCCGCACTCTTAGCAATCAAGAGCAAAGGTGCGTACATAGCAACAACGTGAGCCGTGCCTGAGGCAAAGAGGTAGTGGCTGTAGAAGTAAACCAGAACCAAAATGGCCATAACCAGGACTGGTGACATCCCGCCGATCACAGACTTGATAGCAGTCTGCATCCAAGGAATCACGCCGCCCTTAGCACTCAATTGGTTAGCCATGAAGATCAGGATGGAGAACCAGATGACAACGTTCCAGGCACCAGTTTCGCCCAGCATGTCCTTGGTGGTCAAAACGCCCGTTACCAAGAGCAAGGCCGTTGCCAAAAAGGCTACCCAGGTTGCGTCGAGCTTGATGAAGCTGGACAGCATCCACAAAACTAAGGCTAAGATGAAGATGACCATCATGACCTTTTCTGAGGTCTTCATTGGACCCATTTCAGACAGCTGACTATCTGCCCATTCCTTGGCATTTGGCGTTTCCTTGATTTCTGGCGGATACATCTTGTAGATAATGATTGGTACCAGGATAAAGGAAATAACAGCTGGCACAACAGCGGCTGCTAACCAGCCAAACCAGGAGATCTTAACCCCATTGGCTGCTGCCAGACCAACCGCTGCCACGTTAGGCGCAGAAGCCGTCATGAAGAGGCTGGAAGAAATGGTGTTTGCATGGAATTCGTTGAAGATCAGGTATGAACCAATCTTCTTTTCCGTGCCATCTGATACCTTAGAGCCAAAAGTGTCAGACAAGGATTCGATGATTGGCAAGACGATCCCGCCAGACCGCGCCGTGTTACTTGGCGTAGCTGGGGAAACGACTAAGTCGATCATGGACAAGGAGTAGCCAAGGCCCAGAGTCTTTTTACCAAAAGATCTAACGAAGACCAAGGCAATCCGGCGACCTAAGCCGGTCTTGGTAAAGCCGCGGGCAATCATGTAGGCCATAGCGATGGTCCATGGGGTGGAGTCGCCAAAGGCTGCCAGGGCTGGCTTCATTTGGACTAAGCCCGTGCCGACGATCAGCACGTAGGCGATGATGGACACCCCGGCGATTGGCAGGGGCTTGGTGATGCAGGCAATGATCGTTGCCAAGAAGATCGCGAACATCTCCCAGCCAGCAGGCGTGATCGCTGCTGGTCTAAAAGGCATTAGTAAGATCAGGGCGATCCCCACGATCAAAGGCGCGATAAAGCCTTTGTAATTTACTTTTGCTAACATTTAATCTCTCACTTTTTCATTTTTCGTCGTTAATTTTCGGATTTGAGATCCCGGACGAACTGGCTGGCCTGGATGCCGGCTTGGCGGCCAAAGACTACCGTTTCAGCAATCGAGTTGCCGCCGATCCGGTTGTTGCCGTGCAGGCCCCCGGAAACTTCACCGGCTGCGTACAGACCTTGGATCTTGTTGCCGTTGGTGTCCAGCACTTCGGTTTCAGCATCGATGTGGATCCCGCCCATCGTGTAGTGGATGGCTGGGTGGACATGGATGGCGAAGAATGGGCCAACCTTGATCCCCCGGTCCATCCCTGTGGTCCGGCCAAAGGCCGTGTCGTCGCCGGCAGCTTGGTCAGCGTTCCACTTTTCAACGGTTGCTTCAAGGCCACTGGCGTCAACGTCAATCTTCTCAGCTAGTTCTGCCAAGGATTCGCCGTGTTCTACCAAGCCAATATGGTCGTAGAATTCAACGGCCTTGACATGGTCGCGGATGCCTTGGTCAAAGATCAGGTAGGCCCCGTCTTCGTTTAAGCCAGTGATGGCAGCAGAAACCAGCTTCCGAGTTGCCAGTTCGTTGACAAAACGCTTGCCGGCTTGGTTGACCAAGATGGCCCCTTCGCCTCTAACGGCTTCCCCGATCAAGAAAGTCCGGTCGCCGTCAGTTTGAGCAGTTGGGTGAACTTGGATGAAGTCCATTTGGATCAGCTGGGCATCAACGTCTTCTGCCAAAAGCAGGCCGTCGCCGGTAGCGCCAGCTTGGTTGGTGGTCTTGTAGTCTGCTAGGTCTGGCCGGTACTTCTTGATGATTGACTTAGAAGCACCGAAGCCGCCAGTTGCCAGGATTACAGCCTTAGCTGCGACTGCTTTTTCACCATTGACTTCAACGCCGGTGATCGCCTTGTCTTCATTTTGGATCAGCTTAGTAACCTTGGCTTCGCTGAAGACTGGAATGCCTTCTTCTTGCAATTTTTTCAGCAAGCCCGTTACCAAAAAGCCGCCAACTGGAGCCATGGAAGCTGGACGGTGAGCCCGCTTCTTGCTCATCCCGCCCGTAATGGTCAGGTCAGAAAGCTCAATTTCGTGTTCCTTCAGCCAGTCAATAGCCAGGGCTGAGTGGTCAACGAAGTAGCGGAGCATTTGCCGGTCGTTCAACTGGCCGCCACCCTTAAAGGTTTCCTTGTAAAAATCTTCCTTTCTGTCGATGATGCCGTGGTCAAATTGCACCAGGGATTCAGCGGCGTTCATCCCGGATGAAGCCTTGCTGGTGTTGCCGCCAAGGGCAGCATTTTTTTCTAAAACAGCTACCGTCAAGCCCAGCTCATGAGCTTGCAAGGCTGCGGTTAAGCCAGTGCCACCGGCACCGATGACTACGAGATCGTATGCTTTTTCTAAGGATGAAACAGGACTTGTTTCAAAGACAAATTTAGCCATTTTTTCTC
The DNA here is from genome assembly GCF_001434815.1 of Lactobacillus equicursoris DSM 19284 = JCM 14600 = CIP 110162. Lineage (GTDB taxonomy): Bacteria > Bacillota > Bacilli > Lactobacillales > Lactobacillaceae > Lactobacillus > Lactobacillus equicursoris. The sequence goes on from NZ_AZDU01000033.1 coordinate 8,950, forward strand.
CTTTAAGCTTCTGGCTTAGTGCGGTCGATGTTGGTCATGGCCATGTAGTCCATCCATTCATCGTATTGTTCTTCGGTAACCTTACCACTCTTCAAGGCAGCTTCTTTCAAAGTGGTGCCTTCTCTTTGAGCAGTTTGGGCGATCACAGCTGCTTCGTGGTAGCCGATCTTTGGTGACAAAGCAGTAACCGTCATCAAGGAGTTTTCTAGCAGGTCATCCATTCTTTGTTCGTTGACAGTCAAGCCGTGGATCATCTTGTCAGCAAAGCCAGTGATGGTGCCAGTCAAGATTTCAGCTGATTCCAAGAAAGCAGCGATCATGACCGTCTTGAAGACGTTCATTTCGAAGTTGCCTTGGCTAGCTGCAAAGTTGACAGTTACGTCGTTGCCCAAAACGCGAGCAACAGCCATGGTTACGGCTTCAGCTTGGGTTGGGTTAACCTTACCTGGCATGATGGATGAACCTGGTTCGTTGGCTGGGATGTTCAATTCGCCGTAGCCAGCACGTGGGCCGGAAGCCAAGAAGCGAATGTCCTGAGCAATCTTGAACATGTCGTTTGCCAGGGTCTTGAAGGCGCCGTGCATCACGCTCAAGGCTGAGTGGTGAGCCAAGCCCCAGAACTTGTTGGTGTCAACCTTGAAGTCGTGGCCGTAAACTTCGCTCAGCTTGCCGGCGATAGCTTCAGTCATGCCAGGAGCAGCGTTCAAGCCAGTACCAACGGCAGTACCACCGATAGCCAATTCGTAAAGAGATGGCTTCAATTCTTGAATGTAAGCCAGGTCATGCTTCAAAGCTGAGATGTAGCCGGAAACTTCTTGGCCAAAAGTAAGTGGAGTTGCGTCTTGCAAGTGGGTGCGGCCAACCTTAACAGTCTTCCAGTACTTGTCTTGCTTAACCTTCAATTCGTCGATCAGGTGCTGAATAGCTGGTTCCAGCTTGTCAACAGCTTCAACGGCCACAATGTTCATGGCAGTTGGGTAAGTATCGTTTGAGCTTTGGCCACGGTTAACGTCGTCGTTTGGCAAGATGCCTAAGCCTGGATGCAGCTTGTTAGCAAGGTTAGCAACAACTTCGTTAACGTTCATGTTGGTTTGGGTACCTGAGCCAGTTTGCAAAACGTGAAGTGGGAAGTCCTTACGCAAGTCTTCGTCGCTGAGGGCCAAAAGTTGGTCGATTGCTTCTTCGATTGCTTGCCCCTTGTCAGCTGGTTCATCGCCAACTTCCACGTTTGATTCAGCAGCAGCCTTCTTCAAGTGTAGGAAAGCGCGGATGATTGCCAGTGGCATCAATTCACCTGATGGGAAGTTGTTGCGGCTTCTTTCAGTTTGTGGGCCCCACAAAGCATCCTTAGGGATCTTAACTTCACCAATCGTGTCTGATTCAATACGGTATTCTTGTTCTGCCATCTTAAAAATTCTCCTTACAAAACTTTTATCGTTTTACTAAGTGAATTATACAACGAACTTTTTGCTAAAAGTAAAAAATTACCAGATTTTTTTGCATTTTTTAAAATAGTCGAAGTGGACTTGAAAATTTAAACCCCAAAAAAGAATGTTGATTTTTCACAAATGTCTTCGCTTACAAAATAAGAAGAAAAGATCATTTCTGGGTAAATATGATCTAGAGAGAGTTTGGTAGTGATTGTTTTGTTTTTCACATGAACTGGCTTGCTTTTAGTAGAGCCAGCTTATACCATGTGAAAATTTCTTAAAGATCACCCGAGTAACTAATAAAATCTTTCTAAGATTTAGCACTCGAAGCTTTTTTCGCTTAAAATTAATACTAGAAATTAGAGAGGATTGATGGTTATGGCGAAACTTTCAAGAAGACAATACCAAGAGCAGCAAGAACGGAGACAGGCGGGCGCCGAGCACCTGCAAGTGGACAGCGCCGGGCAGTCCCGCAGCCGGGATCACTTGAAACTGAATTTCTGGCAGATTTTTGCCGACAGACCCTACGTGTCAGTGATCATGCTGGGCCTGGCCCTCTTCTTCATCCTGGCCAAGTGGTGGATTGCCCTGGCCATCGTCGTGGTCTTGGTTATCGCCGGCATCTTCGTGATCGGCCACTCCCACCACCCGGACCAGGTTTTGAGTCTGGAGTTTAAGCTGAAGGCGTCAAGAAAACTGAGCATGATCAAGGCCCTGCAGCTGCTGGGGTCAACGGTCATGTTCCTGGCAGCCTACATGCGACAGATCGTTAGCGTCGACTTTTCTAGCGCCGGAACGACGGACAGCCTGACCCAGGTGCAGGGGCTTTTGTCCAGCCGCGGGACTTACGGACAGCAAGGGTCCTACTTTTTGAGCCTGTTCAACCAGCTGACTGGCGGGTCGCTCTGGGGGACTTACCGCTACGCGACGAACAGCTCGCAGATGATGGACTCGCATGCCGGGACGATGATCATTTTTTGGATCTTCCTTTTGATGCTGGCCCCGGCCTTCTGCATCCTGTCGCAGTTCTTTAAAGAGCCCTATTCCCGGCACACGATGACGGTCGCATCCCTGATCGCGACGATCTCCTTTGCCCTGACACCAAACTTGATGCACGGCTGGGTCGTCCAATACGCCGTGGAAAACCAGCTGAGCCAAGCCGCGGCAGAAAAGGCCGTGCAGGTCGGCAGCATGGTCTACCCAGCCATCATCTCCGCCGTCTTTGTCTTGATCCTGGCCATTTACCGGGAAATCAAACAGGATCAGTTTAATTAGGTATGTAAAAAAGGTTGTCAAATCAACGTTTGTCGTTGGTTTGACAACCTTTTTTGGTGTGTTGGGGGGCGGTTGGTTGCTAGGGCGGTGCTTCTTTTTTGCCCCGATTTGACTCACGTACGGTAATAGTTGCTCATGATCTTACTCAACTACGGTAGCGGCTGCTCATAAACTTACTCAAGTAACGAAAATGTTGCTCATGATCTTACTCAACTATGGAATTAGCCGCTCATAAACTTACTCAAGTANATGTTTGTGTGAGGCTTTTTTAAAAAAGGGGCTCCGGTTGAGTAAATTTTGGGAGGTCACTTCCAGTAATTGAGTCAGGTTTTGTGCATCCCTCCCCCAATTTGATTCAACCAAACTAAATTTTCCCATTTTTCGCCCCCAACTTGACTCAACTGGCTTCATTTTTCCCATTTTTTGCCCCCAATGTGACTCAACCGGCTTCATTTTTCCCGTTTTTTGCCCCCAATGTGACTCAACCGGAGCTATTTTTTCTGTTTTTCTCCCCCGATGTGACTCAACCAGGCTACTTTCTCCAATTTTCTGCCCCCAACTTGACTCAACCAAATTCGGTTGACATACTTTGGGGGCTTTTTTCACCTAAATCCAAGCCGGTTGACATACTTCGGGGGCAATTTCAAACAAAATCCAGACCGGTTAACATACTTTGGGGGCAACAGCCCACACGAAAAAATCGCCCCAGGCGCAACGCGCGCCGAGGACGATCAAAATATAGAGATTTACCAACAATTTGGAAAGTTAGGCAGTTTCACCAGCTGGCTCAGCGGACAGCTTGAAAAAGTGGATGCCCAGGCCGATCAGGTAACCGGCGATGCCGAAGGTCAGCCAACCCATGCCATAGCTGAAGAATGGAATGTAGCGGCCGGCGAAGGTCAAGATGCTTTGGGCAAAAGCACTTTGGTTAAGCACAGCTGGGGCTGCGTTCAGCCCATCCAGGAGAGCTGGGATGATGGTCAAGCTAACTGTCCACTTGTAAACCCGGCTGTCGTTTTTAAACAGCTTGCTGGACAGACCGCACAGGATCAAGGCGATGGCCAGTGGGTAGAGGAACATCAAAACTGGGGTTGACCAAGAGATGATAGTATCTAAGCCGAAGTTAGCGATAATGAAGGAAATCCCACAGTTAAAGGTCAGGAAAGTCCGGTAAGAGATCTTTGGGAACCGCTTGTGGAAGTCTTGGGCAAAAGCAACAACCAAGCCAATCGCGGTGGACATGCAGGTAATAGTAGCCAAGGTTGCCAAAAGGGCTTCACCAAAGGTGCCCATGTAGTGGTTGGCGATTTGGGCAAAAGCAATCCCGCCGTTAGCTGACAACTTGAAGTAGTGCAGACTGGTTGCGCCTAACAGGGCCAAAACCAGGTAGATCAAGGCAATGCCCAAGAAGCTCATTAGGCCAGTTTTGGCCAAGGCAATAGACGTGTCCTTGCCTTCCTTAATCTTAAATGATCGAATCGCGGTAACAACGGTAACCCCAAAGGCCAGGGCTGCCAAGGCATCCAGCGTGTTGTAGCCTTGCAAAAAGCCGTTGATCATTGGCGCTTTCAGATAGTCGCTAGTTGCGGCCGTGGTGCTCGTAGCCCCCATTGGCTTGATCAAGGCGATGAAGAATATAATAAACAAGAGGCCCAGGAAGGCTGGGTTCAGCATCTTCCCAACTCTTTCCGTAATCTTGCCTTCGCTGAGGGAGAAGTAGTAAACCAGGCCAAAGAAGATGGCGGAGTAGATCAGCAAGGCGATTGGCTGCATCCCCTTAGAGAAGTGGCTAGAGAACATGGAAAAAGGAACCGTCGCCGTTCTTGGCGTTGCAAAAAGTGGCCCCAGGGTCAGGTGAACCAGGATTAAAAAGCCCAAGGCAAACTTTTTACCCAAAGGACGCGCTAGGCCGAAGATCCCGTCAGCTCTAGTCACAGCCAGGGCCAATAAGGCGGCCAAGGGAATCAAGGTCCCAGAAATGATGAAGCCGATCGCAGCGATCAGCCAGTTTTTGCCAGCTAACTGGCCCAGGTGAACCGGGAAAATCAGGTTCCCAGCCCCAAAGAACATCCCGAAAATCAGGGAAGCAATTAACAAATACTGCTTAAATGATAGTTTTTTCATGGTAAATCTCCTCAAAAAATCTGCTTACAATTTTTGAAGATTAGCTAATCTCGAATTGCTAAGAAATAAAAAAGTCCTTGTAGAAGCTCTGCTTCTACAAGGACGCTTATGCGTGTTACCACCTTACTTCGCTACTTTGTCACCAAAATAGCCTTACCCCGTGCTGGCCACCCGGCCAAGACGTTGTCGCTGTAAAGGGCGAACCCAGTCAACACTTCGCATAAGCGTCGCATTAACCACGAAAGAACTTACTTTCACGTCTGCTTCCGTCTGCCGCTTCCCAGCTTGCCGCGGCTCTCTGTGAGACTTCTCCAGCGCTACTCTGTTCTTTATTGTGTTTGTCTTTGTTTCTTAACTTGTATAATACTTTAATCTCTTTCTCAGAAAATTGCAAGTCTTTTTGGCATGATTTTTAGAAAAAATTTGCGACATGAAAAAAGGACTCGGCCTGAGTCCTCTTTTTAAATCAATCTAATTAAGGCCAGGCTGGCCACGCCAACCACCACGATCCACATCAAGCTGCGGGTGAAGTAGGCGGTGATCAAAGCTGGAATCGTCACGATCGCGTACTGCCAGTCAATTTGCGGCAAGTGGCCCTGCTTAGCCGTAAACAAGCTGCTGAACCAGAGGGTGGTCATGATGACGATTGGCACGAATTCCAGAAATTCGACCACTGCCTTGGGCAGGTTGAATTTTTTTAGCAGTAAAAAAGGCATTAAGCGTAAAGCCGCTAGGCCCGTGCCGCAAACCAGGTAAGTGATAAATACTTTACTTGAAATAGACATGCTTGATCCCCATTCCTACTAAACAACTGACAACCGTAACGACGATGGTGGTGGCACTGGCTGGCAAAATGATCATCCCAATATAAGTCAAAACCATGGTGACCCCGATCATGATCAGCTGCAGCTCAATCTTGAGCGACTGGTCGGTGATCAGCTGCAAATAGAGCAGCCCCAAGAACATGGCGATAACGGCATAGTCCAGCCCCAAAGCCTTGGTATCAGACACCAGGTTGCCCAGCAGACAGCCCGCTAACCCGGCCAGGGTCCAAGCGGCATAGGCCACGATATTGGACGCGTTCATCCAGTCGTAATTTAACTTGCCCTTGGTGTAATTCAGCTTGGTGATGGCCAGGGCAAAGGTTTCATCCGTGATCAAAAAGCCCAGCCAAAGGTTCTTAGCCAGCTTCTCTTTTTTAAATTTGGGCGCCAGGGTCATGCACATCAGCAGCATCCGGGCGCTCATCAAGGACACAGCCATAAACATTGAAAGCAAACTGCTGCCAGCTGGCAACATGCTGACCAGAGCAAACTGGCCAGAGCCGGTATAAACCATCAAGGACATCAGCAGGGTCTCTAAGGGACTAAAGCCGTTAGTGTGGGCGATGATCCCAAAGGCCATGCCGATGCCAATATAACCCAGAACCGTGGGCAGGGTATCCTTGACCCCGGTCCTGGCATCTAATACATCGTTCATTGTAATTTTTCCCCATGTTAATGATTAAATCATCGCCTCGATTTTAACACAATTTAGCCCGTAATGGCGGGCTTTTTGGGCAAAATGCATAAAAAATATTAGAAGACTTATTGAACGCTGGAGCAACTTTAGCTTAGAGGAGTTTCTTTCACTCCCTGGAGCTAATCTAGCAATGTATAACCAATTTGAGGCAAGAATTAACCTACTTGCCAAATTCATCAACTAACGCAAAGAAGACCAGGCGAAAACCTGTCCTTTTTGCATTTCTACGACGATCTAGGAGGCCGCACAATGCCGAGGTTTGAAGAAAGAACACCACTACCACCAGCAGGACCAGCAACGGACATAGAAACGTTATCCTGCTTCCTGGAGCTATGTTCAATCACAGCAATTAAGCCAGCCTTCCCGATTGATGAGCAGGAATTGGCCGCAACAGTCGACGCTACCAGGGAGAGCACCAGGGCCAGCTTGTACTTGTTCAGCGCTCAATACTTGTTATGTATCAACGACGCAATAGCTGGCATCCCTACCGAAGTAGAACGATTCAGAGGCTACCGGGACCCACAGAAGCTAATCATAGCCAAATATATTGAGCGCAAGCCAGTTTATGAGTTCCAGGAAGAGAACAGCTTACAGTCGATCAAATTTAAACAATTACAGCGCATCGGCTTGAAGTCATTCACTGAAAACTTTAACCAGGCGATCATTAAAAGAGGGTTCAGCCTGGCACCAATCGAATCTACATGCAAAAAAGGCCAGTACAGCTTTTCAAGTCCTGCTTAGTATAACTTGTACTAAAGTAAGAATGGGAAGCTTGTGCGGCCTTCTTTTGGCTTCTAAGAGCATTATCTTAAGGGATGCTGGCATGATTCGGAGTTTCTGGAGGCATCTAAAAGAGCGACCTGTCAAAACATCTTACTTTTTAGACACCCCTAAAAGACCTGTCAAAACATGACATTCAGAACCTGCCAAAACCTAACTTTTTACAAAAAGTCCCCGGACTAATTAGGGGGAGAGACACTGTTAATTGTTGATAAATAATTTTACTTAAGAAATGCCTTGACATTAGCAAATAAATATTATAAAGTTAAACTGAAAATTAAATCACGTGTTATATCAAGAGCTAGTGAGTGGTTACACACTTTGACCTAGCAGCAACCTGCCGACCGGTAAGGTGCTCCACTGTAAATGGATATACGTCACTTAACCGTGTTCGTATATCGAACACGGTTTTTTTTGCGACAAAGTCCCAGTGACGTTAAACAGGAGAAACAGATGTCAAGTATACTAGATGATCAACTACGATTAATGGCTTTAAAGCAATACGGGTTAATTAAATCAATTAAAACACCCGACATTTCTGAAGAGGATTTAAGATTAATACTGAAAAATACAGAAAATAAAACTATTAAACAATTAGCAGCTGAAAAGCTACTTAAAAAAACCAACCTTTATACAGTGGATTTAGAATTAATACTGAAAAGTACAGAAAATGAAACTATTAAACAATTAGCAACTGAAAAGCTACAATATCTTAATTCGCATCCCAGATTAGGTGTGGCAGGTTCCATAGCGAGAGCACAACATTCGGGATATTTTAAGAAAAGAAGCCCAATAAATAGAAATAAATAGAACTGAAGAAAGCTAGCCAGTGAATGGCTGGCTTTTGTTTTGCCTTCAGACGCTCTCAGAAGCTCATAGAGCCGCTCTGAGCCTAGCCCGGTAGATTCCCGGTAGATTGTGCTATGAACTTGGCTAAATACCCCCCATGGCTTGAATCTGGCATTCTGACAGCAGGGGGAGCGGGCAACGGGGGAGAGCAGACATTTAATTCGTTTTTGGGCGTGTCAGAACCTGTCAAAACCTAACTTTTTACAAAAAAATTCGGGGGAGCAGCCCCCGGTTAATCCGGCATCCCCCGAGCTAAATCGGAGTTTTTTGACACCCCTAAAAGAGAGCATAAAAAACCGCCTGCTTAACGCAAGCGGAGAAAGTAGGAATCACTACTTAGATTTTATCATAGATTGTATTTCGAATCATATTGAAGCCCGTGAGCGCACCCGATTCATTGCACTAAATATTGCACCGAATTTAGTAACAACATTTTCGATTCTTGGTTAATCCGAGTTAGCTAGATTGGAAAGAACCCCGCAACGGCAAGCATTGAGGGGCTTCTAGATTTGCTAGATATTAGGCCAGGCTTAACCCCATGTTAATGATCAAATCATCGCCTCGATTTTAACACAATTTAGCCCGTAATGACGGGCTTTTTTAGCAAAATGCATAAAAAATATTAAAGGTGATCGCGGTGCAGCTTGCCCGGGCGAGGGCTAGGAATAACCTGCAAGAAGGTAGCAAAAATAATCAAGCTCCCGCCCACCATCTTCATGATGCCAAAGTCGCTGCCCAGCAGCCCCACTGACAAAATTGTGGCCACCAGCGGCTCAAAGGCTTCCAGCATGCTGGCAAGACCAGCCGAAATGTAAACCACGCTGGACAAGTACAAGGTGTAGGCCAAAATGGTGCCAGCAATGACAATGTAGATGACCAAGGTCCATTCTTTGAAGGTCACGTGCTGGGCTGGCATGAAAATAATGAAGGGCGTAAAGAGGATCCCGCTTAAGAGCAGGCCCCAGGCCAGGATAGTCATCGTACTGTACTTTTTAAACAGCTTAGCCGGCATGACAACCGCAATCGCCTGGGTCAAGGCACTGAAGAAGCCCCAGATCAAGGTTCTAGGGCTGACAGCCAGACTTGAAAAATTGCCGTTGGTAACCAAAATAGCCGTACCAATAATGGCTACTGCAATGGAAATCAGGTCAATCCGCCGCGGCAGCTGCCGGCTCTTCAGGGCCATGTAGGCAATGACCAAAACCGGGGCCAAGAAGACCAAGACGGTCGCCGTTGGCGCATTAGAAGATTTGACCGTGTAAAAGTAGGTGAACTGGACGCCTAAAATGCCAAAAATCGCGTACAAGATACCGGAAAGCAAGTCATGCTTGTCTTGGAAAATAGTTAAGGTCTTCTTCCCCTTGGTCAAAAAGGAGATCGCTAAGAGGCTTAAACCCGCCAGCCAGGATCTGACGCCGACTAGCCAGAAGGTATTGATATTGGGATTTTGATAAAGCATTTCGGCAGCCGTGCCTGAAGTTCCCCACAAGGCTGCGCCAACAATCGCTAAGATAATTCCTTTTCTTTTATTCATTTTTTCAACCATGTTCCACGTGTAACACACTGCTTCTGACAACTACAATAGTTTCATTATCCCCTATTTTCATAATTTTGTCAGTTACTTTTAGTTTTTCGTTCATAAATAAAGAAATACGCGTCCCTCAATGATCTTGAGGAACGCGTAATTTGCTTAAAAAAATTTGGGGCTTACTTTTCTTCATTGGCCCGGTCAATCAGGTTCTTAAAGAGGCGGTTCATGATGGCCGCTTCTGGCGCCGGATTTGCGTGCATTTCTTCTGGGTGCCACTGAACGGCAATTACTTGGCCGTCATCGCTTTCCAGGGCTTCAGTCACCCCGTCGCTGGCCGTGGCTGCTTCAACCAGGTCTGGTGCCACTTCCTTGATCACCTGGTGGTGGAAGGAGTTGGTCATCAGGCTGCTTTGGCCCATGATTTTTTCCAGATTGGTGCCGCTCTTGATCTTGACCAAGTGGGTGCCCACGTCTGGCCGAGTCGCCTGCATGTGCTTTAGGGTGTGGCCGGGGCGCAAGGACAGGTCTTGCCACATGCTGCCACCGTGAGCCACGTTAATTATCTGGGCCCCGCGGCAAATGCCCAAGACGGGCTTATTAGCGTCTTCTGCGGCCTTGAGCAGGGCAATGTCGAACTGGTCCCGGTCCGGCCAAGTAGCCCCGCTCTTTTGGTCAACTTCCTCGCCATAGAGGTGGGGATCAACGTCATGGCCACCTGACAAGATCAAGCCGTCAACCAGCTTCATCTGTTCAAGCGCCATCTCTTCCCCGCCCTTGGTAAAAGGAATCACCAAGGGAATCCCGCCGTTTTGGTAGACTGAGTCCACATATGCCGCGTTAACGTAAGTTCGCGGTTCGCCCATAAAGGGTCCGGCTTGAATGGTTACTTCTGATCCTGAAATCCCAATCACTGGTTTTTTCATCGTTTACTCTCCTGCAGGTCTACAAACTTCTCAATTGCTTGCGCGATTCCATCCTGGTTGTTGCTTGCGGTCACGTAGTCAGCCCGCTCCTTGATCTCCGGAATAGCGTTGCCCATAGCGACCTTGAAGACCTCCGGCAGTTCAAAGTCCGACAGGTCATTGTTGTTATCGCCAAAAACCATGGCTTCGTTAGCCGGAATGTTCAACAAGTCCAAAAGCTGAGTCAAAGCCGCCCCCTTGGACACGTCCGGCGTGTTGAACTCCAGGCACTGGCCGCCAGAAGCAGAGATGTTAAATTCTTTTTCAGTTTCTGGAGACAGACTAGCTCGGAACTTTTTCATCTTGCTTGGCAAGGAGACGAATTCGCCCTTGATGAACTCGTATTTTTTCCCTGGCTCCATCTTCTTCACGCCCATATTGCGAGCTTTGGCGATAAAGCTGACGCCAAAAGCACTCGCCCCCGGTGCCACGTAAAAGTCCTTGGTGTCCATGAAGTAGGGGCCAAAAATCCCCTTCCGCTTCAGGGCAATCATGTGCTGCACGTTCTCATGGCTCAAGGGATTGGCATAGATCACCTGACCGTCCAGCTGCTGGATCAAGCCACCGTTGTAGCAGATCGCGTAGTTGTCGTCAGGGGCAAAATCAAAGGGCTCAAAGACCTTGAGGACGCCAGGAAGGGGCCGGCCGGACAGGGGCACGACGTAAATCCCGTTTTTCCGGGCTTTCTTTAAGGCTTCTAGGGTCTTTTCACTGACCTTTTTTCTCGAGGTCAGCAGGGTTCCATCTAAATCGACTGCAATCAACTTGATTTTCATGTATTTGTCCTTTGATTTTTGCTAAAAAGTTCTTGCCTACTATTTTACGGCAAAAAAGCGAGCGTGACTAACGATTCGCCTTAGCGATTGGTCTTTTGCTGGCTAGGGCCAACTTTGCGCTGCTTGTCCAAAAGATACTGCTTGATGATCTTCACGACCTGCTTGTTTTGCGGCAGACTGGAGTGCTGAGCATCTTCGCCGGTAACCGTCATGGCCGTAAAGGACTTGACCTGCTTTTGGAAGATGTACTTTCCTGCTTCTACGCTGGCTTCTGGCACCAGGCCGTCAGATTCGTAGCTTTCCCCCCCTGACAAGGAGTAGACGATCAAACTCTTAGGCAGACGCTTTTTATACTTGATAAAATCGCTCAGCATCTGAGTCTTTTTCTTAACGTTGGTTTCACTGAAATTGTAAGGTGAACCCAGCGTCATCAGCTTTTTCACCTTGACGTCGGACTTGTAGTCGCTGTAAAAGTGTTCTAGCCAATAAGTCCAGATCAGCCCGCCGTTTGAGTGGCCAAAGGCCTTGAAGTTGTTGAATTTATAATTGGTAAAAATCTCGTAAAAGGCATCATCCAGCCAGCCGGCCTGCTTTTTGATATTGGAATAGCCGTCGTGGCGGTTTTGGAAGCCAATTACGATAAAAGGCTCATTGTCACCCTTCTTGATGGAGCCGGAATAAGTCAAGGTTCCGTCTTCTTCAACCTCAATTTTGAGCAGGCTGTGCTTATACGGCGTCTCCTGGTTCAGCAGCTTGACCAGCGAGTTAAAACGGTTGATGGTCGCGCTAGACCCCGGCACCATGATAACCGGCGACAAGGTGGAGCGCTGGCGTTCCGCGTGCTCTTTGTTGGTCTTTTTCATCCAGGAATAGCCAGGAATGGCCAAGAGGATGATGATGACCAGAGCCATGATGATCAGCTTCCAGTTGCGACTCTTAGGCATGGGCTTCATCCTCCTTTTCATAGTCCTTCAGCAGCTTGCCGGCCCGGTTGTCCAATTTCACAGCCGGAATCATCAAGGCGACGTCCAAGCAGAAGAGGACAATGGTAAAGATCAAGGTCGGCCAGTTGCCGTTCGTGGCAAAAAATGGCACCAGCAAGCCTGGCGTTCCAGCTAAGGCCGTATAGACCGGCGTTGGAATCAGGTGGATGGTGATGGCCAAGGCCGCCAGCAGCATGTTGATCATGGGGATCAAGACCAGCTGCAGGAGGTAAACCGGGTTCAAGATCACCGGCAAGCCCACCAAAAAGCCGCGAGAGGAGTTAAAGAGCAGCGGCCATAAGTTGAGCTTAGCCGCTACTTCAGGTTCTCTTTGCTTGCCCCAAAGCAGGATGGCGACAGCCAAGGCCAGCAGGGCGGCGGACCCGCCCATCACGCCGTAGCTGTGAACCAAAGCGCTGCCTAGGTATGGATACGGAATCTTCCAAATAGATTTTTTCATTAAAACATAGGTCAGGTTAGCCGTGGCCGCCGCTGAACTAGAGATATTGCCTAAGTCCTGCATGGGCGTCCCAATCCCCAGCCAGTCTAACAGGGCCGCCAGCCCCGTCATCGGTACCGTCACTAGCAAATTGTTGGAGTTTTCGATTGGCGACATCACGCCGCTTAAGCTGACGTTAGCGCTGCTCTTCCACTGGATGCCGTATAAAATGCCGCCCAGGATAATCCCGCCTAAAATAGTCACAAAGGCCGGTTTAATTGCCTTCAGGGCCCGGTCTTGGACTAATTTGGTGTGCTCGTAGTCAACATGCTCATAGTCGCTCCCCAGCCAGTGAAAGACCTGCCCCACCCCGTAGCCGATCAGCAGGTGTAAGAAGCAGTACTGGATGCTCAAGAAGTTGCTGCCGATCAAGGTAATCCGGCCGGTGATGGCCAGTTCCAGCAAATAGAGCATGATCAAGAGGCTGGTCACAGCACTGATCCCAGCCATCGTGGCATCCTTGCGGTAGATTTTTGCCGTAAAAGAAGCCGCGAAATAAACCGCAAAGATGCCAAAAAGATTGAAAATGACCTCGACCACGCACTGGGACAAGGACATGCCGATATCCCAAAACCGGTCGCTCATAATCTTATCAAAGTCAAACAAGTTATAAATGAAGCTATCTGGAGAGAAGATACTGTCTTGCAAGACCTGGAAAAAGGCCCCAATGGTTGCAATCGGCATTAAAACCGCGAAGGTTCTTTGCACCACTCTAAAGAAAGATCTTCTTCTTAGCCAAATACACCACTTGGCTAATTTATTCATTATTCTCACTTCCCTGTAATTACTATCCTCATTATACTAAAGAAACGAGAGCGTTAACCAACTTTTTTATATAAAAAAGGCCTGGCTTACGCTAGACCTCTTAACTATAATTTAGAACTTTCGGTTGCCAATCTGGGGTTAGCCAGCATTACCAAACCGATGATGAGTGTTAGTAATCCCATGGTTGTAGCCTACTTTCTATCTAAATATAACTGTTTGTATGCTTATATTGTATGGGATAGCGCCCATGGTGCCTAGTAACTTGCCTAGCTCTTAAGAAACACTTTAAATAGGACAAGCGCTGCCGCAAAATTGACTCAACTGAACTGGACTTTTTAATAATCGCGGCAACTTTTTACTCAACTACCGAAGCCTTTCTCATAATCGCTACAGGGCTTTACTCAACTGCAGCCATATTTCTCATAATTCTTCCTATGTTGTACTCAACTACACTCTCTTTTCTCATAATTCTCCCTAAAATTGACTCAACTAGTTCTTCGTCTCTCATAATTCGAATTATTAAAAGCTCAAACGCAGTTGAGTCAATTTTGTACCAGAAAATGAAAAAATCGGTCGTACTTGAGTACGACCGATTCCTAATTATTAAAATGCTGCTGGTAGTTGAGTAAAGAAATTTCGAATGATTAAAAAAGCCTCCATAGTTGAGTCAATTTTAAGGCTGATTATTAAAAAGGACCGCTAGTTGAGTAAAAAACGCACATCCGCTTCGCCGCCACAGACAAAACAAAAAAGCCAGACCTTCCGGT
>NZ_AZDU01000034.1 GCF_001434815.1 Lactobacillus equicursoris DSM 19284 = JCM 14600 = CIP 110162
GGCTGGCAATATCAGCACCAAGCATATCAAGCCGCTCTGGCAAACAGAGGGATCGATCAAAGTATGTCCAGGTTGGGTAATTCTCTTGATGACGGCTTAATGGAAGGCTTCTTCGGCATTCTTAAGCGTGAGATGTTCTACGGCCAAGAACATAAATACAAGGACTTAAATGAGCTTGAGCAAGCTATTCACAAATACATCGATTACTACAACAACGTAAGAATCAAGACAGGACGAAAAAACATGACCCCGATTGAATATCGGAATCATGTTTTAACAACCTTAACGGCGTAATACTAATTTGTCCCAATTTTGGGGGTCACATCAAATTTACGAAGAAAGGTGCATATTTTTCTAATTCCTACACCTTTCAGAAAAAATAAAAACACCAAGCAAACAAATTGCTTGGTGTGACAACAATTAATATTACACCCGCCGCAAAACGGTTGGGTCAAAAGAGCTGGTGTCGGACACGCCCGTGTACATCATCATTTCGCGGAGCTGGGCGGTCAGCTGGGCAAATTTTTTCTCAACGCCCTTGCTGCCATCTTGCAAAAGTTCTGGCAAAATTGCGCGGCCTATCAAAACCGCATCAGCGCCCAAAGCTAGAGCCTTGTATGCGTCGTAGCCAGACATGAGTGATCCGTCAGCAAATATGGTCATCCCGCTGCCCTTCAATGCATCCCGGATTTCCGGCAAAACTGCTAGTGGCGGAACGCCAAACGGCAAACGGCCATGGTGGTGGGAAACGACGATCCCTGCACAGCCCGCCTCTTGGGCCTTCAGAGCATCCTGAATGGACAAAACGCCTTTTGCGATAAAAGGCAGATCGGTTTGGGCAGCGTACTCCCCCAGGTCAGCGGCCGTGATTGGGCCAAGCGGGATGCCGTCGACCACGTCATAGTGGCCATCGGTCCCCGGCACATGGTCAATGTCGATCCCGACAGCAACCGCGCCAAGGCGCTCCGCCGTCTTAATCTCTTGGTAGATTTGCTCATGGTCGGCAAAAGGCTTGATGATGCGGACAGTTGGGCCAGCGTCTTCGACGATTTCGGCATACTCGTCGTCAGGTTCCATCCCGATCCAGTTGAGAACGCCAAGCTTTTTGGCAGCTTGGACTTTTTCCTGCATGGGCTTGCGAGTCTTATCGGGCATAACCTTATTCAGGTGGGAGACCGCAGCGAGGGTCATGGGCGAGGTATACTTTTTGCCAATAATCTCCGTGGCCAAATCAGGCTCGACGGCATCGATGATCCGCATCTCGACCAGCAAACTGTCCAGGTAGGCGCGGGCGTGGATGTTGGCGTCATCGGCCTGGCCGTTGGTCACAGGAATCATCCCCGGCGGGCCCGGCCAAGGGCTGTTAGTGTTTTTCTGTGGTTCAGGCTTAGCCATCAGGGATGCGGCGCTCGCGGCATCGGTGGCGCCAGTGGTTACATCAGTCATTGTTGTTCTCTCCTTCTGTTTCGTTAATAGTAGTATACGGCATTTTGAGGAAATGACGTAAGAAAAAGGATCAAGGAGACTGTATAACCTGTGTTGAGATATGGAAAATGATAAGATAGACATATAACCTAACTAACACACGAGGTAACACCATGACCAAACAAATCCTGCAAGTCGGCTTTTTAGGCGCGGGCAAAAGCACCCACCGCTACCAAGGCCCCTTCATTGCTAAATTAACTGACAAATTCCACATCAAGACCATCTGGGCCCGGAACCTTTCCCACGTCAAGTGGGACCAGATACCTGGTGCCGTCTACACCGAAAACATCGATGACGTCCTCCAAGATCCAGACATCGACTTAGTCGTGATTTCCCTGCCCGTCCTCCACTATGAATATACGAAAAAGACGCTCCTGGCTGGCAAAAATGTTGTCTGCGAAAAGCCTTTTACCGAAAGCCGGGTACAAGCCGAGGAGCTTTTTGACCTAGCTAAGGAAAAAGGTCTTCTTTGCATGTGCATCCAAAACCGCCGCTTTGACTCCGACTTCTTAACTGCTCAAGCTGTGATTGAATCCGGCCGCCTAGGTGACATTTACGAAGTCGAGATGCACTACGACTATTACCGCAAAGACGTGGTTGACGCTGGCAAATTTGACCCCTTTGGCTCCTTCTTGTACCAGCACGCCTGCCACACCCTGGACCAGGCCATCAGCTACTTTGGCATCCCGCATGACTACCACGCGGAAGTCAAGCAACTGCTGGGATCGGGCCGGATGAACGACTATTTTGACATCGACCTCTACTACGATGCGCCTCTCAAGGTCAACGTTTCCTCTTCTTACATGCGCATCAAGTCTCGGCCAAAAATCACTGTCTACGGCAGTAAAAGCCACTGAAGACCGGCAAGAATACGACCTGAAGCGCTTCTACATGCCAACGCCGGACCACCCCGACTTTGGCCTTGACCGCGAGCGCGACTACGGAACGGCCTATTACTATAATGAGCATGACGAGTACGTGGAAGACCTGATCAAGACGGTCAACGTCGACTACTCCCGCTACTACGAGGCCGTTTATGACTCAATCGTGAGCGGCGCAGCTCCCCTGGTCAAGCCGGAGGAGACGTTGAAACAACTGGAAATTTTGGAAACTGGCATCAAGCAGTGCTATTAGGAGGCATTAATGAAACTTCTTCCATGGTCTTACAATAATGAAAAAGTAGAAGGCTACACCGTTCCAGCCTATGAGGACGGGAAACTTTTTAACATGGGCTTCATCCCTGGGCAAGAAGCCGAAGTCATTGCCAACCGGGAAAAATTAGCTGAGTACCTGGGTACCGATCTGGACCACATGGTAGCACCCAACCAAAAGCACACCGACGTTTTGAAACAGATCACCCTGGCTGATGGCGGCGAAGGGATGCGGGCCGTGTCCAAGAAGCTGGACGCCGTTGACGCCACCTACACCCGGGACAAGAGCCTGACTCTCCTCACCTTCCATGCCGACTGCTGCCCAGTTCTCCTTTACCATGAGCGTGAAGAGCTAATCAGCGCCATCCACTCCGGCTGGCGGGGCACCGTGCAAGAAATCGTGGGCAAGACCACTAAATACCTGATTGACCAGGAAAATTGTGATCCCCGCTACTTCCACGCCTACATCGGGCCTAGTTTAGAGCAGCGGAATTTCGAAGCCATGGACAACATCATCGACCTGGTCAAGCAGATGTCCTTTGACACCTCCAGTTTTTATTTCAAAAAAGACGCTACCCACTATCTCCTTGACTCCAAGGGCCTGATCAAGCAGCAGCTCCTGAACTTGGGGGTACCTGATGAAAATATTGAAGTGTCGCCTTATTGCACGACTGAACACGAAGACCTGTTCTTCTCCTACCGGAAGAACAAGTCACCCTATCGGAACATTTCTATTATCCGTATGAAATAAAAATCGCTAATATCACTTGACTTAGAGTAGAAAAAAGACCTGCAGCTTTTTCATAAGTTGCAGGTTTTCTTTTTATTTTAAAGCAAATTTTTCAATAATTTCAGCAACGCCACCTTGGTCGCAGTCGCTTTCCGCTACATAGTCGCAGTCCTTGGCGACATCTGGGTCCACATTGGCCACACCAGCACCTAGACCAGCTGCCTTAATCATGGCCAGGTCGTTAAAGTTGTCCCCGATGGCAATGGTGTCCTTGATGTCAATGCCCAATTTTTCGCACAGTAACTTAAGCCCAGTCCCCTTATCAACGCCCTTGGGGTTAAATTCCAGGTAGCGATTTGAGGAGTAGCTGATTTCCAGCCGGTCTTCGACATCTTCAAAGTCCTGCCGGATCCTTTTCAAATAGGCAAAATCAGGATTATCGTATAATATCTTGACGATCTGCTGGCCCCGTAAAAAGTCTAAACTCTTTTCCTCGGATACCGTGACTCTCAAGCGCCCTTCGACAACCTCCATCATTTCATCAGTCATGTTCATCACGTAAACCGTGTCTGGTGTATATACGTGAATCCCAACCGGGTAGGTCAGCCCTCTCTTAAACAGCTCCTGCGCCAGGTCAAAAGGCAGCGGGGTCAGCTTAAACAGCTTGCCATCATTTTCGTTGATCATCCCGCCGTTATAAGAAATCGTATACTGGTCTTCTAAACCGCGCAAACCCAGAGTTTCCAGAGTGTCTTCTTGAATGGACACAAAGCCACGGCCAGTGGTCGGCACAAATTTGCCACCTTGCTCAGTAAACTTCCGAATTGCATCAAGATTGCGCTGGTTGATTTTCCGGTCATGCCCAATCAGGGTCTCATCTAAATCGCTAGCAATTAACTTATAGCCCATAACTTGCTCCTTCATGTAAGCCTTTACTCTTCTATTAAAAATTTTACCAATTTTTTGGTAAAAATGCTAATTTGAGCATGCAAAAAGCCACCAAATTAACTTAGTGGCTTTTTACTATTATTTAATTTGGTCCTACAATCTACCAATTAAGCTTCAAAAGCACGGGTAAGTGGAGGAACGATTTGCTTCTTACGTGAAACAACGCCTGGCAGGTGAGCTTCTGAGTCAACCAATTCCTTGCCAAAGGCCTTCTTGAAGACTTCCTTGCTTTCGTCATCGCCAACGAAGAGAACTTCTGAGTCTGAGTCCAAAACGTTAGTGATTACCAACATGAACAAGTCGTAGCCGTTTTCCTTGCTTGCATCAGTCATGGCCTTGAGGAAGCCGTCTTTCCGTTCCAAAGCTTCTGGAACGTCAACAACGTTGATTTGACCGATGCGGGCAGTCTTGCCGCCAAGTTCAAAGCTCTTAGCGTCCAGGTCGATCAATTCTTCAACTGACTTAGCAGCAATGTTGGTGCCGGCCTTCAAGAGTTCCAAGCCGTATTCCTTGTAGTCAACGCCAGCAATCTTAGCCAGATCTTCGACAGCTTCCTTGTCGATGTCAGTAGTGGTTGGTGACTTCAACAGCAAGGTATCAGAAATAATGGCACTTAACATAATACCAGCAATGTTAGCTGGGATTTCCATGTCTTGTTCCTTGAACATTTCCCACAAAACAGTTGAAGTACAGCCAACTGGTTCTGCCCGGTAGTAAAGTGGGTCGATGGTTGCAAAGTTGCTGATCCGGTGGTGGTCGATAACGTGGGTAACCTTAACCTTGTCGCGGTCTTCAACGCTTTGTTGTGGTTCGTTGTGGTCAACCAGCATAATTGCGTTAACTTCGTTAGCAACCGTCTTCACAACACGTGGTGCTTCAAAGCCAAACTTCTTCAAGGCAAAGCTGGTTTCGTCATTGGCTTCGCCCAAGGCTACAGCTTCAGTGTTGTAGCCCTTTTGGTTTTGGAAGTATGAGTAAGCAATGGCAGTGCCGATTGCGTCAGTGTCTGGGTTTCTGTGACCAAAAATAAGTTCTTTTTCCATCTTGGAATTTCCCTTCTAAAAAGCTAATTTTTTTCTCTCTTATTTAAGTCTACTAGAAAACAAGAGATTTGTTTATCATTTTTTGCATTCTTTTTATAGCTTTTAAGCTTTTTTCTTATTTCTTATCTTATCTGTCTAATGCTTGCTTAAAAAAGGCGGCTGGCATCGGCTTCAGCGCTGGTTAGTGGCTTGCCCAAGAGTAATTCTCTTGGCTCACCGTCGGTCGTCACGTCGATGACGAAGGAGCCATTTGACTGCCGGTCACCCAATGGGTGGTCGCAAGTCCGGATGACCTGCTTTCTCATGCTGGAGGTGATCAGGGTCAGTTCGTGGTCTTGGCCGTAGAACTTGGCAGCTACCAGCCGGTGCGGCTTGGTCTTAAGGTTTCGCAGCACTAGTACGCCCCGCTTAGCCCGGGTCGTCTTACCGATCAGATCCAGCTTCATCTGCTTGAAGGCCCCTCTTTGGGTAACCAGCCCCAGCTTTAAGAGGTCTTCATAGGCTGGGTCAAAGGCATAGCAGGCAACGACGTAGTCGTCGTCTTTCAAGTTGATGGACTTGACCCCAGCAGCTCTAGCCCCAATCATTGGAACTTCTGACAAGTCATATCTGAGGCCAAAGGCTTGGTTGGTCAAAAGCACAACTTCTCTTTCTTCACTTGCCTTGACCAGGTCAACCGAAATAACGCGGGACGTGTCCGACTTCAGCTTCATGGCCATGATCGCACGTGAGCGGTAGGTTCTGGTTGGTTGCAGGTCCTTTAAGGCCACTTGCTTAATAAAGCCGTCGTTGGTTGCCATTAAGAAGGCTGCATCTTCATCGTCCAATTTTTCTAAGGCGTAAACTTGAATGATTTGTTCATCAGCGGCTAAGCCCAGTTCCTGGGACAGGTGCTGACCAACATCCTTCCACTTGGTTTCCGTCAGTTCGTGGACTGGCCGGTAGATCAAGTTCCCGTAATTAGTGAAGAGATAAAGGTTGGTCAATGTCGACAAGGTGCCTTCATAGACCACCCGGTCGGTTTCTGGCAAGCCATTATCGCCAGACTCAGTAGATTGGTAGGACCGCATAGATGAGCGCTTGATGTAGCCGTCCCGGCTGACCAAAACTCTTACGTCTTCTTCAGCGATCAGGGCCTTTTCGTCGATTTCGACCTTGGCAGTTTCATCACTGATCTGGGTCCGGCGCGGGTTGCCGAATTCTTTCTTAACCGCAGTCAGTTCCTTGATGATTTCTTTTTGCAGCACCTTCGGATCCGCCAAAATTTTTTCAAAAGCCGCAATCTTGGCTTCCAGCTCCTTTTGTTCTTTCTGCAGAGCCAAGACGTCGGTGTTGGTCAAGCGATACAGCTGCAAGCTGACGATAGCTTCAGCTTGTCTTTCTGAAAAATCAAATTCCTTAACCAGGTTCTTCTTGGCATCCGCCTTGTTCTTGGAAGCCCGGATGGTCTTGATAACTTGGTCGAGGATCGACATGGCCTTGATCAAGCCTTGGATAATTTCCAATCTATCCTTAGCCTTGCCTAAGTCAAACTTCGTCCGCTTAGTCAAAACTTCTTGAGCATGTTCTAGATATGCTTCTAAGATTCGCTTTAAACCAACTTGGACCGGGGTCATGTGGTCGATAGCGACCATGTTGAAGTTGTAGGAAACCTGCAAGTCGGTGTTTTTCAGCAGGTAGTTGAGGATGTTTTGGGCATCGGCGTCTTTTTTCAGTTCGATGACGATGGACAAACCGTGGCGGTCGGTTTCATCCCGAACTTCGCTGATCCCATCTAAGTCCCGGCTGACCCGGATTTCATCGATCTTCTTGACCAGTTGGGCCTTGTTGACCAGGTAAGGGACTTCCGTCACCACAATCTGCTGGCGGTGGCCGCGGATTTCTTCAATCTGGGTCTTGGCCCGGACCTGGATCCGGCCCTTGCCCGTCAGGTAGGCATCCTTGATCCCCTTGGTGCCCATGACGATCCCGCCAGTTGGAAAGTCCGGCCCCTTGATGAATTCCATCAAGTCGTCTAAAGAAGCATCTGGGTGCTTCAAGAGATGAATGGTCGCATCTAAAACTTCACTTAAGTTGTGGGGCGGAATTTCCGTAGCGTAACCTGAGGAAATCCCGGTTGACCCGTTGACCAACAGGTTTGGGAACCGCGCTGGCAAAACGGTTGGCTCATAGGCCGTGTCGTCGAAGTTCAAGACCATCGGCACCGTTTCTTTGTCGATGTCTTCCAGCAAGACATTGGAAATCTTGGACAAGCGAGATTCGGTATAACGCATGGCAGCCGGGCTGTCCCCGTCCATGGACCCGTTGTTCCCGTGCATTTCGATCAGGGGCTCTCTCATCTTCCAGTCTTGAGACAGGAAGACCAAGGCGCCATAAATGGAACTATCCCCGTGCGGGTGATAGTTACCCATGATGTTACCGACGGCCTTCGCAGCCTTCTTAAACGGCTTGTCAGCCGTATTGCCATCCCGGTACATGGCATAGAGAATCCGGCGCTGGACCGGCTTTAAGCCGTCACGAATGTCGGGCAGGGCTCTTTCTTGAATAATGTATTTTGAGTAGCGGCCAAACCTTTCTCCCATCACTTGTTCAAGAGGCATCTCCCGAATTCGTTCCTGAGTTTCCGGCATCTAATAACCACCTTTCCTAGTTGTTAACTTTGTCTAAAATCGATTCTTCATCCCCGAGGCGGAACTTGACGTTCTCCTCGATCCACTTTCTTCTGGCACTGGCCTGGTCACCCATCAGAGTCGTTACCCGGCGTTCAGCCAGCTGCGCATCGTCAATCCTGACTCTAATCAGCATCCGGCTTTCTGGGTTCATGGTCGTCTCCCAGAGCTGGTCAGCGTTCATTTCACCTAACCCCTTAAACCGCTGAAGAGCATAGCCCTTGCCAACCTTCTTTTCGTCTTCGTCCCGTTCTTCGTCGGTCCAAGCGTAAAGGTTGGTGTCTTTCTTACTAATGCGGTAAAGCGGCGGCAGGGCGATATAGATCTTGCCTTGCTCAATCATCGGCCGCATGTAGCGGTAGAAGAAGGTCAAGAGCAGAATCTGGATGTGGGCCCCGTCGTCGTCCGCGTCAGTCATGATGATGACTTTGTCGTAGTTGGAGTCTTCCACCTTGAATTCCGTGCCAACGCCGGCACCAATGGTGTGGATCATGGTGTTGATTTCTTCGTTTTTGAAGATGTCAGCCAGTTTGGCTCTTTGGGTGTTCAAAACTTTCCCGCGCAAAGGCAAAATGGCTTGGAAGCGCCGGTCTCTCCCCTGCTTGGCAGACCCACCGGCGGAGTCCCCTTCGACCAAGAAGAGTTCGTTTTTCTTGGGGTTACGGGATTGAGCGGGAGTTAATTTACCCGACAAAACTTCCTTCTTGCGGCGCTTTTTGCCGTTTCGAGATTCGTCTCTAGCCTTCTTGGCTGCTTCTCTGGCATCTCTAGCCCTCTGAGCCTTTTTAACCAGTTCCTGGGCCCATTCCCCGTTTTCCATCAGGTAGTAGGACATCTTTTCGTAGACGATGGAGTCGACCACGCTTCGAGCTTGCGGGGTCCCCAGCTTGCCCTTGGTCTGCCCTTCAAATTCCAGCAATTCTTCTGGAATCTTGATGGACAAAACTGCGCTAAGGCCTTCTCTGTAGTCTGACCCGTCCAGCTTGTCCTTTTTGCCTAGCAGGCCCTGCTTTTTGGCATAGTCGTTAAAGGCCCGGGTAAAGCCGCTTCTAGCCCCCACTTCGTGAGAACCACCATCAGCGGTGCGAACGTTGTTAACAAAAGACACGAAGTTTTCTGAGTAAGAATCGCTGTATTGGCCGGCGAATTCCACTTCCATGTCATCTTGCTGGCCTTCAAAGTAAAAGACCTTGCCGATGGTCCCCTTGCCTTCGTTCAAGTAGGAAACAAAGCTTTCAATCCCATCATCGAACTGGAAGACCTCGTGGTGATTTGGCTCCCGTTCGTCGGTCAGGGTAAACTTAACGCCTTTGAGCAAGAAGGCAGATTCCCGGATTCTTTCAGCGATGGTCTCGTAGTTGTACTTAGTCGTTGAAAAAATCATCGGGTCCGGCTTAAAGGTAATGGTCGTCCCGGTCTTTTCATTGGTCTTGCCCAGGCACTTCAAGGTACCGATTGGCTGGCCCCCATTTTGGAATTCTTCTTCATAAGCTTTGCCATTGCGGACCACGTGCACCTTCATGTAGGTGGACAGAGCGTTAACGACAGAGGATCCAACCCCGTGCAGACCACCTGAAGTCTTGTAGTTTTGTTCAGTGAACTTCCCACCGGCGTGCAGAACTGTTAAGATGACTTCGATGGTTGGCCGGCCGGAAGCGTGCATCCCCGTCGGCATCCCCCGCCCAAAGTCTTGCACGGTGACCGAGTTGTCCTCATGAATGGTAACGTTGATTTCCTTGCCGTAGCCAGCCATGGCTTCATCGACAGAGTTGTCGACGATTTCATAGACTAACTGGTTTAAGCCATGAATATCGGTTGATCCAATGTACATACCGGGCCGCTTGCGGACGGCTTCCAGGCCATGCAGGATCTGGATTGAAGAATCGTCATAGGTATTCTTTGCCAAAAATATACATCCTCTCCAAGTTTGTTGAACATCATATCAATTATGGCCGTTATTTGTTAAAATAACTAAGACAGAATAAACGGAGTTGATAAAATGTTTGCAATAAAATTTGCATTACTACTAATTTTAGCATATTTGATCGGTTCATTTCCGACGGGCGTGCTAGTCGGAAAACTATTTTACCACAAAGATATCCGTGAGTACGGCTCACATAACATCGGAACGACCAATACTTTTCGGGTTTTAGGACCAAAAGCCGGTACCATCGTCTTCTTAGTGGACTTCTTCAAAGGGACCCTGGCGACCAGCCTGCCAGTGATCTTCCATCTAGGCGATCACCACTACTGCTTGGTCTTCGGGGCGGCAGCCATCTTGGGCCATGCCTTCTCCATCTTCCTCAAATTTAGGGGCGGCAAGGCCGTAGCGACGACAGCTGGTTTTCTCTTAGGCTACAATGTGAAGTTCTTTGGCCTGTGCGCCTGCTTCTTCATTCCGCTCTTGCTCATCACTAGCATGGTATCCATGAGCAGCTTGATTTCAGTCATCTTGATCTTTATTTCCAGCTTCTTTTTCCATGACAGCTTCTTGACTATCATGTCTGGCGTCTTGGTTATCCTGATTTGGTGGAGCCACCGGACCAACATCAAGCGGATCCTGAATGGGAGCGAAAACTTGGTACCATTTGGCCTTTATTACTGGTATAAAAAGTCTAAGGGGCAGATCAAGAAGTAGCCTTGACCCTTGACAAGTTAAGTATATCGAACAAAAGTTCAGAACGCAAGCCGAACAAGAATTTTTACTTTTTTGGCAAAACGAAAAGCTTGATTCACCACTGGTGAACCAAGCTTTTTCTTTGGTCTATTTACTTTTTCTTTAGTCAAACAGATGCCGCAAGACCTGCATGACCCCTTCTTCGTTGTTGCTTGGGGCGATCTCGTCGGCAATCGCCTTTAAATCTGGGTGGCCGTTGACCATGGCGTAAGACAGGCCAGCCGCCTCAAGCATGGTGTAATCGTTCAAGTAATCGCCAAAAGCCAGGACTTCGTCCTTTGGAATGCCCTTCATTTCGGCAATCTTGGTCAAGGCTGTGCCCTTATTGGCCTCTTTATTGACGAAGTCAATCCATTCTGGGCCCGCCAAAACGGCATCCATGTCGGCCGGCATCGGCGGCAACTTCTTAAAGCGGCTTTCGGCATCCCGGTCACCGAAGTAGACGGAAACCTTGATAATCTCGTCGCTGTCCACTTCCTTCGCCAAGTCTTCAGCGTAGCGGCGCTTGATGTAGTAAGTGTCCAGCTGCTTTAAAAAGAGCTTGTCGTCTTTTGGATCATGGCTGATCCCCTCCTTCAGCCCGCATAAGATTGGGCTGGCGATCGGGTCGTCCTTAAATAAATCCAGGTAAAAGGCCGCTTCTTCGCTGGTCAAGCCGCTCTTAGCTAGCACTTTTCCTTGCTGGTAGATGACGCCGCCGTTATCGCCGATAAAGATCAAGTGGTCCTTGATCTTGGAAAAAAGCTCTTCGTTGGTGTAATAAGGCCGGCCACTGGCGATCACCATCTGCTGGTCTGGGTGAGACAAGACCCAGTTATCAAAAGATGCCGGCACTTCTTTTTGATCATTGACCAATGTGCC
Source organism: Lactobacillus equicursoris DSM 19284 = JCM 14600 = CIP 110162 (assembly GCF_001434815.1). Lineage (GTDB taxonomy): Bacteria > Bacillota > Bacilli > Lactobacillales > Lactobacillaceae > Lactobacillus > Lactobacillus equicursoris. The sequence goes on from NZ_AZDU01000034.1 coordinate 11,565, forward strand.
GTCCATGTCGGTTGCGATTAACTTGATTTCTCTACGTTTCTTTTCTTCAGTCACTTTTCTCATTCCGAAATCTATTTTTTCTTTTTTTAAAAAACTAACCGTAAATATTTTCCACTGCCTGCCGGTAGAGGTCAATGGACAAGTCGTCAGGGTGGTCATTTTTCAGCTTCAAATATTCTTCTCGAACGTCTTCCCACTGGTCCCAGTCCTTGATGGTTTCTTCTTCAATCGTCAAAAAGCGGTAGTTGAAGGATTCACTCCAGGCGCCCTGACCGTCTTTTTCAACTAAGCGGCTTTCTTCCCCGTCGGCCTTTTTTACAACAGTCAAGTCAACCTTAAAGTTGACCTTGCCGGATTTTTTGGCCCGGTGTAAAAAGGTCAGAGCTCGGTCACAAGAACGACCAGCTTCAAACTTGCTGGCCATTTCTCTTGGCAATACCTCTTTAACGGTTTCTAAAAGCTCAGCTGCTGACAAATCTTCTGGCAGCTTGCTGACCACCAGTTGGTAATCAATGTCATAAACGCCGTTGTTTTCTGTGACAAAATTGCCAGCCGTGCCCACCGTTGCCTGGGCTTCTAGGACAATGCCCTTTTCCGCCTTCAGCTTGGCTAAGGCAGCGTTGACTGCGTCTAAGGTCAAATAGCGGTAAATCTTGATATCTTCTGGTCTTTGGTAAGTATACATGGATCCTCACTTATTATTCTCTAGCTCTTCTTCAGAATCAACTATCCCGGTGCAGTAGCCGATGCTCAAAGTGGCTGGGCTTTCCAGGTTCTTGTTCATTTTAGCATAGTTCCACTGGACTAAGAGCAGCTGCTCGACAAAATCATTCTCTTCTGTGCCTGTGGCAATAATCAGGGCTTCGTCACCCCCATAGCGTGTCCGTAATGGTCGTTAAAATACTTGAAGTCATCCAAGTCGATCATGGCAATGCCCAAGTTTTGCCGAAGGTAATTGGGGAAGTCCTCACGCAAGGCCATCCGGTTGGCCAGACCTGTTAACTCATCAGTCTGGCTCCTTCAAAAGAGCTGGCCGCTAGTTTCGTTAACTACATAGTTGTACCAAGACGACTGTCTAAACCAGCGTCTTCTGAGGATAATAATTACCTGACAAATCTAAAGCTAAGGATTACTAGGAAAAAGCCATACCACTTGTTGTAATAAGGCAAACAGCAGATGGCAATCGAACGTCACCTTAATTATAGGATAGTGATTATCTTGTGAAAAGCTCTATCTTACTGGTTTTAGGTGATTTAGCTATATTTAGTTGGAAATAAACTAGATCTTTTATAGAAGTTATTAGATAACAGCAATTAGCTAATTGTGATTATTTCTTTTAATCTCAATAATCCGCCCATCCTTAAGCAACTCGGTCCGATGAGAAATGGACAAAAGAGTCTTGCCCTGGCTGGCCCTCTCCAGTGCTTTCAGCAGGCGATTTTCGGTTTCCCGGTCTAAATTAGCCGTAATTTCATCAAATAAAAGCAGGCGCGGCTTGGCTGAAATCGCCCGGGCAATGGTCAGCAGCTGCATTTGACCATGGGAAAATGTCGCATTGGTCACGTGGCTGTTTAGGCCATCCGGCAGCTTTTTAACCGCATCGGCCAGGCCCACAGTTTCCAGTGCCTGCCAGATTTCTTGATCGCTAATCGCTGGATCTCTTAGGCTGATCTGCTCGCCCAGATTCCCGTCGATCAGCTGAAAAGTCTGCTCAACGCAGCCGTAAAGCTGGCGCCTTTGGCTATCTGGCAGGGTCTGGACGTCTTGACCTAAAATCTTGATGCTTCCTCCTTGCGGAGCATATAGGCCCAAGATCAACTTAAAAAGGGTGCTCTTGCCGGCACCGGTCCGCCCTTTCAGGGTGACCTTCTCTCCTTCACGAATCACCAAGTTAAAGTGGTCAAAAATCTTTTTGCCATTCGGGTAGGAAAAAGTTAGATCTTTGATCTCAATGGCAGGATGACTATTGCTTCTTTCAGCTTTAGCGTTATTTCCTAAACTTTCAGTCTCTTCAGGCCGCTCCTCCGCGCTTAAAAAGTTGGCAATCCGCTGGCTGCCGGCCGCCGCGGCTTGGATGTTTTGGATTTCCATCCCGATTGAGGACAGCGGGGTAAAGACCTGGCCGACGTAGGCAATGATGGCGACGGCTGTCCCGGCACTGATGCCGAAAAAGCTCTGCCAAGGCCCGCCCAGACTGGCAAGCAGAAGCATCAAGCCGGTTAAGACTGCTTGGATGAAGATGACGACTGGTGAATAAACGGAGTCACAGAAGTTAGACTGCTGCATAGCATCAAAGCTTCTCTTGAGGATTTTTTCATAGTGGTGCTTCATGAAGCTTTGCGCCCGGTAGAGGTGGATGGTCAAGAGGTTGGCCGTTGTTTCCGGCAGAACCCGGTCAGCGTCAGCGATTGCCTCCCGGTTGTCCAACTGGGCTCTGTATGACTTTTGCTGGATCTTAACCGTAAAGAGCCAGACGATCGGCAAAAAGAGCAAGAGTAAAATGCCAAGTCCCACGCTTTTACTAAAGATGACCACCACAATCCCGATGACTGACGCCAAGTCAGCAATCATGTTGACGATTCCAGATGAAAAAAGGTCTTCCAGAGTATCAACATCGTTGACAAAGCGTGATACCAGACTGCCGCTCCCCTCTTGGGCGTAGTAGCTAGCCGGCAGCTTTTTTAATTTGGCAGCCATCTGCGAGCGAATTTCGTGGGTCAATTTTTCGCCCCAAACAGTAATCATCCCCTCGCGGACCGCCTCCAGCAGCTTGGTCAAAAGCAAGCTAGCAAAATAAGCTAAACCGCTATACAAAAGCAACTGAGCAGAAGTAGTCGTCAGGCTGTCGACGATTTTCCCTAAAAGAAGCGGCGGCGCTAAGGCAGCCACCACATCCAGCACGATAACTAAGATTAAACATAGAGTCAGTCCAGGATAGTGGCCAATGGCTTTGGCGAAAACCTTGATTGGCGACGCTTTTTTACTTGGCATTTGGCTCACCCCCTTCAAAGAGCTTACGGTAACCCGGCGATTCGGCGATTAATTCAGCATGAGTTCCAAAACGGGTCTGGTCACCATCTAGATAAAGAACGGAATCCAGCTGCGGAAAGAACTCTAACCGGTGAGAAATCAGCAAGGTAATCCGATCTTGGTAGTTTGCCTTCAAGGCAGCCAAGATATGCTGAGCAGTGTCCTCATCGACGCTGGCAAAGGGATCGTCTAAAACTAAGAGCGGCCGCTTAAAGTAAAGAGCCCGAGCTAAAGCAACGCGGGCGGCTTGCCCACCTGACAAAAGCTGAGCGCGGTCACCCACTTCGGTATCTGCGCCATTAGGCATTTCCTTTAAGTCGGGAGTCAGATCGGCATCGCCTAACACCTGGTCTAGGGTTAGATCTTCTTTTTGCCCCAGAGTTATATTATCGGCAATTGAGGCTGAGAAAAGCTGGGGCTGGTGCCCTTGGTAGGAGCAGAGGACCACTTTATCCAATAAGTCCTTAACCTCCTGTCCGCCCAAGCTAGCAGAACCTTTGTAAGGAATTTTTTCCAAAAAAATCCTTCCCAAAGTCGACTTGCCGCAAGCAACAGGTCCCGTAATGCCCACGATTTGGCCTGGTTTCGCAGTGAGGCTGACTTTTTGCAAAAGCGGCTTTTGATCCCAGGAAAAGGCCAAGTCCTTGATTTGTAAGTCCCCGCTCTTAGCAACCTGCTTTGTTGGGGCCGCTTCTTGATTTAAGAGCGGCTTGATCCGGTGCCAAGATACCTCCGCTTTTTGCACGGCATTAAAGAGGTTGGCAGCGTGGGAGGACTTAACAGCCAGCTTACCAAAGCAAGCCAAATAAGTGGAAAAAGCTGCCAGGTTCCAGGCTTGCCAGCCCTGGCCCAGGACATTTTTGCCACCTAAATAAATAATCAAAATAAAGCTGATGGAAGAAACAATGTAATAAAGCGGCTCAGCCACGTTGATCAAGACGCCAGCCTTGATCTGCTTTTGCTCGTAGTTCTTCAGATACCTTTCGTAGTGGCGATTTTGGCTGTCTTCAACGCCAAAAATCCGGTAAGTTAAGGCGTTTTGCGTCCGGTCTAAAGTCGCCTTGTTAAGCTCCCCTGTTGCCTTTTTGGCATTGGCCACGCTAGTGGTGACGGGCTTTTTCAAGCCGGCTGCCAAAACATAGGCTAGCGGCGGGAAGATCAAGACGAGCAGGGTCAACCGCCAGTCATAAGCAAATAGCATGCAAAGATAAACGACCATGACCACGCCTGTGTCAAAAATTTCCGTCGTAAACTTCCGCATCCCTTCCGCGCAGTCATCCGCGTCAGACAAGGCCTTAGTCATCACGTCCCCGATATCGGTCTGCTTTTGCCCAGTCAGCAAAGCATAGTAAAGCTGGCTCCGCAGGGTCAAAATTGTCCGGTTGGCAAACTTGCGGACATAAAGACGCTTTAAGTAGCGCATGAACTGGACCAGGAAAATGGTCAAAACATAGCCTAGAGCCAGGCGGACCATGGTGAAATAGGTTGTCTTTTTCTCCAAGATATTGAGCAGGCACTGGGCCAGCTGCCCTTCAAACCAGGGCCCGGCCGCCATGCCGACGTTGTAGATAATGCCAGAAACCGTCACTACGGCCAGGGGTTTCCACTGGGCGGTGAAGTAGCTTCTTAGCGATTTTTCCTCTTTTTCCATTTGCTTTTTCTCCCGAAAATAATAGCAAGGTTATATCTTTAACATAGCATTCACCTTGGTTAGCTACAAGCGCTATGCATACAGTTTCTAAAATTTGCGGAACCACGCCGCACTTTTTAGTAACTAATCTATCCCGGTCCTTGTGATCTTTTTACCAAATACAAAATTCTTCCCCAAAACCTAATCTCCAATTTTACCGCCATTGTAACCGCTTGATTATTAAACTCGAAATGATATTCCCGTTAAAAATGTGTAAAAAGGAACTTGTCAACACCTAAAAGCAGTGCTACTATTTCAGTAAATCACCTAGATAAAAGTAAAGGTTACCTTTACTTTTATAAGATGGTTGCTCATTTTCCTGCGCAGCTAATGAGACATAGCAAGCAATCTATTTCTCAAACGAGGTATTTAATTCATGGAAGCTAAGAATGAAAATCACAGTATGTGGAAGTTTCGCCTGACGGCGGCAACGATGACCCTGATCCCGGCCGCTGTCGGCATCAACTATGTGGCAAAGGCCTTCGCCGAAGGCTTGAAGCTCCCGGTTTGGCTGGGGTCACTTGGCACCTTTTTAGCCAGCATGCTGGCCGGCCCCGTCGCCGGCGCCATCAGCGGTTTCATCAACAACATCATCTATGGCCTAACCCTGTCGCCAATCTCCACCGTCTACTGCTTAACCAGCATCGGCATTGGCCTGGCTGTCGGCATTCTTTATGAAAAAGGCTACTTCGACAAGGCCAGCAAGGTCCTGCCAGCTGCCCTCGTCATTGCCCTGGTTTCAGCCGTTATCTCAACGCCTTTGAACGTGATCTTCTGGGGCGGGCAAACCGGCATTGCTTGGGGCGACGCGCTTTTTGCCTACATGACTGCCCACCACGTAAGCATCTGGATTGCTTCTTTTGCCGACGAATTCGTCTTGGACCTACTCGACAAGGTCATCGTCGCCTACTTGGCCTACCTCATCTACAAGCAAATGCCTAAGCGCCTAGTATTCTTTTTCAAGGGGAACCGTTAATGGACGCGGCCAAGTCTGCTAGTTCCAACGCAAATTGGACGGCTAGCGTTGACCCCGTGACCAAGCTCCTCTTGATCCTCTTTTTCACCCTGGCTGCCTTTTGTGCCCAGAACCTGGTCGAAGCCGGCATCGTTTTGGTCTTCACCCTCGCTCTAGTTTTCGCCCTGCCGACTAAAAAGTCCCTGTGGGCGATGACGGCTTTCAGCCTCTTTATCATCGTTACCATGGTAGTCATCCAAGGCCTTTTTTGGCCCAGCAACCAAACAGTCGCCTTTCACTTGGGAACGATCGACTTTTACCAAGAAGGACTGAAGCATGCTCTGCTCCTAGGTTCCCGCATCTTGGTGATCATTTTTTCTACGAGCTTTTTCATCGAAACAACTACGCTTTCTGAAAATTCCCGTTATTTGGAAAAAAGCGGACTCTCTTTCAAACAGGTCTACGTCTTGATGTCGGTTTGCTACATTCTGCCCCAGATGCACCGCAACCTGCAAAAAATCCGCTTTGCCCAAAAAGCGCGCGGCATTCAGCCGGCTAAAAGCCTGTGGTCAAAGGCAAAGACCTTAATGCCAGTCCTGGTGCCACTCATCGTCAAAAGTTTCCAAGAAGCCATGAACCGGTCCATTTCCTTGCAGCTGCGCGGCTTCGATAGCCCGGTCCGCCGGGTGCCAAAATCAGACAGAACTTATTGGCAAGACCGGGCCTGCCACCGGTTGCTAGCGGCTTTAAGCCTAGTATTAGTAGGAGTGAAAATATGGGAAATCATCTGCAAGTAGCCTTCGACCAGGTCAACTTAAACTACGCCGGTTTTGACGAGCTAGCTTTAAAAAAGCTCACCTTACACAGCGAGATCAACAAGGTTGGCCTAATCGGCCCCAGCCACGCCGGCAAAAGCACCCTGCTCTACCTCCTGGCCGGCGTCTTGGACCAGGTCATCCCGACGGAAAAAAGCGGCACAATCGCTTTGGACGGTCAAGATTTAGTAAATTGGCTGGCCAGTAAGCAAATTGGCCTAGTTTTGCAAGATCCGGCTAGCCAACTATCTGGCATGGCCGACACTGTTTTTGACGAAATCGCCTTTGGACTTTACAACCAAGGACTAGAAGAAGCAGAAATTGAAAAAAGGGTTCAAGCCGTCGCACAAAAATTAGACTTGGAAGATTTTTTAGACCAGGCCCCAACCGCTTTGTCGGGCGGGCAGATCCAGCGCCTGGCTATCGCCTCCATCATTGCCTTAAAGCCTGACCTACTCTTGCTCGATGACCCGACCAGCCAGATGGACCCGCTTGGCCGGCAGCACTTTTTTGCCTGGCTGAAAGAGTCGGACTGCCCCGTAATCATCGCTTCTAGCGAGATCGATGACCTGGCGGAAGTCTGCGACCAATTGTGGGTCTTAGAAGACGGCGAATTGCAAATGGCTGGCAAGCCAGCTGACATTTTCATGAAATTTGCAAATGACCAAGAAATTGCCAAACCTGCAGCCTTTTTAATGGGAGAAAAAATGGGCTGCAAATTTGACGGCCACTATCCTGTCACCGCTGATGAATTAATGAAAGCTGCTGCTTATGGAAATCACGATTAAGAATTTACAATATTCCTACCCTGGCTCCCCCTTTTCCTTGAATTTGCCAGAGTACGTCTTTGCACCCGGCCTGACCACCCTGATCGGGCAAAATGGCGCGGGCAAAAGCACCCTGCTCAAGGCCGTGGCTGGTCTAATCGATTTTGATGGCGAGATTGACTTTGACGGGGAAAATTTGCAAGACTTTTTAGCAAAGGGACGCCTGACCAAGATCGGCTACACCTTCCAGGACCCCAACGACCAGCTCTTCAACTCGACCGTTTATAAAGAAGTAGCCTGGGGATTAGAGCAGCTGAAGATGCCAGAAGACGAGGTTGAGAAAAGAACCATCTCGACTCTGGACAAGTTGGGTTTGACCGAATTCAAGGGCCTGAACCCTTACGACCTGTCCTTGTCGGATAAAAAACTCTTGACCCTGGCCACGGTGCTGGCCCTGGACCCCGCCATCTACCTCTTTGACGAGCCGCTCATGTGCCTGGACTACCCCAGCCGGCAGCTGGTCAGTCAGCTTTTTAACGAGTTAATTAATGAAGGAAAGACGATCATCATGATCTGCCACGACATGGACTGGGTAGCCGAAATGGGCAGCCGGATCTGCGTCATGGCCGGTGGGCAAGTCGCCTACGATGGCCTGCCGCGGGGCTTTTTCGAAAATGAGCAGCTGCTGAAAGAAAACGGCCTGCTGCCTCCGCGCGTCTACCAGTTGTCTAAAATGCTAAATATGGCCACGCCCTGCCTGTCTTTAGCCGAAATCCAGTAACAAAGAAGCCAATTATGGCTACAGATATTAGGGGGAAACGGATTGCAAAAATTGGCTTGGCTAACTAAGATTGGGGGAATCACGTCCAAAAAATTGGCTTGGTTAACTAAGATTGGGGGAATTGCGTCCCAAAAATTGGCTTGGCTAACTAAGCTTGGGGGAATCCCGTCCCTAAAATCGGCTTGGCTAACTAAGATTGGGGGAATCCCATGCCTAAAATTGGCTTGGCTAACTAAGCTTGGGGGAATCCCGTCCCAAAAATCGGTTTGGCTAACTAAGATTGGGGGAATCCCGTCC
>NZ_AZDU01000035.1 GCF_001434815.1 Lactobacillus equicursoris DSM 19284 = JCM 14600 = CIP 110162
ACGCAATCGAAAGATTAACGCTTTGAGAATTTGCGGTTAGTAAAACTAGAACAATTTTCCATTTGGCTGAATTTTAATCCATAATAATCCATACAATTTTTATTCAAATTACATATATTATGGAAGAAACTGGAACAAAATTCTTTAAGCTGGAAAACTTCGTGACCGATTGTGACCATTTAGCCGGTTATCTTACTGAACTTCATCCTTCTCAGGATTGAGTTCTTTTAATCTTAAAACTTTATATTGTAAAGATAATAGTTCGAATAATATCAATACAAATCCACATACAATTCCTACTCGTAACCACTCCCAAGGAATTACATTACGAAAAATTACTCCACATAAAAAGAGAAAACAAACGAAATAGCCACTATATAACTCATTTCTTAGCTCGCGTAAGCTTTTTCTTGATTTCATCTATTTTTCCTCCGGACAAAATATATTCTTATAATATATCAAAGTACAGTGAATAAATCTATCCTTCCTATAACATACTTTTACACCAGAAGAAAACAAATAAATATCCGAAGAGATATAAAAAATATATGGCATTGTTGTATAAACTCGTAGAGTAATAATTAATTATTGGCATTTATTAGTAACACTAATAAATGCTTTTTATTTTCTACCCTGCCAGTTATTAAAGTACTTTCTACTTAAAGCAATTATTATTAACGTCATCATCAAAGGACAAACATATTCTAAAATGGTCAATTGAATCAAGCCGAAGCTAATACCATGTTGCCAAAATGTAATAAGTCTAATTTGCCATGCCCACGGAATAACAGGCCAAATGAAATCAAATAAACTAGTTATACCTAGTAATGAAATAACAGTTCCAAAGAATCCCATGACTAAAGAGCCACCAATGCCCCATTTTAAAGCTATGACTTGTGCTAATTCATATTGAACCCAGCCACATAAGGCAAATACAATACTAGTTACTAAAGTCTTAAGAAAAGAAATACCAATAATATGATATAAAACCACTAAAATCAAATAATAAATCAAGGTAATTCCAATAATTTCAATTACATACCATAGCCAATAATAGTTAAGCTGACTTTGAATTGCTTTAGCTTTACTATATGGCTCAGTCAACCAGTTTTTGAAATCACCTGCTTTTTCCTCACGATCAAATACTAAACAAATGACAACGCTAATAATTATCGGTGATGCCATAGCTAGTATTTCATAAAAAGTGATAACCATATTTGAAGATGAAATTGCAAATCTACGACTTCCATAATATAGACCTAGCAAAATTGGAAAAGCAACTAAAATGATTAGGTGCATATATAATAGAAAACTTCGTTTTAATTTCGCATTTTCAGCTTTAAAAACTTGCTTAAGCATTCTTAATTACCTGCTTTTTAAAGAAGAATGCACTAAGATAACTTAGAACTAAAAAGAGAAGAATAGATGCAAGCATTGTCCAAGTACTATTGGGCAAAATTTCAGAACTTTTAATTAATAAGCCATTAACATGCATTTTAATCAATCTAACAGGCATTAAAGCAGACCATGTATAAGGAAAAATTTTACCAATTGTATAAGTATTAATCCAGATTGCAACTAAGCTTCCAATAAATGAAATTGCTATTGAAACGTACAAATTAGTTACTCTACTTATCCATGAATAAAGTGGAATTTCCCACAATGAAGCAATAAAAATCCCTAATATTGCGCCCATACATGCTAAAAGTGATACAGTTACAGGCATAAAAAAGCTTGCTATAGCTACTAGCACACACAATATAAGTGAAGTGATAAATGAAAGCAAAACACCATGTAATATTCTTCCTAGTTCATATTGAAATAAATTAACTGGTGAACTTAAGATCATCTTATATTCTGTACTGTTTTTTTCATGTCTATCATTTAAACCAATTATTAATGCAAGAAATAGATTTATCCAAATAAAACTCCACTGATTAATAATACTCTGTACGACGTAACCAGTTGAAGCAAAGAAAAGTGCTGTGACAACAGTCACTAATATTGGAAAGATCCAAATTAATTTCCTAATAACCGTTCGTTTGGTTTTTAAGACTTCAATAGAGCAAGCATTAAACATTTAGCACACCAGCTTTCTCTAATGTATTATTAAACAATTTTTCCAAGTCTGATTTGTGGTCATATGGCTGTTCTAGTAGAAGCTTACCGCCACCAATAATACCAATATTATCGGCTAAATGTTCAACTTCTGAGAGCATGTGACTAGAAATAATGATAGTAATATTCTTTTTCTTAAATTCAGCAATTAAATTTCTAAGTTGTTGGATGCCTAAAGGATCTAAGCCATTTGTAGGTTCATCTAAAATTAATAACTTGGGATTTCCTACTAAAGCTAAGCCAATACCCAAACGCTCTTTCATCCCTAAAGAAAAGTTCTTAGAAAGTTTATTTCCTGTAGTACTTAAGCCGACTGTTTGAAGGATATCATCAATTACAGAATCATCTACACCACGTAATCTAGTAATTACTTGTAAATTTTCTTTTGCCGTCAAATTACCATATAAAGGAGCATTTTCAATCAGAGAACCAATATCTTTTAAATCATTTCTTGTCCAATTGTGTCCATTAAATGTCACTTTGCCACTAGTTGCTGGAATCATCCCTGTTAAAATTTTCATCATAGTAGTTTTACCAGCGCCATTAGGACCTAAAAGACAATAAACTTGATTCCCTGGTACATGTAAACTAATACCATTAAGTACAACTTGATCCTTAAACTTTTTTACGACATCTGTAGTTTCTAATAAGTTAGTCATTTTCCTTCTCCCGATTAATCCTATTGTTTCTACTACTATTATATCATTAAACTCCATAAAGCGCTCTCTCACTATGATTATTTTTTATTATAGAAACAGCCTTAAAAGTAACTAACTTTTAAGGCTTGCCACGTTTGAGAAAAAAACAATATTTTTATTATTTTTTATCTTCTTCACTAGAAATATAATTACTAAACGGTTCATTCAGCTTATCATTATATTTCGAGTACCCGTATTTTGGTACTTCGACCATTCCTTTATCATCTATATATTTATCACGTTCGAAAAAGTCTTTAATATATTATGCTTGATTAAAATGCTCATGGTTCTGTTTTAATAGAGCATAAAAAATGTAATTCTGTCTAAATTTCTCTAGATTTTTCTCAATAAAATCTAGTTCATTCCCCAAATCAACATCTTCACTATTACAAACATCTCTTCATTTCTTTATTGTGTCATAATCACTATCTTTTATAGAACTTAAGATTCGTAAAGCTAGAACAATTTTCCATTTCACTGAATTTTAATCCATACAATTTTTATTTAAATTACATGTAATATGGAAGAAACTGGAACAAAATTCTTTAAGCTAGAAAACTTTGTAACCATTTAGTCGATTATCTTACCGAACTTCAACCTTTTTAGGATGAAGTTTTTTAGCATCTGTACTTACACCCTACTCAAAATCTGTGAGCAAATCTTCAAACCCGCACTGTGCGAATCGCTTCCCCAATCACGTTCATCGTAATTATCAATATCTGCAAGAGTATCTGCCGTAAATAAAATTTGAGCAAAATCTATTTTTCGAAAGTGCGCACAAGCTGCCATTCCCGCACATTCCATCTCAACTGTAGCAGCTCCAAGTTCACGGAATTGCTTAACTTTCTTAGGAGTTTCTCTAAAGAAACCATCAGTTGTCCAAGTGGTGATTTCTTTATAATCAATTTTCATATTTTTTATGGCTTTTTCAATTTCATCAAAATAATCAGACTTCATATCAATGAATTGTCCTGGTTCTTGATAATAAAACGAAGTCCCTTCTCCTCTAATAGCTTTGACTGGTAAAAACATTTCATTTTCAGGTAAATCGATCAATGCCCCTGCGTTGCCAAAAGCTAGAACCTGCTTTACTCCATACGCAATTAGCCAATCTAATAATTGGGTTGCGGCAGGAGCTCCAAGTGGTGCCTGACATAAAGTCAGTTTTTCACCATTGATTTCAATTTCATAGACATTCGGCTGAAAAGAAATGGAATCAAAATTTCCTAAAATCTTATGTGGAACCTGTTTTAAAAAGTTACCGATATCTTCCTTGGGTACAAATGCATACACTAATTTTCCATGAAACTTAAATGGGAATTGATCATGGTTAGGTTCAATAACTGCATGCTCATTACTATCAAAATCTAAAATAAAAGGTTTCTCACTCATACCTATCCCTCCAAATCATAACCACCATTCCGGTGTTAATTCACCTAATGTCATTACTTTATTGTTCTTATAATCCATCATTACTTCAATATCCTGATAATCTTTTTCCATCATTTGAACCATGAATTCACGACAGGCACCACATGGTGCACCATTTTTACCATCAGACAAAAGCGCCAATACACGTGAGATTTTAGTTTCACCATTAGTAATCATATTAAAAAGCGCATTTCTTTCAGCACATACGCCTAGAGTACAGGCTGTGTCAACACACACTCCGGTATAAATTTTTCCCGATTCTGACAATACTGCAGCAGCAACACCACCGGCTTCCATGTGATCGGATATTTCACGAAAGCCCTGTACTTTTTTGGCCGCTTGGAACATCTTCTGCCAAGTGGCATCCGGTGATGAATTAACTTTAATATTATTCATAACTTAATACTCCTTTTTCCTTATTAAAGGGACCGTAAACAAAATAATTGCAAAATAAAATGCTGAAACAATATACATCACGATTATATTTCCAGCTGACTTTATGATCAAATCACTGACAAACAATGAAATACTTACTAAGATTTCTGCTACAAAGGATACAACTGATAACATCATTGATTTATTCTTCTCACCATAAATTGATGTATTACTTGTTGCAGATATTTGCCCAGACATCATGCCCATCAGTAATTCAATTAATAAAAACAACGAAAGCAGTATATATCTATTAGAAATGCAACTACTTAAAATAAACAGGCTAATCATTAAACAAGTATTCAAAATAACCAATAGCTTAGTATCTAAAAATCCAACTATTTTATCAAAAATTGCGGATCCTAATAAAAGAGAACACATAAATAAGGTGTAAACCAATGACAAATTGAAATGTAATTTATCTACATAAATAATGGACCAATAATTTAAAATAAATTGAGTACCACAATCATAACCAGCATTTAATAAAAGGAGTATCCAAAAATTTCTTTTAGAAAAGAAACTAAGGAAGTTCCGACATTTTTGCATAATTGTCTTAGTACTTTCATGTTTAGCCTTATTATCTGTTAAAGAAAAATACTTTATTACACTAATAACAAAAACTGGATACAAGCCTAAACCTATTAAGGCAAACCAAATTGGCGCTGTATTAGTTATTCCAAACAAATAAGTCCCAATATTTCCGCCAATCAAAGTGGCTAAATTTAAAACTATTACTTGCCTACCCATTAGTTGTGTATCAGGTTGTATTTTGTGCTGCTCCTGCACCTCAGTAATATATGACAACAATGTCCCTGAATTGAAAGCAAGTCCTATACCATATAAAAATTCCGCTAAGGAAAACGAAATTACATTTCTAAACAGAATAAGCAATATAAAACTAATGCTGATAATTAAAGCAGATAAGTTCAAAACTTTTAGTCTTCCAACCTTATCAGATAGATACCCCGATGGTAAAAGACCAATTAAGATCCCAATGCTTTGAAAAGACTTAATAGAACTGATTGAACTATCTGGAATGCCATTGTTGGCATAAAACAGAGAAAAAATGCCTGACATTGATGAACGAAAGAGAGTAAAAAATGCAGTGAATAGTAAAAATATAAGTACTATTTGTTTTTCAATACCAATTTTCTTCATTTTACTTCTACCTTCCATTATCCATTTAATCAACTTAAAATTATATCTGACAAATGTTTCATTTGCAATAGAGAAATAATTTCGAATTATCGTCTGCTAAATAAGGATCTCTATTCTCTTCTTTGGTGTCCAATACCTTGAATAAATCAATCAGAGCCCGACGCATACTTTTAGCATCAAAATCCTGCAAATAATCATGGAACATGTTTTTATGTCCGAAGATTCCTGCATCTTCGGCATACAGACAGAAAACAATTCTAACAGATAATTGGTTAATGCTTTCCTGCGTGTGCTTTGAGTCCGGATCCTTATACTGCTTTAGCAATTCAGAATAAATTTTTCCTACCAGTTCACCAGCTGCCAATGAAACACGCTGCTCTTTTTCCAGGTGCTCGTTTCCCTTGTCAACCAAAAACTCTAAACGGTAGTATTCTTTTCCTAAATCCTCTAGTTTAATAACCTGCGGCTCACTGTTCGGATGTTCCATGTCATAGACCCGGAATTCCTTAAAGTTTGATGTAGCAATCCAGCGTGGGCGTTGCGAATATGGAAGATTGGCAGAATAGCGCTTGGCTTGCTGATAAGGCGTCAAGAATGAGCCATCAGACTGCTTTATTCCTTTATCCAAATCTTTGGTACTTGATTTTTGCTCAATCATGACCTTCGTTTGGTCGATATAGCCATCGATAAAAGAAGTGTTGTCCAGCTTTACACGTTTTTCAAAGTGAATGAATTGCTCTGGATTTTCAACCCCGAGAACATGTTCTAAGAGGTCAAGCCAAAAAGATTGGCTATCCTGTCTTTCATCACCCCGATTAGTCCAATTATTGACAAATTCTTTCGCTTGCTTTTTCTATTGTGTAACATCCATATTTTTCTCCTTTTTGCTAACTTCCATTTTAACAAGTTGTAGCAACCTTTTTTATAAAAAAGAAAAAAAGTAGCCACAAATATTTGCGGCTACTCTTGCTTCCATGCTTTTGTTGTCTGCTGATGCTGACACACACTTTTCTTCTTGTGTCAGAGCGTGTGTCAAAATTATCTGTAAATAACTCTTCACAAGTCTAAATATCTGTATAGAAATACTAAAAAGCCTATCATACCGGGCTTCTTCAACCTCAGATGATAGACTTTTTTACAGTTGTTTAATACGCTTAGTGCCAATTATTGGAATCGAACCAACGACCTTCTCTTTACGAGGGAGATGCTCTACCAACTGAGCTAAATTGGCATTTTTTTCAACTCTTTTATTATAGCAAATGAAGGGACAATGTCAAACACAACTTTTGGAGCTTGAATTTCTCCCACCAAAAAAGCCCAAGACCGCAGTCTTGAGCTGAAAATTGAGATAATAAGAGAGATTATTTTTCACTGGTGAATTGCACCAGGTGCTTTTGGAACTGGCCAGGTTGGTCGCATAGCCGACTACCAGGTAAGACTGGCCGTAGAGCAAAAGGACAGTCCATAATTTTTAGAGTCTTTTTTTTAGGCTTCAATAATCGTAATTTCGCCGACCCGCATGATGTCGGAGTAGACCTGCACATCCCTGCCGTCAAAGAGGTTGTGGTAGATGCCTTCTGGCAATTTAGTCTGGATAGCAACAGCGTTGCCCGTCGTGTTAAAAATCCCCACCAGTTTCTTTGGCTCACGATCGGCATCCACAGCCGTCGTTTCCGTGTAGACTGCTTCAAAGACGCCATCACGCACGATCTTGGCCTCAAAGTTGCCTTCGGCCATGATCGGCAGCTGCTTGATCTCGTGCATCTTTTGCATGAGCGGAGTTAAGTCAATATCCCCGCTCCAGTCAACTGGATCCTTGTCAAAGAGGGTCACGTGGTGAGCGTCGCCCTTTTCTTCCCCGTTGTAAATGAGCGTTGCCCCCTTCATGAAGTAGACAAAGGCGGTCATGGCGCGCAAGGCGGATTCATCGTCGATCATGCCGTGGGCCCGCAGGAGGTCGTGATTTTCCAGGAAGTGGGCCTTGACGTAGTTTTCAGGATAAACGCCCTCTTGCCGGTTGAGGCCGGCGATGTAGTCGCGGTAGTCCTTTTGCCCGGTCAAGGCCCCCCTGAGATCGGCGTAGATGTCATAGTCATAGGTCATGTCAAAGGCAGAGTAGAGCTCAGAGTCAGACCCGCCAACCGCACCTTTTGTCCGCAAGAAGCGGATAAAGCCCGGGTCGCCAGATTCAGCCAGCCAGATAGCGCCAGGCCGCACCTTGGCAACGGCTTCTCGAGCTTTTTGCCAAAAGGCTACTGGCACCATCGGGGCAACGTCGCAGCGGAAGCCGTCGACGTACTTGGCCCACATGCAGAGGGTCTCAATTTGGTAGTCCCAAAGCTCTTGGTGACTGTAGTCCAGGTCGATGACGTCGCTCCAGTCGCCGACCTTGTTGCCAAAGTCGCCGTTAGCCTTGTGGTAGAACCAGTCAGGGTGTTCCCTAGCTAAAACTGAGTCAGGAGAAGTGTGGTTATAAACGCAGTCGATGATGACCTTCATCCCCTTGGCGTGGATGTCATCGCACAGGCGCTTAAAGTCATCTATGTCGCCAAATTCCGGGTTGATGGCCCGGTAGTCGGAGATGGCATAGGGTGATCCCAGGCTCCCCTTCCGATTTTTCACGCCAGATGGCTGGATGGGCAAGAGCCAGATGATGTCGGTGCCCAAGGCCTTGATCCGGTCCAGGTCGCGTCTAACCCCTTCAAAGTTTCCTTCTTTTGAATAGTTTCTGACAAAAATGCTGTAAATGACCTGGTGGCGCAGGTCGATATTTGTATCAAGTGCCATTTTTCCTCCTCGCCCTAAGGGCTGTTTAATCTTACATCTTATCTTAGCCTAATCCACAAGCGCTTTCAGCATCCCTGGCTCATGTTACCGGTAACTGTTTTTAGAAAAAATTCTACTAGATCTAGTAGTCGGTTTAGCGGTTACACCACTAAATATACAGATTCCGGACCTTGTCACCACAACTTCCCTATGTTATTCTAAGTTCATCGAATAATGTTGGCCCTATTCAAGAACATTGTTCGTGTATTGTCAAAAGTCCAAAGTATTAACAAGGAGATTTTTCATGAAGACTAATCGCTACGTTGTTGCTTTGGCGGGGGTCATGCTACACTTGATGATTGGATCAGTGTATGCTTGGAGCGTTTACGCTAAGCCAATCGCGGCTGCCACCCGCTGGAGCGAATCATCGATTTCATTTGCCTTTAGCTTGGCAATCTTTTTCCTGGGGATGTCAGCCGCCTTTATGGGACGACTGGTGGAAAAGTTCAGCCCGCGGGTGACCGGCACCATCGCCGCCATCTGCTACGGCTTAGGAACTGCCCTGACCGGGATCGCCATTCAAAGCGGCCACTTGTGGCTGCTCTACCTGGCTTACGGGGTGATCGGGGGCCTGGGATTAGGTGCTGGCTATGTCACGCCAATTTCCACCATTATCAAGTGGTTCCCAGATAGAAGAGGCTTAGCCACTGGCTTAGCCATCATGGGTTTTGGCTTTGCGGCGCTCTTAACCAGCCCCATCGCCCAATTCTTGATGGCACATGTCGGCTTAACCCGGACCTTCTACATCTTGGGAGCTAGCTACTTTTTGATCATGCTGGTCTCAGCTCAATTTATTAAAAAGCCAACGGATGAAGACCTGGCAGACTTTAAGGCTGCGCAAAAGAAGTCTGTATCCCTGACCGGCCTCAACCTCACGGCTAACGAAGCCTTGAAGACCAAGACTTTCTACCTTTTATGGTTTATGTTCTTCATCAGCATCACCTGCGGGATTGCCCTGGTTTCAGCAGCTTCCCCAATGGCGCAGGAATTGACCGGGATGAGCGCAGCTGGGGCGGCCATGATGGTCGGCATCATCGGCCTCTTCAACGGTTTCGGGCGCCTGGTTTGGGCAACCTTGTCTGACTACATCGGGCGGCCACTCACCTACAGCCTGATCTTTGTCGTTGACATGGCCATGTTTATCATTTTGATCTTTACCCATGTTCCAATGATTTTTGCCATTGCCTTGTGCCTCTTGATGTCTTGCTACGGCGCCGGCTTCTCAGTGATTCCGGCCTACCTGGGGGATGTCTTTGGCACTAAGGAACTTGGCGCTATTCACACTGCTTGGGCCGCAGCCGGCATGGTGGGACCAGTTCTGCTGTCTTTTACCCACCAGGTTTTAAAGAGCTACTACGTAACCTTGGCGGTCTTTATCGCCCTTGCCGGGATACCCTGGCAGTTTCCTTCACGGTGCAAAAGTCTTGGACGACGATTGCTAAAACTGAAGAATACTAATAACAAACATTAAACTGAACACAATTAACTGACTAAAAAACTGAACAACGCGAAAGCTCCTGCCGGTAAGAGGCGGGAGCTTTTTTGCGTTATAATGGAAAAAACGAGTTATGGAGGAAACCATGCGCCTTGCCAAGAAATTACAGAAGTTAAGAGAAGAAAAGGGGCTGAGCCAAGCGGAGCTAGCCCAGGAGTTGTTCACCAGCGAAAGCGAAGTGGCCAGCTGGGAAAGTGGCGACAAAGTGCCGGAAATCGGCTATATCGCTAAGCTAGCGGTCTTCTATGATGTCCCGGCTGATGAGTTAACAGACGACGATACGCCTGACCCAGAAGAAGAGGCTAATGATGCTGAAGCTAAAAAGGCTAAGCGGAAAAAGATTAATCTGATCTACTGGCTCGTCTGGGCCGTGATCTACCTGGCAGTCAGCCTAGTTACTGGCAAGTGGGGAGCAAGCTGGACCCTGCTGCTGCTGGGCGGTGCCATCTGGCTGATCGCGGCCGGCTTTCGCTGGGTTAATTCGACTAAATAAGAAAGGAGCTGCTTCTTTGTGGAAGACAGCTCCTTTTGCTTACTTATAAATTATTGGATGACATGATGTAAAAGATAAGCACGGCCGCAATAATAATGGTAATTACCAAAGCCAAAATACTGGCTACTACAAAATTCAGACCATGCTTAGTAAATGTCATCAGAAGAATGTCAGCAAGAAACATGCCAGCAATTATTACAATCCAATTAGCTACGCTTGCATAACCAAGATGGGAAAGTAGCAGAATCACTGGCAACGATGCAACCAGACAAACTACGATTGCCCAATAAATCTTCGGTGGGTACATGTGGGACAGGCGTTCCTGCATTTTCTTCATTTTTACTCACCCCTTTCTTTTTTCACTGTAATACCATATATCTCGTTTGTCAAAATTTCTCGCCTATTAATCATCATTTCCTCCCGAACCTGATACAATTAAGGCAAACTACTTCAGAAAGCAGGGAAAGCATGCTGAAAGACGGCCTTTACGAACAAATCATCAACCAAGAAATCCTGGATCAGCTGGCACGGCTGGACAAGGACCACTACCAGATTACTTTGGACAAGCTGAACGCCGATGACGCCCGCAAGCTCTTAACCATCTACCTGTCCCAGGTCATCCGGTCAGGCCTGCACTACCTGCGCGACAGCTTCAAGTCCGGTCAGGACAAGGAAGCCCTCTTGGCCCAGATCCGCCTGGCCAACTCAATCGTTGACCAGGTTGCCCAGCATACCAAAGAGGCTGACTATCAGGACCTGCAGATTCTGGAAAAGGGCGAGAT
This sequence comes from Lactobacillus equicursoris DSM 19284 = JCM 14600 = CIP 110162, assembly GCF_001434815.1. GTDB lineage: Bacteria > Bacillota > Bacilli > Lactobacillales > Lactobacillaceae > Lactobacillus > Lactobacillus equicursoris. The sequence continues at coordinate 11,437 of NZ_AZDU01000035.1, forward strand.
CCTGACCTCCATCTATCAGAAGATGAGCCGGGCCCAGAAGATCAGTCCAATCCGCCCCAAGACCTCTTTGGTGGAGAATGCCCTGTTTACTGGGAGCAAGAATGAGCCCAGCATGCTCAGCGAAATCAAGAAGGAAATTGCCTCCTCCGACCAGGTCGATCTCCTTGTCTCCTTCATCAAGTGGTCCGCCATCCGGCCGCTATTGAGTGACCTGACGGCTTTCTGCCAAGCTGGCCACCACTTGCGGGTGATCGCAACGACCTACACCCAGGCAACCGACTACAAGGCCATCTTAACCCTAAGCCAGCTGCCCAATACCACCGTCAAGATCAACTACGAAACCCAGCACGCCCGCCTGCACGCCAAGTCCTATCTTTTTAAAAGGGAGACTGGCTTTTCCACGGCCTATATCGGCTCATCCAACTTGTCAAATGCCGCGCTGACCACGGGCCTTGAATGGAACGTCAAGGTAACCGAGCAGGAGTCCTTTGACATCGTCAACAAGTTCGCCGTTTCCTTCGAGAGCTACTGGAACGACCCCTCTTTTGAGACTTTTGACCCTCAAAGCGAAAGCTGCCGGCAAAAGCTGCAAGCGGAGCTGAACAAGCAAGCCCAGACCGACTTCCACTTGGAAAGCAGCATCCGTCCCTACAGCTACCAGCAGGAGATCCTGGACCAGCTGCAGGCTGAACGGGAAGTCTACGGCCATTGCAAGAACCTGCTCGTGGCCGCGACTGGGGTTGGGAAGACCATCATCGCGGCGTTTGACTTCAAGCGCTATTTGACCAAGCATCCCGCCGCCCGCCTCCTCTTCGTCGCCCACCGCCAGGAAATCCTGGAGCAGAGCCGGCAGAAATTCCGTGAGGTCCTTAACGACTTCAACTTTGGCCAGCTCAATGTCGGCGGCTGCAAGCCGGAAAATTACGACCACCTGTTTACCTCAATCCAGTCCTTCAACTCTGACAAAATGGCTGACCTTTTGCCCAGCGACTACTATGACTTCATCATCGTCGACGAGTTCCACCATGCCGCCGCCAAGTCCTACCAGCAATTGCTCAGCCACTTCCAGCCCAAGATTCTGCTGGGCCTGACGGCGACCCCGGACCGGATGGACGGCCAGGACGTGCTGAAATACTTCGACGGACGGGTCGCGGCTGAAATGTTGCTGGGCGAGGCGATCGATCGGCAATTGCTCTGCCCCTTCCAGTATTTCGGGGTCACCGACAATGTCGACTACTCCAAGCTCAAGTGGAGCCGGGGGCAGTATGAGGTCAGCGAGCTGGAAAACGTCTATACAGCTAACGATGCCCGGGCCAAGCTGGTTCTCAAGAACGTCCGCCGCTACTGCAACGATCTAAATGACGTCAAGGGCCTGGGCTTCTGCGTCAGCGTCAAGCACGCCGAGTTCATGGCCACCTGCTTCAACCAGGCCGGCATCAAGGCCGCGGCCCTGTCCGGGCAAAGCAGCGCTCTTGACCGCCGCCGGGTCAAAAGCGACCTGACTGCTGGCAAGATCAACTTTATTTTCATCGTGGACCTCTACAACGAAGGGGTGGACATCCCCTGTGTCAACACCATCCTCTTCCTGCGGCCAACCCAAAGTCCGACCATCTTCCTCCAGCAGCTGGGGCGGGGGCTGCGGCTTAGTCCAGGCAAGGACTGCCTGACGGTCCTGGACTTCATTGGCCAAGCCAACCGCCACTACAATTACCAAGCCAAGCTCCGGGCACTGATCGGCCAAGGGCGCTCTTTAAACCGCGAGATCAAGGACGACTTTCCCCACCTGCCATCATCCTGCTACCTGGAGCTGGAGCCTGAGGCCAAGCGCTATATCCTTGACAACCTGAAGCAAAATGCCGCCAACAAACTGGGCCTGACCCAGCGTGTAAAGACTTTTGAAGCAGACACGGGCGAAAAGCTGACCCTAGCCAACTTCCTGGATGCCTATGATTTAAGCCTCTACGACTTTTACCAAAGCAACGGCTCACGCTCGCTCTTTCGCCTGAAGAAGTGGGCAGGACTTTTGCAAGATGACCGGGACGTGGACAACCAGGTCTACCAGAAGTTCAGCAATTTCTTCCATATTGATTCCAAGAGCCTGCTGGACTACTGGCTGGCTTATCTGGAGCAGCCAAGCGAGGCGGTTAGCGAGAATGAGCGCCTGATGTTGGGGATGCTCTACTACAGCTTCTACAAGAAGAAGCCGGCCCAGATGGGCTTTCAGGATCTGCATGAAGGGATCGCGGCCTTCTTGAAGGAAGACTTCGTCAAAGAAGAGCTGCTAGAAGTCCTCCGCTACCGGCAACAGCAGCTGAAGCTGCTACCAAAGGCCAATGAGTATCCCTTCGCCTGTCCCTTGGAAGTCCATTGCCGCTACAATATCAACCAGATCATGGCCGCGTTTGACTACTTCAACCAGGACCAGTCCCCGGAATTCCGGGAAGGGGTTAAGTATTTCGCGGATAAAAAGACCGATATCTTCCTGATCAACCTGAACAAGAGCGAAAAGGACTTCTCCCCGTCAACCATGTACGAGGACTATGCCATCAATTCCTACCTCTTCCACTGGCAGAGCCAGAGCCAGGACCGGCTGACCAGTCCCAAGATTCAGCGCTATCTCCACCAGGGCGAGACGGGCAATCAGATTTCGCTTTTCGTCAGAGAATTCAAACAGCAGGGAACCTATACGGCTCCTTATACCTTCCTGGGCAATGCCGATTATGTCTCCAGCCAGGGCGAGCGACCGGTTTCCTTTATCTGGCGCCTGCACCAGGCCATTCCGGCCAGCCTCTTGCCAAAAGCCAACAAGGCGATTGCCTTATAAATGTCCGTGTTATAAGTGCTATTTTCTGCTATACTAGGCTTGTACGATAGGTTTTGCAAAAGTATCTATTAACTGAAAAGGAGTAAATAATTGAAAATTTTAGTTGTTGGCGGTGCGGGCTACATTGGCTCACACGCAGTTAGACGGTTAGTTGCCGATGGCAATGATGTTGTTGTATTGGACTCACTTTTTACCGGGCACAGAGAAGCGGTTGACCCAAAAGCCAAGTTTTACCAAGTTGACCTCCTGGACACCCCAGCTGTTGCCAAGGTTTTGAAGGATGAACAAATCGAAGCTGTAATGCACTTTGCTGCTTACTCTTTGGTTGGCGAATCTGTGAAAAAGCCTCTGAAGTACTACAAGAACAACGTTTCTGGCATGATCAGCCTTTTGGAAGCCATGGAAGAAACTGGCGTGAAGTACCTCGTCTTCTCCTCCAGTGCTGCCACCTACGGCATCCCTAAGACCCTGCCAATCACCGAAGAAACCCCACTTAACCCTATCAACCCTTACGGGGAAACCAAGATGATGATGGAAAAGATCATGCACTGGGCTGACAAGGCTAACGGCATCAAGTCCATCGCCCTGCGCTACTTCAACGTGGCCGGCGCTAGCCTCGACGGGTCAATCGGTGAAGACCACCACCCAGAAACCCACTTGATTCCAAACATCATGAAGGCTGCCCTGTCAGGCGACGGCAACTTCACCATCTTTGGCGATGACTACAACACCAAAGACGGTACCAACGTCCGCGACTACGTTCACGTCGTAGACCTGATCGACGCCCATGTTTTGGCCTTGAAGCACCTGATGGAAACCAACCAAAGCGACGTCTTCAACCTGGGCACGGCTAACGGCTTCTCCAACTTGGAAATCCTCCGCGCTGCTATCAAGGTCACTGGCATCGACATCCCTTACACTATCGGGCCTCGCCGCGGCGGCGACCCTGACTCACTCGTTGCTGACTCCACCAAGGCCCGCAAGGTTCTGGGCTGGCAGCCACAACACGAAAACGTTGACGACATCATCGCCAGCGCTTGGAACTGGCACCAAAAGCACCCAAACGGCTTTGCTAAATAATAGAAACGAAAAAGATTGCCTCACGGCAATCTTTTTTCTTTTGCTATTTTTCTGTTTCTTAGTTTTGCCTTTTGCTTTTTCTTTTAAAAAAGGGACCCGCAGCCTGAGATCATCTTGAAGAGGTCTTCCCGGTAGTCAGGGTCTTCTTTTCTTAGACTGGAAATGGCCACGCCAAAGTGCTCGGAATAGCCGGTGGAGTTGATGTACTTGCCCTGGCCGATGTACATGGCCACGTGGCCTGGGAAGAAGATCAAGTCCCCTGGTAAAAGCTCTTCAAAGCCGATCTCGTGGATCGGCCACTCGGCCTTGATTTCGGCATCCCGCCAGATCAAGACCCCGTTCAGCATATAGGACATAAAGACCAGCCCTGAGCAGTCGATCCCCAGCGGCGTCTTCCCCGCCCAGCGGTACTGGACGCCCAGGTACTTTTGAGCCGTTTCAACCACGGCGGCCCTGAAGCTGTCTTCATCAGGCTTGCCCTGCAGCAAGAAGTAGTCTGGGTTCTCGCTCCACAAGTAGTCGTCTTCGTCTTGTCTTTCGCCAATGGCCGTGTGCGACACCCAGCCGGTCATGCCGCTGACCAGTTCGACTTCGACATAGCCGTCTGTCTCATTGCCAGTCGTTTTGACAAAAGAACCCCGGTAAAGGGTGGTTAAAATTTCTGATGACACCTTGGGCAAGCTCAAGACGTCGATAGCTGGCCGGGTAATCATTTTCAGCAGCCGGGTCTTTAGTTCCACTAGGTTGACCGTGGTCACCGCCTCTTTGGGTAGGTAGCCTTCATAGCCATAGTGGGTGGTCACGTACCAGTAATCTGCTTTTTTATCAGTTGCCTTCACGGCCCAGCCGTACAGGACTTCATCAGTCCGGGATGTTAAGTCGTCTGCTAGCAGCCATTCTGCTGACTTGTTGATGATGCCGTACATTTTTCCTTTTCTCCTTTAAAACAATCCCTTATTACGTAATTATCTCATTCTTAAGGAAAAAGAGGCAATAGTCCCGGTCAAAAGTTAAGATTTTTAACAGATTGTCCCCTGATACTTAAATTAATTTCACTTTCATTTAGCCTGTGTTAAAATATTTCATGTAACTAAATGGAGGCTTTATGGAAGAAAAGAAACAAACTAGCGAACAAACGACTTATAAGCGGTCTTTGACCAATGCCCATATCCAGCTGATTGCCTTGGGCGGCACGATCGGCACCGGGCTCTTCTTGGGGGTAGGCAATTCCATCCAAAAGACCGGCCCATCCGTCATCTTGATCTACATCATCGTCGGCTTGATGCTGTTCATCTTGATGCGGGCCCTGGGTGAATTGATCATTTCGGATTTAAAGAAGCACACCTATATTGAATTTATTGAAAAATATCTTGGCGCCTCGATCGGCAAGGTGACCGGCTACCTCTACTGGCTCAGCTGGATCATCCTGGCCATGGCGGAAACGACAGCCTTGGGCATCTACTTCAAGGCCTGGTTCCCCCATTTGCCAACTTGGCTGCCAGGGATCTTGTCGGTAGCAGTGCTCTTGGTAATCAACCTGATTTCGGCTCGCTTTTTCGGGAATTTGGAATTTGCCTTTGCCATCATCAAAATCTTGATGATCGTCTTCTTCGTCCTGTTCGCCGGCTACATGCTCGTCGCTGGGCAAAAGACCCAGTACGGGCAAGTCAGCTTGAGCAACTTGTACAATAACGGCTTTTTCGTTAAGGGTGCCGGCGGCTTTTTACAAGCCTTCCAAATGGTCATCTTCTCCTTCATCGGGGTGGAACTGATCGGGCTGACAGCTTCAGAAGCTAAGGACCCGCACAAGACCATCAAGAGCGCCATCAACGAACTGCCAGTCAGAATCATCCTCTTCTATGTCTTGGCAATCGTGGCTATTTTAGTCATCCTGCCTTGGAACAAGGTAACGGTCGCCAGCTCACCTTTTGTCCAAGCCTTAAACGGCGCTGGCTTTTCCGGGGCCGGCAACCTGATCAACTTTGTCGTGATCACGGCTGCTATTTCCTCGACCAACAGTTTTATCTATAGCGCCGGCCGCCTGCTTTTCTCCGTGACTTTAGGAGGAGAAGGCAAGTGGAACAATTTCTTCGGGCACTTAAATCACAGACAATTGCCACTGCGAGCCCTCTGCTTCTCAGCACTCTTGATCGCCTGCGCCCCAATCCTGACCCTGATCATGGGCGATGAAGCCTTTAGCTTTATCTCTGCAATTGCGACCAGCATGTTCCTGATCATCTGGATCATCATGACCTTAACCCACCTGGTCTATCGGAAGAAGACGCCTAAAGAAGAGCAGCACGAGTTTAAACTCCCACTCTTCCCATATCTGGACTACCTGGTCCTGGCCTTCTTCATCAGCATGATCATCTTGCTGCTGTGCCTGGAAAGCTACCGGGTCCCAATGATCACGGCTTTGATTACCTTCGCTGTCCTCTACGGTTTCAGCAAGGCCCTCAACAAGAAAAATGAAGCAGCAAAATAATTAATGAGATACAACAAAAGCTGACCGCAAGGTCAGCTTTTTTATGTGCTTTAGTATTTCAACAAGAAAAGGCCGTTACGCTTAAGCAACGTAAGCACCCAATAGCAGAGTATATTAAAA
>NZ_AZDU01000036.1 GCF_001434815.1 Lactobacillus equicursoris DSM 19284 = JCM 14600 = CIP 110162
ATCGGCCTGGCTAACTAAGCTTGGGGGAATCCCATGCCTTATATAGTAGGTCCCCATCTAACAAAAAATGATCTGCATCCCTGCAGATCATCTTTTAAATACTCCTAATCTTTCAAGTGGTGGCAAATCAGTGCCAAACCAGCTAATGCCAAGAGCTTGCGGTGTACATGGTGGTGGTGATGGTGAATTGGCAATTCATGCTCATCACTGTGTCTCTTTGACAAAGTCAAAGCCATGTCACCCTTCACTGGCATTCTCATCAAGATTCTTTCTCCACGTTCATTGCGTAACATCATAATCGCCTCCGGTGAAGTTTCTATCTCCACCTCTATTATAGCGCATTCATTATTTTTTCAACAGAGAAAAATGTTTAAATTTGCAGGTCGTGTTACACTGGTTACATAGATTGTGAGGCAAAAAATGGAAATTTTAGACGTTGTTGACGAAACGGGCAAGCCGCTCGGCCGAACCGTTGAAAGAGAAGAAGCGCACAGAGACGGCGTGTGGCACCGGACGGCTTCAGTTTGGATTGTGAGAAAAAGCAACACGGAAAGCGACTGGGAAGTCCTGCTCCAAAAGCGGTCGGACATTAAGGACTCCTACCCGGGATGCTATGACACTTCGTCGGCTGGCCACATTGACGCCGGCGATGAGCCACTTGAAACGATTATCCGTGAACTTGGCGAAGAATTGGGCATCCATGCGGCGCCTGGCGATTTTACTTTTATCGGAACCTTCCATAATAACTACGACGAAGTCTTCCACGGCAGCGAATTCCATAACCGGGAAGTTGCCTTCGTCCACGTTTACGACAAGCCGGTTGACATCGCAGACCTCGTCTTGCAGGAAGAAGAAGTTTCAGGCGTGGCTTGGTTTGACCTGGATGATGTCTGGAAAAAAGCGACCAGCAACGATTCCGCCTTCTGCACGCCGGTTGGCGGGCTAAAGCTGCTCCGCGGCTACCTGGCTGACAAGTAGCGCCAGACTTTTAGTAACCCAAACTAAAAAGCGAAGACATTCGTCTTCGCTTTTTCTTATTCCATCCGCCAAACGCTGATGCCGACCTTGTGGCCGGTCGCCTTGTCCAGGCACTGCGCCCACTTGAGCAGGGTCGTGTGATCCGCATACCAAACGGTGTGAGTACCGTAAGTGAAGTAGAGCGCCCCGCTCTTTGAGTCGCGCTTAGGCGTCTTCTTGTATTTTTTCAAAAGCTTGTTAATGTCGCTAGTCGTTACGGAAATGACCGTGTCGCCGTCGAAGTCAAAGCCGCCATTTGACAAGGCGTATGAAACATTGCCCAGCTTTTCAAAATCCTTGGCAGTCTTTTTCAAAAACTTATAGTTGGCCTTGGGGCCAGGCTCAGTGCCGTAGCCGTATAGGTTGTAGCACATAACCACGTATTCTGGCCCCTTAGGCAGGCTAATCTTAGACACCGGCGTCGAAGGTTCCAGGATGATCCGCAGCTTCAGCTTGTCTTGCTTACAAAGTTTGTAGAGGTATTTTTCAAAAGCAATAAATTCCTTCCACAAGCTGGTGTTGTCGCGGATTTGCTCGTAGTCAATCTCGATGCCGTTAAAATCATTCTTCTTGGCCAGAGCCACGATTTCTTTAGCGTGTTTCTGCGCCTTAGCCTTAGTCCCGATCAGGCTCTCAACCAGGTCCGTGCTCTTGTCACTGGTCTTAGTGTCGTTAACCACGGTCATGTAGCGATCGATCTGCTTGGTTTGGCTGTTACTTTCCATCCGCTTGTCCAGGGTCTTGGACCCGTCGGCGAGAAAAAGCTTGTTGTTATTGGTTTCATCATAAAGCGCCGCAAAGTTGCCGATCGCTTCAATATTGCTGGCCTCCTTTTTGATCGTCTTCCAAGGATTGTCGATATCCCAGTAGACCGTCCAATATAGCAAATCCCGCCCCGCGCTCAGCTTGGCCAAGGCGCCAGTCGCCTTTTGCTTGGTCTGGGTGGTTTTGGTCGTCGCCTTTTTACTCGTTTTGGTCGGGTTTTGCCCGCACCCCCCAAGAAGAAGCGCGGCTAAGGCCATGATTTCAATACTCTTTGCTTTTTTCATTACTTTTCCATTCATCTTTTGCTTATAAAAAATCTTTTTCTGCTAATTTGAAGTAAAATTAAAGTAGATATAAGGAGGCAATGCAGTTGAAAGAACCTAAGCTTAACCGTGACCAAAGCAAGGCTTTGGCATCTACCAAATTTTTGAATCTCTACGACCTGGCCTATGAAAACGGCGTCCACTACTATGACGCCTCGCGCAGAAAGCCGGATACCCTTTTTGCCTACATGGACAAGGACAAATTAGGCAAGGAGCTTCCCGACGCCGCAACGGCTTTTGTCATCGTCAAGGAACAAGGCCAAGCAGACAAGCTCTTGCTCTTTTACGAATACCGCTACCCGACTGGCTCTTACATGTTGGGCCTGCCGGCAGGCTTGATCGACCCCGCCGATTTGAAAAAGGAAAATCCGATTCTGGACGCTATGAAGCGGGAAATCAAGGAGGAGACCGGCTTGACCGTGAAGGACACGGACCAAATGGAGGTCCTCTCGCACCTGGTCTTTACCGCGACCGGCTTCAGCGATGAGAGCAACGCCCTGGTCAAGGCCGTGGTCCATGTGGACGATTTGTCTGAGCTCAACCACAACGGGGCTGAAGGCACCGAGCTTTTTGGCGACTTCAAGCTGGTTGATCAAGCTGAGGCTAAAAGGCTCCTGAAAAACGGCAGGGATGACTATGGCCACTACTTGCCGCTAGTGACTTGGACGGCGCTAACCTACTTTGTCAGCGACCTCTGGAAGTAATTGTAGCAAAGAAGTATTACAAGACATTTACATTTTTAAAATTTGCAGATTATTGTAAATCACTTGAAACTTTCTACAAAGCTCAAATTCCGTTATAAAATTACATTATAATAAAAAGAAAAGGAGCTCTTGCTAGAACAAGAACTCCTTACAGAACCGTTAAACTCTTTCAAAGTTCTCAGCGGCTTTTTAATTAAGTATACACACAAATAAGCCATGGCACCTATTGCCATGGCTTATTACTTTGAGTTTTATGATGAGTTATAGAGTTATAGAGTTCTTGAGTACTGAGAAAGTGATACGGTAGATAATTTCCTACGCCTGCAGGCCTAAGAAGGCAGTAGCGATGATGCCTAAGATCATGAAGGCAATAACGCTCCAGTAGCTTAACTTTGGGTTCGCCGGCTTACATAATCTAATGCGAGTCATGCCCTTTTCCTCCTTCACTTATTAGCATAAGTTTAGGATGTTAAATTGCTTTTATTCCTTAGATTAAATATAGGTAAAATGTTAATCGACCGCTTTCAAAGCTCCCAGCATATCGATCTTGGACAGCTTTTTGTCAACGACCATCCACAAGATCCCCAAGATAATGATGATCTCGGCAAAAGGCGCCAGGTACACGAACCAGGGTGCCGCTGGATCAAACATCACCGCGTCGGCCGCCATCATTTCCAGGATTTTCAGGTCCATAATTCTGCCTAAAAGCAGCCCAGCAAAAATTCCGATAATGGACAAAACCGCCGTTTCCCGGTAAATGTAGTTGGTCACTTCGTGATTGTGCAGGCCTAAAACCTTGATGGTTGACAGTTCCCGCACCCGCTCAGACACGTTGATGTTGGTCAGGTTGTAGAGGATGACAACAGCCAGCTGGATCGATAGAATCAGCAGAATAATCATCACCGTCTGGAGAGAATTAACTGTCTGCTTGAGGTTGGTGATCATTGCCTGGTTTTGGATCACGGCTTGCGTAGCGGACAATTTCAGCAGTGCCTTACTGCTTGCCGCTATTTTAGCACCTTTCAGCTTGACCAGGGCACTATTAGTCTCGTACTTCTTGCCAGTCGCTTTTTCAAAAGCCGTCTTCGACATGAAGAGGTAGTGGCCAGCGTACATCTCGCAGATGGCGCGTACCTTGACTTGCCGCTTTTGGCCAGCCAGGTTAACGGACAACATGTCCCCGACCTTAACCCCGGCCAGCTTAGCCAATTTTTCCGAAATTACCGCACCTGTTTTGGGCAAGGCAATCTTCTTACCAGATTTCCGGTTATCCAGGTTGATCAGCTTAAGGGCTTTTTGTGGCACGATCAGGGATATTGTCTGCGATTCACTGCTGCCTTTGACGAAGTTATCACTGGTCTCATAGTAGATCCACTCGCTTTGCCCCAGCTGGTTGACCTTTTGCTCCAGCTTTTTCTTTGCCTTGGAGCTAAATCCAGTTTTCTCAACAGCCAGTAAATCATAGGAAAAAATCTCCTGATACTGCCGGTTCACAATACCGGAAATCGCCGACCGGATGCCCAGACCCGTAAAAAGCAAGGCGACCGATCCCGCCACGCCAAAAATGGTCATCAGCATCCGCTGCTTGTAGCGGAAAATATTCCGCGCCGTCACCTTGCCTTGGAAAGACAGGTAGTTCCAGACAAAAGTGATTTTTTCAAGCAGAATCTTAGAGCCCGCAGCTGGCGGTTTGGGCAAAAGCAGGCTTGCGGGGACATCTTTCAGATCCCGTCTGGCCACCCAGAAGCTGGGCCAAACCGCGGCAAGCAAGGCCGCAAGCAGAATCAAAACCAGATAGCCTGGATAGACGCCGAGCACCACTTTTTGGATGATCATCCCCCGCACGCAAATCTTGTTGACGACCGGGGCGATCAGGTAGTTGCCGAGGATAACGCCAATTGCGCTGCCTAGGATACTGGTCACCAGGCCGTAGATCACGAACTTGCCCATTACGGTCTTTTTGCTGTAGCCCAAGGCCCGCAGCAAACCCGAATTCTGCCGCTCCTCGTCAACAAAGCGGGTCCTGGTGGTGAAGACGACGAGCGCCGCCACCAGGTAAAAAATAATCGGGAAGACATTGGCCACTGCCTTCACGGCATTAACTTCGTTTTTGTAAGAACTGTAGCCGTCCCCGCCCGGCCAGGTCGACCGAGTGTAGAGAGAGTAAGTCCCTTGCGGGAGTGAAGTTATCTCTTTCTTCTGCCTATTAAGTTCTTTTTGAGCAGCCTGAAGTTTGGCTTCTGCAGCTGTCACGTCTTGACCAGCCATTTTAGCCAGCTTTAATTGGCTGCTTTGCTGGTCAAGCTGCTTTTGACTGGCCTGAAGCTTTTTATTAGCCACACTAACCAGCTCCCTGCGCCGCTTTTTTCCATTATCCGCAAGCAAGGTCGTTAGCTTCTGTTGCCGGGTCTTGATGGCTTTTTGATAAGCGGAACTGGCAAAAGAGTACTTGGCTAAATTGCGGTAGCGAATCCGTGCAACCGTGTAATCGCCAGAAAAAGCCGTTTTCGGCAGGTAGGCGTAGGCCTCAAGGGTCCCAGTCCCCTTGGTGCTGGTCCCCAGCAGGTTGTTGGCCCAAAATTCGGGATTTTGAACAAAGGCGGTGACCGTCACTTTGCCAGTTTTGCTTTTCAGTTGACTGCTCTTGTCCATGGAGATGGTAATTTTCTGCCCAAGCCTGTACTGCTTTTGCAAGTTGGCGCTAAGGGCCACCTCATTATTCTTTTTGGGCAGAGTCCCCTTGACCAGGATGGGTTTTGAGATTTTTGGCAGGGAAAAAAGTCTGATCGCCTTATTCCCCAAAGTTCCCTCTTCCTCATAGGCAAAGTCGGCCGTTACGCCCTTTTGCCCCTTTAGTTCAATTTGGTCGCTCTTGGAAAAGCCCAAATTCGACACGACTTGAAAGTCTGCCATTTTTTGCTTTTGGACCACCTGCTGCCCGGCACTCTCCAGGTTGGGCCCCGTGACCTTGAGGCCAAACAAAGTGGCACTGCCTAAAGCTAGCAGACAAACAATGGACCAAAAGCGGCCCGGCGACCCGGTCATGGCCAAAAAGACCGTCTTCCAATACTTCTTCAGCTTCATTTGGATCACCTAGTATTCTAGCGTCTGGATGTCTTGGGGATGCGGGTTCAATTCCACTTTTTCCACCTTGGCATCCCTTAAGTGGATCACCCGGTCGCCAATTGGGGCCAGCGCCGCGTTGTGGGTCACGATCACGACCGTCGTCCCCTTCTTCCGTGCCATGTCCTGGAGTAAAAGCAAGACCTGCTTGCCCGTTTCATAGTCTAGCGCCCCCGTTGGCTCATCGCACAAGAGGAGTTTTGGCTGCTTGGCTACCGCCCGGGCAATGGCCACCCGCTGCTGCTCGCCACCCGACAATTGTACAGGGAAGTTGTCGATCCGGTTTTTTAAGCCCACGCTGGTTAAGACGTCTCCTGCATCCAAATGACTACCCGCAATCTCTACGGCCAGCTCCACGTTTTCCTTGGCCGTTAGGTTGGGTATCAGGTTGTAAAACTGAAAACGAAGCCAACGTCTTTTCGCCGATATTCGGTTTTCTGATACTCACTCAAATTGACCAAGTCCGTTCCGTCAACGACCAACTGGCCAGAATCCGCCTGGTCCATCCCGCCTAAAAGGTTTAAAAAAGTCGACTTGCCGGCACCGGATGCCCCCAAGATAATCACCAATTCGCCCTCATTGATCGCAAAAGTCAGATCCTGGTTGGCGTAAATGGTATTGGCCCCCATTTGGTAGCTTTTGGTCAATTTTTTCACATCGATATAGGCCATTTTCCCCACCTGCCGTTTTTCTAAAGTAAATAACTCGCAATTTATCTACCTTAATCATAGCCAATTTTTAGGGAAAAAACACGAAAATGCTTACAGTTTAACAATTTCCTCCGCCGCTGGCTCAACCAGGGACTTGGCCAAGGCACCCACTTCTTTCTCAGTAAATTTGTTAACTATCTAAAAATAAGTGTAGCAGTTTTTTCCTATTTTTTAAGACTTGAACTTTTTGAGCAGGAACCTATAATACAAATTGTAAGGAGGTAAAACTTTTATGTGTACAGCAATTACCTATCACACTGCGGACCACTACTTTGGCCGCAACTTAGACTTAGATTTTTCCTACAATGAAACCGTGACGGTTACGCCGCGCAATTACGTTTTCCCAATGCGGAAGGTCGATGACTTGTCCACCCACTACGCCATCATCGGCATGTCCACGGTCGCGGGCAACTATCCCCTTTACTATGATGCCGTCAACGAAAAGGGCTTGGCGATGGCTGGCCTCAACTTTGAAGGCAACGCCTACTACTTTGACGACCAAGAAGGGAAAAAGAACATCACCTCTTTTGAGCTGATCCCTTACATTCTGGGCACTTGCCAAGACCTAGCTGAGGCTAAAAAGGAATTAAGCGAGATCTCTATTTCAAACGAGGCTTTTTCTAAAGACTTCCCGCTCTCAACCCTGCACTGGATGATCGCCGACAAGACCGGCGCTATCGTCGTTGAATCCATGAAAGACGGCTTGCATGTTTATGACAACCCGGTTGGGGTCATGACCAACAACCCGCCATTCCCAATCATGAAGTTTGCCCTAAACGACTACTTTGCCCTCTCTGCCCACCACAAGGAACACACCTTTGGTCCAGGTGTAGAATTAGACGAATATTCCCGCGGCATGGGCGGCCTGGGTCTGCCAGGCGACTTGTCTAGCAAGTCCCGCTTTATCCGCTGCGTCTTCACCAAATTTAACAGCCAAGGTGAGAGCGACGAAGTCAGCTCCGTCAACCAATTTTTGAAGATCCTCTACTCAGTTGAGCAGGTCAAGGGCCTGTGTGAAGTAACCCCAGGCAAGTACGAATACACCATTTATTCCTCTTGCATGAACCAAGAAAAGGGAATCTACTACTACACCACCTACGAAAATTCCGACATCCACGCCATCGACATGCACAAGACGGATTTGGATAGTAGTGAATTGTCCGTTTATCCGCTTCAAAGACAGCTGCAGATCCACTTGGATAATTAATGTAAAAAATAATACCTAAACAGCAAAAATGCTCGGCCAAAGCCGAGCATTTTTTATTGGTCTTCATGCTTTAAAGCAGGGAAGACCACCGTAAAGGTTGAGCCCTTGCCCAGTTCACTTTCCAGGCGAATGGTCCCGTGGCACTGCTGGACTGCGTGCTTGACAATGGACAAACCAAGCCCTGTCCCGCCAGTCTTCCGGCTATGGGACTTGTCAACCCGGTAGAAGCGTTCAAAGATCCGCGTTTGGGCTTCAATTGGAATCCCAATCCCGGTGTCAGAGACCCGTAAAACGGCTTGTCCCCGGACTTCTTTGACCGCGATCTTGACCTGGCCACCAGGGTTGTTGTAGCGGATGGCATTGTCAATCAGGTTATAGGCAATTTCATAAACCAAGCGGAAGTTAGCCTTGATTTCCGTATCTGCCAAGGCTGCCTTTAATTCCACATCATGTTTGTCAGCTGATGCTTGCAAGGCCTCGATGGCTTCTGTCACTGGACTCTTCAGGTTCATCCGCACTTCCTCAAATTCCGGATTTTCATCCAGGTGAGACAAGCGGATGATGTCGTCAATTAAGGTCAACAGCTGGGCTGAAGACTCATGAATCTTCTGGTAAAAGGACTTCCGGTCTTCTTCTTTGACCAGGTTGTTTTCCAAAAGTTCCGCCGACCCCATGATGGATTGAAGCGGCGTCTTTAGTTCATGCGACACGTTGGCCGTAAATTCTCGGCGCACCTGTTCTTCCCGGTATTCCTCAGTCACATCAATAACCAAGATGGACGTCCCCTTGAGAACCCCTCTTGAAAAAATTGGACTGGCGCTAATCTCGATATTGCGCCCTTCTCTTTCCACGATCCCTTCGGTATGGACATTGCGCTTGTCTTGGTCAATAATCTTTTTCACGTCGTTTGGCAGGACTTCGCTGGACTTAGAGCCAAGCAAGGATACCACAGCTGGATTAGACAGCAGAACTTTGTTGTCTAGGTCAATCAAGATCAAGCCTTCCTGCATCGCGTCAGTAACGGTCTTGAATTCCTTCTCCCGGTGGTGGAGCTGCTCCATCTGGTCAGCAATCTGCTTGTTTTGGCTGTCCAAACGAGTCAGTAGCGGCTTGATTTCCTCGTAGCTCTTGCTTTCAAGCGGCTGATCTAAATCTAGCTGGTTCAGCGGCTTAACAATCGATTGGGAAATCTTCTTAGCCACAAACCAGGAAGCAACAACCGCCAAAAGCAGGATGATCAGCATTGGCGTAACTAGCTGCAAGATGGTCTGCCAAATGGAATTCCGCGTGACCGCCACCCGGATCACGCCGCCATCTTTTAGTTTTTTAGCATAGTACATGGTGACAGTCGACAAGGTGGTACTGTAGCGCTCGCTTTGTCCTTCGCCCGTCTTCATGGCCTCAGCCACTTCCTTGCGCTTGGAGTGGTTACCCATCTTTGCCGGGTTTTCCTCATTATCGTAGAGGACCTTGCCCTTAGAGTTGATCCAAGTGATCCGGTAGTTTTCTCCCTTGAGCTGGGTCAAGTACTTCCGTCCACCATTGTTGACCCCGCTGGCCGCTAAGTCGGCTTGGGAAGCCAGGGCATTGACTTCGTTATGGTCATAGTCAATCCCTAAAAAAATCGCGCTCAAAACCACCGAGCAGACCAGCATCACTGCCGTTGATAAAAAGACTGCCCGAAATATTTTTTTAAACATTAATTCCCTTCATGGTAGCGATAACCGACCCCGCGCACCGTTTCGATATGGCTACCAGCCTCACCCAATTTTTGTCTCAAGGTTCTCACGTGAACGTCAACCGTGCGCGTTTCGCCGTAAAAACCAGTTTCCCAAATTTGATCCATAATTTCTTCTCGAGAAAAAACGGTCCCTGGGTGGGTGATCAAGAGCTTCAAAAGGCCGTACTCCTTCAAGGTCAGTTCGATTTCCTGGCCATTGACATAAACCTCATGCCGCTTGAGCAGAATCTTGATCCCGTCTTTCTCGATCTTGTCTTCTTTCTTATGGTTGGTTCGCCTTAAAACTGCCTTGACCCGGGACACCATTTCCATCATGCCAAAAGGCTTAGTCAGGTAGTCGTCTGCCCCAGAATCAAGGTTCTTCACCTTGTCATATTCAGCAGTCTTGGCGCTGGCAATGATCACCGGCAATTCTTCAGTTGATGAGTTGCTCCGAAGCTTTTTCAAAATGTCGCTCCCATCTTCATCTGGCAGCATCAAGTCCAGGATCACCAAGTCCGGGTGCTTTTCGCTCAAGGCCTTGAAAAAAGTCGTCCCGTCTTCAAAGCCGCGGACCTTGAAATTCATTGATTCGAGAGTATACATTTCGATTTCGCGAATGCTCTCGTCATCTTCCACACACCAGATTTCAGTCATAAAAAAATTCTCCCTAATCTATCTGCAAATAGCTACTCTAATTATAGCTTAGAAAGATTTGCTATGCAGATAGATCAGGAAGAATATTAATTTAGCAAACTTTCCAAGACTTATCTTCCGGCCTTGCCAGTCGTCACGAACTTGGTCCATTTGGCAACGTTGACTGCGTGGTCACCGATCTTTTCCAAGTACTTGGCAACCATCATCAGGTTGATCAGGTATTCTGGATTGCCATCCTTGCTGAAGTTGTTGATCAAAACCTTTTTGGCATCATCAAAGTCATCATCGACAATGTCGTCGCGGTCAATAACGGCTTGGGCCAAATCCAGGTTCTTGGTGGACAAGGCAGTAACGGCATCGTCAACCATGCTGGTTGAGGTTTGGACCATGGACTTAAGGTTCAATTGGTCATTGGCAATTGACAGGTGTTCATTCAAAACGAGTTCAGCAATGTCAGCGGCAATTTCCCCAATTCTTTCCAGGTCGTAAACAGCCTTCAAAGAGGAGCTGATGACCCGGAGGTCAGAGGCAACTGGTTGTTGCTCCATCAAAAGGCGCAAGCAGCTGTCTTCAATTTCCCGTTCGCTCTTGTGGATGCGGCGGTGCAGGTTGACTGAATCTTCTGCTTCATGGTAGTCGCCAGTAAATAAGGTGTCGGTTGCTTCTAAAATGGCTTCCTTACACAACTTGCCGATGTCTTCCATAGACTTTTGCAAGTTGTCAAGTTCTTTATCGAATCTTGTTCTTGTCATTTTTTCTACCTTTCTAAAACTAACTGATCATCATTACTGGTCTTTAACCAAAACGACCAGTAATGTATCTTTCAGTTCTTTCATCCTTAGGCATGGAGAAGAGTTGGTCGGTTTCACCAAATTCTACCAGATCACCTAACAAGAAGAAGCCAGTCTTGTCAGAAATTCTGACCGCTTGTTGCATGTTGTGGGTAACGATTACGATGGTGTAATCCTTCTTTAATTGTAAAGCCAATTCTTCGATCTTAGAAGTAGAGATTGGGTCAAGGGCACTGGTTGGTTCATCCATCAGCAAGACTTCTGGCTTAACGGCCAAGGCACGGGCGATGCAAAGACGTTGTTGTTGACCACCAGACAGGCCCAAGGCTGACTTGTTCAAACGGTCCTTCAAGTCGTCCCAAATAGCAGCTTGCTTCAAAGAGGTTTCAACGATTTCGTCAAGTTCTTGCTTGTCAGTAACGCCGTGGATCTTAGGACCGTAAGCAACGTTATCATAAACGCTCATTGGGAATGGGTTTGGTCTTTGAAAGACCATGCCGACTCTTTGCCTTAAAACAGTGACATCCAAGTCGCCGCCGTAAATGTCGGTACCATCTAACTTAACTGAGCCTTCAATCCGGCAGCCTTCAACAAGGTCATTCATCCGGTTCAAGCAGCGAAGCAAAGTTGACTTACCACAACCAGATGGCCCGATGAAGGCGGTAATTTCGTTCTTTTGGATGTGCATGTTTACATCATGCAAAGCGTGAAAATCGCTGTAGTAAAGGTTCAGGTTTTCGATAGTAATCTTGTCTTCCATTATTTATTTTCCTCCGTTATTGCGCTTACGCATCTTGTCTGAAATGCGGCGGGTAACTAAAGTAAAGAGCAGTGCGAGTATAACTAAGACAGCTGAGGTAAAGTTGGCAATTTCGGTTGCCTTTGGGTTCAAAGCCCCTTCAGTTCTCATAACCCAGATGTGGAGTGATAAAGTTTCACCACTTCTGAATGGGTTTAAAGGTGAGGTTGGAGAGGTAATCTTCCAGAAGTTATGCCAGTTAACGTAAGTGGATTGACCAGAAGTGTAAAGCAAGGCAGCGGCTTCACCAAACCCACGCCCTGCAGCCATGATCACCCCAGTCAGGATTTGTGGCATGGCGGCTGGAATCAAAACTTTTCTGATGGTTTCTGACTTGGTTGCACCCAGGCCCAGAGAACCTTCCTTGTATTCGATTGGCAAAGAGCGAATCGCGTTGTTAGTTTCAGTAGTAATTAATGGGATTGAAAGAATTGAGATGGTTAAGGCACCAGCTACGATGTTCCAGCTCATCCCCGTCCACATAATGAAGACCAAGTAGCCGAACAAACCAATAACGATGGATGGCAAGGAAGAAAGTGATTCAATACTTACTTCCACCATGGACAAGAACTTGCCTTCCTTGGCGTATTCAGCCAGGTAAACCCCAGCGCCGATCCCGATTGGGACAGAGACCAGCAGTGAAAGGAAAACTAAGTAAATGGTGTTAAAGAATTGGTTAAAGATCCCGTTGCCGGCAGCTCCTAAGAAGTCTGGGCTGAATCCTTTAATACCATCAAAAATGATGGTGAATGTCAAGTACAGCAAGAATGCTAGCATGATCCAGCCGATGGCGTAGAAGACGCCAGTCATAAACCGATCTTTTTTCTTAGCACGGCTCATTATTTATCCTTCTTTCCATTAGCCAGTTTGTGAATAAGCACGATCAAGACGATTGAGATGATGAACAAGAGAAGCGCCATGGTCCACAAAGCCAAGTTGTATTCCCCGCCTTGGGCCGTGTTACCCATGTCGGCAGCAATGGCACTAGTCAAGTTGCTGGTTGGTGACAACAGGTTTGAGGCGAATGAACGAGTCTTACCGATAACCATAGATACAGCTAAGGCTTCACCGATCGCTCTGGCTAGGCCCAGGATGATCCCAGTTAAGATACCGCCAGAAGCGGCTGGCAAAACAACCTTGCCGATAACTTGCCAGCGGGTTGCCCCTAAACCGTAGGCACCTTCCCGGTAGCTCATTGGCACTGACTTGATGGCGTCAGCAGAAACCGTGGTAATGGTTGGGAAGATCATGATGGCCAAAACGATGGAAGCGGCCAAGACTGAGTACCCACCCATGGCTGGATGGAAGATGTTCTTGATTAATGGAACCAGTTTGGTCATCCCAAACCAACCATAAACAACGGATGGAATGGAAACGTAGATTTCAGTGGCTGGACGGAAGTACTTTTCACCGATCTTTGGTGAAATTTCCGTCATGTAAACTGCTGAGCCGATGGCAAATGGTAAGCAGATGATTAAGGCCAACAAACAGGTTTCAAGTGACCCAACGATGTAGACAGCCGCACCGACTTTCCCGCCAAACAGACCAGTCTTGTCAAGCGGTGCCCAGTCACTGGTAAACAGGAATTCCCAGATGCTGTGGTGAGCCTTGATAAAGGTTTGACTGCCTTGGTAAAGGAGGAATGCTCCCATCAAAAGCGTCAAAGCAACAATCAAGAGCCCGCAAGCAATATATACGGCCCGCCAGCGTTTATCACTGGCGATGGCTTTTTGAACTACCTTGTCCATGAAAAATTACTCCCCTTCTACTTGTGCTCTTTCTTAGCCTTGTCTGAAAGCTTAGAAGCAACACCGTAGCCCATGCCTTCAATCTTTGATTCGTAATCCTTACTCATCATTTTCTTCAAAAAGGCCTTAACAGCAGTCTTCTTAGGTTGACCCTTGGTGTACATGTGCTCGTAAGTCCAAACCTTGTAACTGCCGTTGTAGACATTTTGCAGAGTTGGCTTAACCCCATTGATGGCAACAGCAGTTACGTTTGGCTTACCAGTTAAGTATGACAAAGCTACGTAACCAACAGCACCTTCAACACTTTGGATCATTTGAATCAAAGTACCAGAGTCGTCAGTTTCCAGGGATTGGTTGGAACGACTAACCGTCTTCTTTAGGGCGTATTGTTCAAAAGTTACCCGGGTACCTGATGAAGCTGGACGGGAAACCAGGACGATCTTCACGTCGTTGCCGCCAACTTGCTTCCAGTTAGTAACCTTACCAGTGAAGACGTCAATCAATTGTTGGGTGGTCAAACTCTTAATCCCGGCGTCCTTGTTAACGATTGGCGCAATCGCAGTGATGGCGATTTGGTGGTCAACCAGTTTAGATGCTGATTTTTTATCTAATTTTTCTTCTGCGTAAACATCAGAGTCACCAATATCGATTGTCCCATCTGATACTTGTTGTAAACCTTGACCGGACCCACCACCGTTGGCGTTAACCACGCTGTCTGGGTTCTCATCCATAAATGTTTTAGCTGCACTTTGGACTAGCGGCAACAGGGCTGAAGACCCAGCAGCGTTAACAGTCCCAGAGACACCCTTAGTGTCTGCCTTTGAACTGCCAATGACGCAGCCTACGACTATAGCCAGTAGAGCAAGTGCGATAACCACTACTCTAGTTTTCTTGCCTGACATAATTATCCTCCTTGAATTCTTACTAAGTAAATAGTAATTAATGGAGGTTAAATACATTCAGGGAGAAATGTTAAATCAAAGTAAAATACTTAACTTTGTTTAAATACTGCCCTGAGTTTGAAGAAATCTTTACTATTTTCCGAAAATCGCTTAATATTTTAACGTTATTTTTCTTAGTTTACAGTAGCTTAACATTCCATAGAATGTAGCGGTTACATCGGTACTGGAGCAGTTTTACATTCACTTAACAATAAGCAATCCTGGTACTTATGTTAAATTTATGTGAGAATAACTATAGTGCCTTTTTATGTAACCGATTCATTCTATTTGAAATCATAAATAGCGATATTGTTATGCTTTTAGCTAAAGTAAGCAAAAAGCCAGTGCAAAGCACTGGCTTTTGAGCAATATAATGTGATTAAACAGCCATCCCGCTTAGCCGCGGTTGACCGCAACGGCACTGAAGAAAACAAATATCAGGATCAAGAGCAGCCACAAGACGATTTGCCAGATCAGGGCAAGTGTGATCCAGTTCTTTAAAGGAACAAGATTCTCATCCTTACGCTTGATAAAGAGGTAGATCGCCGGTGCCAGCCCAAAGACTGGCCACACGTAAGCCGCAATCAAGAGGACAACCATCCAGATATTGTAAATTGGTGAGTTTGAGTTTTTCATTTTCTTTTGCTCCTTCGTTAATTGGAGTTCCCCCTATTTATTACCTTAATTATACCAATTTACGTGTCTTTCTACAATTGATGTGTAGCAGTAGCCTACTTTTCAATGTAGACATGTTCAAAGTAGTATGAACCGTTGTAGATCAGCCCCTTCACCTTGCTCTTCAGCATCCAGGCGCTGCCAGTTTGGATCAGTGGCGTAATCCCTTGGTCAACTAACAGGGTGTTTTCGGCCTTTTCAAGAAGCTTCATCCGCTGGCTGCTGTCTGAAGTGGTCTTAGATTCGGCAACCAGCTTGTCGTAAGTCTTGTTGGTCCACTTACCAGAGTTGTAGCCATTAGTTGATGTCATGCAGTCTAGGAAGGAAATTGGGTCAGCAAAGTCGGCATTCCAGCCGCTGATCGTGGCTTCAAAGTTGCCTGAGTCCATCTTGGCAAACTAAGACTTGGTTGGCAGGCTTTGCACCTTGACGTCGATTTGCTTGCCAAAAGTTGATTCCATGGCACTTTGGAAGTATTCACCGATTGACTTGGACGTATCATCATCCGCAGTAATTACCGTGAATGACAGCTTCTTTAAATCAAGTTCCTTCAAACCTTCCTTAAAGTAGCTTTGGGCAAGCTTTTTGTGGTGACCAGTAACCAGCAGGCTTTCCTTGGTTTGGGACAAGTCGGTAAAGTCTTTCCCGTTCACCTTGGTCATGCCGGCAGCCGTAAAGTTCTTTGAACCCGTGTAGCCGCCGCCCAGGGTCTTGGCCAAAGCGTCTCTGTCTAGGGCCATGGAGATTGCTTGACGCATTTTGGTGCTTTGGAACTTCTTCTGCTTCAGGTTAAATTGGAAGTAAGTGGTCCCGTTAGCCTTTCTTACAACATATTCAGGAGACTTTTGCAGGTTCTTGGAAGCCTGAGAGCTGAGACTAGCCGTGTCTAGCTTGCCATCTTGGTAAAGGTTGTAAGCTGTAGATGGTGATTTTTCAACGGCAAAGTGGATGGTTTGGAGTTTTACAGCCTTAGCATTCCAGTAGTCCTTGTTCTTAACCATGGTCCAAGACAGATTTGACCCAGTCCAACCCTTTTGGACAAACGGCCCGTTATAAACAGTCGTCTTTGATGACGTACCGTACTTTGACCCGTATTTTTCGATGGCAGTCTGGTTTTCTGGGAAGAAGACTGGGAAGGCCATTAAGAGCTTGAAGTATGGAATCTTGTGTTCCAAAGTGACCTTCAGCTTGTAATTGCCTACGGCCTTTACGCCCAGCGTATCAGCCTTCTTTTTCCCCTCAACAATCTTATCTGCATTCTTAATTCCGGAGAAAATGTAGCTGTACTGGCTAGCAGTCTTAGGATCGACCGTCCGCTTCCAGGAGTAGACGAAGTCCTTGGCGGTCACAGTTTCTCCGTTTGACCACTTAGTCCCCTTCCGAATATCAAAAGTCCAAGTTAAGCCGTCTTTGCTTACTGTAGTCTTCTTGGCTAAGCCCTTCACCGGCACGCTGTCTTTGCCCAATTGGTAGAGCCCTTCTGTCGTATTTTCAATTTGCTGGAAGGACGTGGCGTCCGTTACCTTGGACGGGTCCATAGTGATAATTTCAGCGCTGGTCATCCAGTTGAGGTTCTGCTTAACAGCCGCCCCTTGGCTCTTGCCGCAAGCTGCCAGCATGCTCCCGCACATAAAAATAACAGCACCAGTCATTAAAATTTTACCCTTGTTCATCTTATTACCTCTTAGCTAACACGCATAACAAAAAATCTTCAGTTAACGATGCCGCCGATAAACCGGGTGTACTTAATACTGTGCTGTTAAATTATTGCTAATTCTAAATGTACCTAAAAAGACAGCGAAAGCATGACGCGGTTTGCTCTTGCAGCGACACCGTTAAGCCTGATTGTATTAACAGTCAGATTAATCATGCTTTTGCCTCCTTTTCTAAGAATAATTAGATAAAATACGCTTTTCTTACATTTCTTATGCACTATATCTTAACACTTTTTACTTACTTTGCAAGGAGGATTTTTTGGACAATTAGTGTTGCTTAACTTAGAAATAGCTAAGAGATTGCACATAAACTTACTCAAGTAAATGTAAAAGCCTCCCAAAATTTACTCAACTGCTGCGATTTTTGAAAAAAGCTGCTCAAGAACTTACTCAAGTAAGCCATCTCCTGGCCCAAAAATTACTCAACTACCAGGAATAATTGGTTGCTTGAGTAGACTTTTGTGCAAAGAAATTGGTACTTGAGTAAGCTTTTGTGCAGGCTTTTGGCTAGTTGAGTAGGATATTGAGAAAAAATTTTTTACTTGAGTAAATTTTTGTGAGTGCATTTCCCTAGTTGAGTAAGATATTGAGAAAAAATTATTTTACTTGAATAAATTTTTGAGAGCACATTTCCCTAGTTGGGTAAGATATTGAGAAAAAATTTTTTACTTGAGTAAATTTTTGTGAGCGCATTTCCCTAGTTGAGTCAATTTTTGAGCATCAATATTTTTACTTGAATAAACTTCTGTGCAACTAACAATCCATTCGGGTATTCCCTGTAAGTAAAACAAAAAACGACTCCGAAGAGTCGTTTACCTATAGCGGTGATCGGGGTCGAACCGATACGTC
>NZ_AZDU01000037.1 GCF_001434815.1 Lactobacillus equicursoris DSM 19284 = JCM 14600 = CIP 110162
TTATTTTCCACTCAGACCGTGGCTGGCAATACCAGCACCAAGCATATCAAGCCGCTCTGGCTAACAGAGGGATCGATCAGAGTATGTCCAGGTTGGGTAATTCTCTTGATGACGGCTTAATGGAAGGCTTCTTCGGCATTCTTAAGCGTGAGATGTTCTACGGCCAAGAACATAAATACAAGGACTTAAATGAGCTTGAGCAAGCTATTCACAAATACATCGATTACTACAACAACGTAAGAATCAAGACAGGACNTCACTTCAGACTGAGTGTGATAGTCACATCACCATTTCCAAGAAGCTTCGACATTCCTGCCGCATTCTGATCGGTAATATGTCCCAGTCTTGTGTAGGCCCAGGAGTTAGCGCCGTAAAAGACAACGATTTGATTCCCGGAATATAAAACGATGTCTCCCGCGCCTGTGGTAGTCTGCTGGTCATCCCTTGGAAGGCTCCGTCCAAGGGAGCCGACCTGTTCAAAACCACCGTACATAGACATTTGAATAGTGAGCGGTTTATCGGTGCACAAATCTCTCAGTGCTTGAACCGACTCATTATTCTCCCATTCTACGTTAACTGCTTTGTCTCCAATCTTCATCTGCAGCATAGCTTCTGTGTCCTCCTTTGTATTCTTTTGTGTGGCTTTGTTTTCATTTGCGGAAGGCTCGTTCACAGATTCTGCTTCTGATGCTGCTTTTTCCTCAGATGTTAAATCATCATTTTGTTTAGAATCAAAAACCTCCACACTTTCCGATTTCCCGGTCGGACTTTCAGATACCGACTGCTTCCCACATCCCGATACCATAAGAGCCAAGACCAATACAAGAATCGGCAAGAGCAATTTCTCTTTTTTCATAGTTGTGTTCTGAACACCTTCCATTTGATTCTCTATTCCTGCAGATTCCGCGCCCTTTATGAAGGAATCGACTAACATCCTTGTGGAACCCCTAATATAAAGGAATGCAGCCTTTTCAATTATTCGCTTATTTCTTTCACCACCCTGGCTGGGACACCTGCCGCGATCGTTCTAGCTGGAACATTCTTTGTAACTACCGCGCCAGCCGCGATAATTGCTCCATCACCAATCGTGACGCCTGGCAAAACAGTTACGTTCGCGCCAAACCAAACTCTTTTGCCAATATGAACCGCTGCTGGCAGCAGATCCCCTCTTTTGCCTGGATCTTGCTCGTGGTTCAAAGTCGTGATCGTGGCGTGGTGGCCAATTAAGGCACCGTCGCCAATATAGACTCCGCCTTGATCCTGAATCGTGCAACCAGTATTAATGAACACATTTTTGCCAACATGAATATTCTTCCCGCAGTCGGTGTAAAATGGCGGCACCAGGCTCAAGCTCCGGTTGACCGGGCTGCCTGTTAGCTTGGCAAACAAGTCCTGCACCTCTTCTGGCGTATGATAGGCATTATTCAGCTCCATCGTTACCTTCAAGGCTTCTTGCGTTAAATATGAGCTATAATCAAGCTCTTCTGAAGGATCAAGGATCCTTTTCCCGCTGTTTGTATACGCTAAAAAATCTTCCAGCTTCATCCCGCTACCTGCTTACTTCAAGTACTTGTCAAAGAAGGCTTCCATCTTATCAAAGGGAATGATGTCCTTTTGGTCGTAAAGGTCGGTGTGACTTGCCCCTGGGATCAAGAGCAGTTCCTTGTTGTCAGTATACTTATTGTCCTTGATCATATTGGCGTATGCGTCTTTAGACATATAGCAAGAGTGAGCCTGGTCGCCATGGATCATCAAAACGGCGTTTCTGATTTCATTTGAATAAGTCAACAGCCGCATGTTCATTAAAGAAGTTGCAGCAGTTACATTCCAGCCATCATTTGAGTTGACGCTGCGCTTGTGGTAACCGCGCGGAGTCTTGTAATATGCGTAGTAGTCCTTGACAAACTTCGGCGCGTCTGCTGGCAGAGGGTCAACCACCCCACCAGCCTTGGCATAGCTGCCAGCCTTGTAGTCTGCCGTTCTTTGTTTGTTCAAGGCAACTCTCATCTTGTGCCGGGCTTCTTCGTTGTCATCGGCGTCAAAGTATCCGTTACCAGCCACTCTGGACATGTCATACATAGTTGAAGTAACTGTTGCTTTAATTCTGGTATCGATTGCGGCCGTCTGTAAGGCCATCCCGCCCCAGCCGCAGATGCCGATAATTCCGATTCTTTCAGGATCTACATTGTCTTGCACTGATAAAAAATCAACCGCGGCTTGGAAGTCTTCGACGTTGATGTCTGGGCTGTTCACAGCTCTTACATTGCCGCCGGATTCACCAGTAAATGATGGATCAAAAGCAATGGACAGAAAACCCCTTTCTGCCATTTCCTGCGCGTATAAGCCGCTTGATTGTTCCTTAACTGCCCCAAATGGACCAGAAACTGCAATTGCAGGCAATTTTTCTGCGGCATTCTTTGGCGTGTACATGTCAGCGGCTAAAGTAATGCCAAAGTGATTTACAAAGGTTACTTTTTTATGGTCAACCTTGTCACTCTTTGGAAAGACCTTGTCCCATTCTTGCGTTAACTTTAATTCTTCTGTCTGCATCATATTTTTGCCTCCGTTATTTCCTAATAGACTGCTCTTTTTCTGCTTTTCTAATTAAATTATCCAGCAAGTCGACCTTGCGGCTGCATTCATGTAAAATGCCCACTGCGCGGCACCTTGCCAATTTCATTTTCCGAAGGGCATCCTCATTTTGCCCGCCTCTATATAAGCAAATAATCTCGTTAGCCAAAGCCTCTTCACAGCCTGCGTCAGCCAGGCTGTGTTTGAGTGTCGGTAAATCCATTCCGGTCTCCTTGTCTTTGATCTTACCTGACTCTTAGTATAAATCCTTGCCTAACCCCATGCTAATCGTTATAATTCATCTCAAGATATTCTTTTTATGAATGATGAGGAGAAAAGATGGAGCTTCGCACTTTACGTTACTTTTTAGCAGTTGCCAGAGATGAGAACATGACTCGGGCCGCGGAAAGCCTACATGTTACCCAACCGACCCTGTCCAAGGCCATTAAATCCCTGGAAGAAGAACTGGGGCAGAAACTTTTTACTAGAAAGGCCTTCAGCATCAAATTAACCGACGAAGGCTTTCTCTTGCGCAACCGGGCTGAAGACTTGGTCAGCATGGCTGACAAGATTGAAGAAGAATTTTTGTCCTTAGATGACATTACGGGTGGCGACCTCTACCTTGGCCTGGCTGAATCCTATCAGATCAGCTTTTTAGCCAAGGAGATCAATTCATTTAAGCAGTTATATCCGGATTTACGCTACCACATCACTAGCGGTGATACTTCCCAGGTGGCTGAGAAGCTGGACAAGGGCTTGCTGGACTTTGTTGTTTTGGCGGAAATACCTGACACAAGCAAGTATGAATCCTTGCTTTTCCCAGAAACCGATACTTGGGGCGTGGTCATGCCAGCTGACCTGCCACTGGCCGAAAAAGCAGCGATCAGCGTTGACGACCTGGTCGGCCTGCCCCTCTTTTGCTCGGATCAAGGCTGGAAAAATGATATCTCTCGCTGGGCCAAAGACCGGATGGATGAGCTCCAGCTAGAAGGCTCTTTCGGCCTGGTCTACAATGCCTCTCTTTTTGCCAAGGAGCACCTGGGTTATCTGCTTTCCTTTGACAAGTTGGTCGACACGTCCCCAGGAAGCGGGATGGTTTTCCGGCCGCTGACGCCAAAATTGGAGACGAATTTATACCTTGTTTGGAAAAAATATCAAATACTTTCTCCGATTGCTGAACGCTTTTTAAAGCAGATCAAAAAGTCCTTCGGTCAAAAATAGACAGCCACGGCACCCTTTTTCCAGCCACTTGGTCATGCAAAGCAAGCCAGAAAGTTATTAATGAGTGAATGCTTCTCGCTGTGGCGGTTGTAGATCACCTTGATCCGGTACTTGTTCCGCTTGCTCGCCCCCGCCAGCGGCAAATAGCTGATATGTTAGATATAGTTACCCAGCAGTCAAGGATACCGTCATACTCTTCATCGGGCAGCTGGCTGCTTTCTTTGATCGCAGTGAAGCCCGTTTTTAACCTTATCACGTAGTAGCAATCTTTATTTACGTTGCAGTGCTGGATCATATCGAAGGATAGATATCCGCGATCCATTAGGACGATATACTTTCCGCACTCAAGCCTAGAAAGCATCTCAACGGCTGCCTTTCGTATTTTCAACATTATACCCCAAGCCAAAGAAAAGGACGTACAGCTCGTACGTCCTTTTTCTACTTATCCAGTGTTGGTACTACCGTCATGTCTGACGTGTCATTGACGAAAGAATAGATCGGATAGCCAAAGTTGCCATCCTCATCAATACTCTGAGCCAGGGTTTGAACAAAGAACTCGACCCAGGCCTCATCAGGATCGTCAGGGTTATCAGTTTGTGGTGTAACCCAAATTTTGCTGGCTACTTGCCTCAGATCTCGATAAAGAGCAATACCAATTGCAACATTATAAAAGTCAAAAGTCGCCTCGAAAGCAACCGGCTTTTTGCCAGGAATCATTTTGATATCAATATCATCTGGAAGATCAACCGGCATTATCATCATCCGGCCAGTGATTGGACCATTTTCTTTCTCAAAAGCCTGTATCTTCCCTTTTTCTCGTAAGCTATCTTCCAATTTCTCAAATAGTTTCTCGTTGGCTAACATGTTTTCCTCTCTTCATAGAAAAAGGACGCGCTAACTGCGGCGTCCTTCACGGCTACTAAAATCCTAAACGATGATTATGTCTTGCCCAGTCCTTGATCAGTTCCTTGGCTACCACGTAGATGGCAATCAAAATTACCGTCGCAATGAGCAAGGCGATCATGTCCTCTGGGTACATGGATACAAAAATCGCAAATACAATAAAAGCAACAAAACACACGATCAAATCAACAATTTTCTCGCTTAGCATTTTGATCACCCGTTTCCTAATAAAAGGATTCAGTAACCGCTTTTATACTTTTATTATATGTCTAGGCTGGTTGGATGTCAAAATTCTACTGGTATGCCTAGGCGAATCGCGTGGGCGCTAGTCTTGTGGCCGACAAACGGCGTCTTGGCAATCGGCAAATTCTCTGGAGTTACTTCTTCCAGGTAGTCGACCACCACGTTTTCCTGCCCCATGTTCTCAAGCTCGGAAAAAGTCCCAAGCAAGATCCCGTTGACTTGGTCAAAGAGCCCCATCTCCCGGCACTGCTCAAGCAGCGACGTAATCAGCTCTGGCTTGCCGTGCAGTCCCTCAAGTAAGAGGATGGCACCGTTAAGATCTGGCCAATTTTTGGTCCCGGCTAATTTTAAAAGGCAGCGCAGGTTGCCGCCATAAACCGGTCCCTGCATCCCCGTCCCGCGCACAAAGGTCACGTCTAAGTCCGCGGTTGAAATCTGGCCATCTAAAACTTTTTGCAAATAGCCAGATTCCACCAAGTCAGGATTGTCTAAGCAGTTCCGCACCTGGAAGTTAACGGCCTTGTTGCCGTTCTTAGCCAGCGCCGTCAAGATGGTGGTCAGGTCACTGTACCCGTAAAAAGTCGCCTGGCTGTCTTTGATTTGGGCTAGGTCCAGGTTGCCCAAAACCGTGTTGGCGAGGTCGCCACCTGATATGTCAAAAAGATGCTTAACTTCAGGATCGTTGAAAAAACCGGTTAGCTCCTTTGCCCGCCGCTTCCCCAGGCCTGGTGGTGTGTCTGTCAGGTACCGGCTAACTTCGACTTCGAGGCCATAGCCTGATAGTAGGTCTGCCAACTTGTCAACGGTTGGTAGGTAGCCTTTTTTTAATGGGTTGGAACAACCAACGATTGCTGCTTTTGTCATTTTTTCTCCTTCTTGTAAAAACACCTTGTTACAAATCCTATCTTAGTTCAGTTTGCATTAGTGTACGACCAATTAGCTCAGATTAGACGTTGGAGGATCGCCCCCCAAGTTGACTCAACCGGATTCTTTTTCTCGATTTTTCGCCCCCAAGTTGACTCAACCGGATTCTTTTTCTCGATTTTTCGCCCCCAAGTTGACTCAACCGGATTCTTTTTCTCGATTTTTCGCCCCCAAGTTGACTCAACCGGATTCTTTTTCTCGATTTTTCGCCCCCAAGTTGACTCAACCGGATTCTTTTTCTCGATTTTTCGCCCCCAAGTTGACTCAACCGGATTCTTTTTCTCGATTTTTCGCCCCCAAGTTGACTCAACCGGATTCTTTTTCTCGATTTTTCGCCCCCAAGTTGACTCAACCAAACTCATTTTTTCATTTTTTTGCCCCCAAGTTGACTCAACCGGACTCATTTTTTCGTTTTTTTGCCCCCAAGTTGACTCAACCGGACCTATTTTTCCGTTTTTTGCCCCCAAGTTAACTCAACCGGATCTATTTTCCCGCTTTTTCGCCCCCAAGTTGACTCAACCGGACCTATTTTCCCGCTTTTTCGCCCCCAAGTTGACTCAACCGGACCTATTTTTCCGTTTTTTTGCCCCCAAATTAACTCAACCAAGCTCGGTTGACATACTTTGGGGGCTAATTTCGCCAAAATCCAACCCGGTTGACATACTTTGGGGGCTAATTTTGCTAAAAAACAGACCCGTTGACATACTTTGGGGGCTAATTTCGCCAAAATCCAACCCGGTTGACATATTTCGGGGGCTAATTTTGCTAAAAAATAGACCGGTTGACATACTTTGGGGGCCATACACAACCCAGTGTCCTTACGGCCAAACAAAATAAGCCCGGCCGAGCCGGGCTTGTACCTATTGTCTTAATCCCTTTGGATAGTAGTTCTTCAGCTGCCCCTTGGCCAGCTTACCAAAACTAAACACCATGCCGCGGCATGCCACCAGGACAAAGCCGGACAAGGCGCTCTCTACTTGTACGCTCTCCCCGTGGAGGTAGCGTTCGTAACCTGCTTCGTCCAGGTCCACGACCTTGTCTTGTGCCACCTGTCCCAGCCATTCAGCCAGCTGGTGGCTCGGCTCAAACCGCTTTTTCTTCAGCATCCCTAGCTCCAGGCCGTTGTTCAAGATCTTCACGCCGGCCACCGCACTCGGGTCGATTGCTGGCCAAAAGACGTGGTCGTTGCTCTTCAGCAGATCTCGCCCAAAATTGATCGCCTTTGGCCAGGCAAAGCCCGCCAAGGCCGCTTCGATATAGCCAACCTCTTCCTTGCTTGGCCGCTCCGGACTAGCGCCGCGCCCCTTTTTCCTATCCTTAGCCTTAACCTTCTTTTTCCTAACCGGAAACTGATCGTCCGCAGCCACGTCGGACGCTGTCCCTGGCTTGGTTAAGGACGCCGCAAATTGCCCTTCGCCTAGGCCATCTTGTGGCCAAAAGCGGGCGCAGTTGACCAGGCTCTCATCCCCGTTGCCCCAGTCAGGCCGACCATCCGCATGCGGCACGCCCGTTAGGTTCACCGGGTTCACCGTGAAGCCTTGGTCCATTAGCCAAGACACGATCTCCTCGTCTTCTTCTGGGGAAAAAGTACAAGTGGAGTAGACCAGCTGTCCGCCTGGTTTCAGCATCTTAACCGCTTCTGTCAAAATCTCCTTTTGCCGGGCCGCGCATAACTCTACATTTTCCTGGCTCCAGTACTTGACCGCGTCCTCGCTCTTGCGAAACATCCCTTCGCCGCTGCAGGGTGCGTCGACTAAGATCTCGTCAAAAAATTCTGGAAAGACTGGGCTCAGTTTGTCCGGTGAAGCGCTAGTCACCAAGGCATTGCCCACACCCCACCGCTCCAGGTTTTCCCGCAAGATCTTAGCCCGGGACGGGGAAATTTCGTTAGCAACGAGTAGACCCTCACCCTCCAACTTTTCCGCTAAGGCAGTGCTCTTGCCGCCTGGTGCCGCACACAAGTCTAGCACCTTGTCGCCAGGTTGAACTGCTGTCAGATGCGCCGGGAACATGGCCGCCGGGTCTTGGGAATAGACGCTCCCGCTGACCCATTCCGGGTCCTTGCCGGAAATTTCCCCGTAGTAAGCGCTGGGGATGCCGGAAACCAGATTATCCAGCGTATAGATCACCTTTGTCCTGTCTTTCAGGGTGTTCACCCGGTAGGCCTTTTTGCTTGGCTCCATTAGCGCGGAAAAAAGCCTCCCGGCTTCTTCTTCGCCGAGCAGGCCCGTAAACTTTTTCTTAAACTCAACTGGGATTTCCATCATTTACCATCCTCATTTTTCTAATAAAGTAGACCAGTAAGGCCGTATAGGTAATCAGCTCAATCACCGTCGTCCCGGCCAAAATCAAGCCCAGCGCCATCCGGTTGCCAAAGTAGGCCTTCCAAATCAAGAAATAGTAGGCCCCTAAAGATTCCAAAATCAAGAAGACAATGAAGCGGCCACTCTTGTTTAAAACCAGGTTGGTCAAGAGCTCGCCTTTAACATGGCTCATTTCCGCCCCCTTGAAAGTTAGGTAAGCGTAGAGGCTAACCAGCAAGATGCCAAAGCCGAGCATGAAGGTGATCAAGATGGCTTCTGGCATCAGCAAGGTGAGCCGTCTTTGCCGGTTCCGCTTCACGTAGTCTGGCCAATATGAGTAGCTGCCCAGGTGGCTGGCAATCTTCGAGATCGTGGCTGAGCTGGCGTCAACATAGATCGTGTAGTTCTTTAAGTTGCCATTAGCCGTCGCCTGCTTTTCCCCGGTCGTCAGGTAGTAGTCCTTGCTGTTTTGGTAAGGGACTGCCTTCAAGGTCCCGACCACGCTGTAGTAGCTGTCGTCCAAATTCAGGTAGCTGTTGCCCTGGGTACGGATCACAGAGGCTTCCGTAGCTGACGAAATGGCAGCCAGTGTTACCCGGCTGGTAAAGTCGTCAGCTGAGAAAAAGCGTCCCGAAGATACCGGGAAGTAGGCCAAGTCCCGATTTTGAGCCCAGATCAAGATTTGGTTGCTGTTTTGCTTATTTTTCAGCTGCAGCTGGATGCTTTCCTTAGGGTACTCTTTTTCCAGCCACTTGATAAAAGTAGAGATCTTCTGGCTCTTCTTGGCCTTGACGATCCGCGATTCCATGCTCATCCCACGCGATTGGAGAATCTGGTCAGCCAGCTGAGACTGCATGTTGGAGCAGACTGTGCCCACACCGAGAAAAAGCAGGAAGATCCCGATTAAGACCAGCAATTTGCGCCATTTCATTGCTTCACCTCAAAAATTTGTTCCTTGATAAAGTCGTAAGACTTAAAACTGCGGTTGATCTTTTTCAGGGAATCGGACTTGACGAACTTGGTCTTTTGCCAAAATTCTGACGAGTTGGTGGCCCCATTTTTCTCCCCGATAAAGACCAGCTTGGCCCGAGGGGCATAGTACTGCTGGGCCTTGATCAAGTCGAGGTCCGCCTGCCCAAAATTGGGTGCCCAAGAGCACAAAATAAGGTCGACTGCTGCATACTTTTTTACTGCTTGGTCAGCGGGCAGGTCCTCTACCCGGTAAAAAGGCTTTGACCCCGTCTGCGAAGTTTTGGCCCATTCTAAGGAGTCCGTCGCCCAAACCTGGACGCCAGCGTCTGAGAGCGCCTTTGACCAGTAAGCATTGCCAGCCATGACCTCCAACGCCGTTTCCACGCCCAACTCTTCTTTTAGCAAATTGGCCGTTTCAAAGTTGGGCACCGACCAGATGCCGTATTGCAAAGACAGATACTGGCGGACGTTATTAAAAAGCTTATTCAAGGTCTTGAGCCGGCTGTAGTCTTCATCGCTCATTTCCCAGCTGAGCTCACCCATTTTCCGGTCGCTCAGGCCTAGCTTGCCAGGCGCAGAGGCCAAAAGCCGCTGTCCCTGGACGATCGAGTCCAGCAGCTCAATTTCCGCCACCTGCCGGGCGATTTCGGGATCGGTAAAGCCAACTCCCAAGTCCTTGATCTTTTCAATAAATTCTGTCATCTGTTATACCTCAAGCTAGATTTTACCATTTTACCGGCTATTTAGGTAGGTTTGCACTATCAATCACTATAGCAAAGATTCCGCCACTTCGGGCTTTTTAAAGACTTTCTTAAGAAAAAACAGGCTAGCTTGGCTAGTCTGTTTCTAATAGCTATTTAACTGCATTAACCAATCAGGCTTCAGAAGCTAACTCGGCCATCTCTTCGTCAACCCCGTTGGCAAGGAGCATGTCCTTGGTGGCTTCTTTTTCTGCTTCGGCCTTGGAAAGCTGAACCGGCATTGGCTTGCCCATCCCGGTAGCTAATTTCACCATTTCTTGGTCAACGCCATTTGCGGCCATGGTTTCAGCTTCTATGATTTTCTTCATACTTGCCATTTTAATCAACCTTCTTTACTCAAAATCTGAAAGTCAATAAAAGCCTTTTCATATCTATAGTATAGCACCTTTTGGCAAAAAGTTTTTTTGGCAAGCATGCCACTTTTTCATCTTCTAATTAAGTAAAGTTTCTTGGCAAAAAAGCTAAAATTTTTAAGTTTCTTAATTTAAAAATATCGCTAACTAGCGCAAATCAGCCAGGTCATATGGGGTTTCCTGGTAGACCGCGTAGTTGATCCAGTTGGAGAAGAAGGTTGACGCGGCTAGGCTCCAGGTCAGTTTCGGCTTCTTTTTTGGATCGTCGTCTGGGAAGTAGTTAACCGGCAGCTGCGGGTCGATTCCCGCCTTTTGGTCGCGGAAGTATTCTTCAGCCAGGGTGTCTCTCGTATATTCAAAGTGGCCAAAGGAAAAAATCTGTCTCATGTTTGGCGTGGCCGCAATCGCCACGCCAACTTCCTTGCCAGCCGCCAAGATGTCCAAGCCGGTCTTGGCCAATTGGTCAGGATAAACGGTCGTATAGCGGGAGTGGGGACACTTGTATGAGTCATCAAAGCCGCGGGTGAGCAGACTTGGCGTGACCAAATCCTGCTCATAGATGCCGGACAATTTTGCCTTTAATGGCTGCTTGTCAACGCCATAGTGGTAATATAGCCCAGCTTGAGCGCCCCAGCAAAGGTGGAGGCTGGAGAAGACATGGCTTTTGGACCACTCCATCAAGTCGCTGAGTTCTTGCCAGTAGTCGACCTTTTCAAAAGGCAATTTTTCAACTGGGGCCCCAGTGATGATCATCCCGTCGTAACGCTTGTCCTTGATGTCGTCAAAGGTACGGTAGTAGTTTTGCAGGTATTCGTTAGACGTATTTTTGGACACATGGGTGGCCATATAGAGGAATTCGACTTCCAGCTGCAAGGGGGTGTTGGCTAGGTGGCGGAGGATATGCACTTCCGTATTCATCTTCTTAGGCATCAGGTTAACCACCAGGATCTTTAATGGACGGATGTTCTGGGTCATGGCGCGTTCAGACTCCATGACAAAAATGTTCTCCTGCCTCAAGCGATCAACTGCGGCTAATCTTTTGTCTAAGGTGATTGGCATAGCTTTTCCTCCTGTTTTCTAAACCTATAAACTTGTAAAAAATAAGTCCTATTAAATGTAACACTCTTTTTGAAAAAAAGCTAACAAAAAAATTAGAAGTCTCAGACGAGACTCCTAATTTTGATATCGTTACTTATTTACATTTCGTCGATGGCGTAAACCACGCTCTTGACCTTGGTCATGGCTTGGATGGAGTACTTCACGCCTTGAACGCCGGCACCGGAGTCCTTGACGCCCAAGAATGGGAAGTTGTCAGGACCACGTTGGGTCTTGTTGTTGATGTGGACCGTGCCCACTTCCAGCTTTTCAGCGATGCCAAAGGCACGTGGAAAGTTGCGGGTGAAGACAGAGCTTTGCAAGCCGTATTCAGACTTGTTGGCAATTTCGACGGCTTCTTCTACGCTCTTGACACGGATAAATGGCAAAACTGGGCCAAATGGTTCTTCCCAGGCAAGGCGCATGTCAGTCGTGACGTTATCAAAGACCATTGGGTAGAGCAAGTTGCCTTCCCGCTTGAAGTCAAAGAGTGGCTTAGCACCCTTTTCCTTGGCTTCTTCAATCAGGCCTTGCACGTAGTCAGCTGACTTGGTGTTGATCAAAGGCGTAATGTCGGCGTTGTCTTCTGGCATGCCCACAGTCAGGCCCTTAACGAGGTCAGTTACCTTGCCGACCAATTCATCAGCTACGCTGTCCATGACCAGGACCCGCTTAACGGCAGTACACCGCTGCCCAGAGTAGCCAAAGGCACCGGCCACGATGTTCTTAGCTGCCAAGTCTAAGTCAGCATCTTCTAAGACGATGGCTGCGTCCTTGCCGCCCAGTTCCAGCATGATTGGCCGCATCCCGGCCAGCTTGCCGATGTTCTTGCCGACAGCACTTGAACCAGTAAAGTTGATGAAGTTCACGGCTGGGTGTTCAACGATGTAGTCGCCAATCACGCGCCCTCTACCGGTAATGGTGTTGAAGACGCCAGCTGGCAGGCCACTTTCAGCAAAGGCCTTGGCCAAAAGGAGACCTGAGATTGACCCTTGTGTTGGCGGCTTAAAGGCTACAACGTTCCCGCCCATCAAGGCTGGGGCAATCTTTGAACCAGCCAGGTTAACTGGGTAGTTGAATGGGGAAATAGCCAAAACCAGGCCAACTGGTTCCCGGCGAACAACCGCGATCCGGTTCTTGCTTGCAGGGTCAAAGTTGCCGCCTTCCATGACCTCGCCGTCCATGGTTACGCCGACCTTGGCCGTGTAGTCCACGATTTCCGCGGTTCTGGTCACTTCGCCGATGGCGCTCTTTAAGCCCTTGGCGATTTCCTTTGACAGGGTTGAGCCGATCTTTTCAGCATCCCGGTAAAGGATGTCAGCTGCCTTTTCCAAATATTTTGCCCGTTCTGCGTATGACAGGGCCCGCCAAGCAGGGAAAGCATTCTTGGCGCTGGCCATGACGTAGTCAACGTCTGCGTGGGACATGGCTGGGACCGTGCCCAGAGATTCCCCGTTGGCTGGGTTGAAGATTTCGATGTGATCTTCAGAATCCTTCCATTCGCCATTGACGTAGTTTAAGTATGCTTGAGTCAATGATCTCTCTCCTCTCATGATTTTGTCATTTGCTCAATGTACTTATCATTTTAGACCAGTTCAAAAATTATGCAAGACCTTTTTGGAAATTGGTTATGCTAAGTTTTAAATTGGTAGGTACTAATTGGAACAGCTCAAAATCAAAAACATCAAGGTTCTCCTTCATGCGGACCCCTTAAACTGACTTAGGAATTGTTGCCTTTCCTTTCAAGAGAATATATAGTAAAAGACCAGATGCAAGCTATTTAAGCTGTAAAAAAGACTTGTCAATCAATTTGACAAGTCTTTTTTAGCTAGTATTTAACTAATCATTAAAACCTAAAATTCCGCCGGTCGATTTCAAAGTACTTGTCATTTTTTGACATCTTGGAAACCAATCGGAAGGAAATAAAGAATAAGGCCGCAATAAAGGCGAGGAAGATCCACTGCCCCTTGGCTGAATTGAGGGAAGCAATGTAGTCATAGGCCCCATGAATGAGGGCTGGAATAACCACCGCTAAGATCCGATAGAATTTTGACCGAATTTCCTTGCCCAGATAGGCATTGCCGCGGGCCAGGCCGTAAAAGATCCCCATAAAGACGCCAAAGCAAGCATGGCCGGGAATGGCGGTAACGGCACGGACCAGAGCCGTTGAGAAGCCGTACATGAGCACATAGGAGATGTTTTCCCACAGAGCAAAACCCAGAGCTACGAAGACTGCATAAACTACGCCATCATACTGGCAGTTGAATTCTTGGCTGAACCAGGACCGCCTTTTTAAGAAAAAGTACTTGCTGCCCTCTTCGCTAAAACCGACAATCACAAAGTACATGATGATGTTGTAAAGGTCACTTTTTTGCGAGACGAAACTGGTCAGGATGCCGTTGCCGATCCATTCTAAGACTCCAGCCAAAACGGCGGACCAGATCCCGCCGGTCACCATTAACCGCAAAATATAGGGGCTTTCAGGCTCCAGCCGGTCAGACCGGTAAACCTTAACCATTAAAAAGATGGCGGGGATGATGGCCGCCAGGATTAAGAGCCAGTTGTAAACCAGGATTGGCTCCAGAAAGAAGAAGAACATGCTTTGGCCTTTCTACGTAATTAACTGTATTTTCTTTTTTGTATTTATTATACCTTAAACATCCGCTGTATGACTAAGACGTTCGATTCGCTTGTCTAGCGTCGGGTGATCCGAGATCAGGTTGGTACACTAGTGCTTGACGGCGTAGGTATTAAAAGCCATAACCGACACTTCGCCCTCTTGCTTACCTTTCCTCCAAAAAATAGACTTGTCAAAGCATGACAAGTCTATTTTAGCAATTCTTCGATTCTTTTTTTAAAAACTAGTCTAATGCGTTGTAAAAGTCTTCATCAACTGGTTCTAGCCATTCGTTTGATAAATCTTCGCCTGGAATCATGAAAGCCAAGTGGCTGAACCAGCTATTCTTGCTTGCCCCATGCCAGTGCTTGGCGCCTGCTGGAACTTCTACGATGGTGCCAGGCAGGATCTTAATTGGGTCTTGGCCTTCAATTTGACACCAGCCTTCCCCTTCAACCCCGATCAAGACTTGGCCGCCGCCCTTAGAAGCGTGGTGGATGTGCCAGTGGTTGATGCAGCCTGGTTCAAAGGTGACATTGTGGATTTGGAGTGGATCGTCTTCCTTAGTCACTGGGTTAAGGTAAGAGTTGCCAGTAAAGTATTGCGCAAAGCCGTCGTTCGGTTCACCCATCCCGAAGAAGCCGCCGTGACCGGACGTTTCGTCATCTCCGTAAATTTCTTTGGCCATGTTAAAGGCAGCCCAAGCATTTGGCCAGCCGGCGTAAAAGGCAAGATGGGTCAAGATTTCCGCCATTTCGCTCTTAGAAACGCCATTCTTTTTGGCGGTCATTAGGTGGTACTTGAGGGAGCTGTCGGTAATCCCCTTGCTGATGAGGGCAGTGATGGTAACGATGCTCCGGGTCTTGAGTGGCAATTGCCCTTCTCTTGACCAAACTTCCCCAAATAAGACGTCGTCATTTAACTCTGCGAATTTTGGCGCGAATTCACCTAATTGATCTCTACCTGCAGTTTGTTTAACCATTGTCTTGGTTCCTTTCTTTCATCAATTCCTTGACATCCAGCTTTTCTGGTACCTCTTCGATATCGTCAATGCTAGGGTGCCTTTTTTCAAGGAGCGGCTCCTCGCTGCCCAGTTTCAGGGCAGTTTCGTAATACCATTCCTTGTAGTCTAGTTCCTTCATGTAGTAGTTGAGCTGGTCAATCTGGTCTAAGACCAACTGGCGCTGGTCCTTAATTAACTGGTAGCGCTCATTGATGGTCTTGTCGCCTTCCTGCGCCAGCTTAGCGTACTCCTTGATCCGCCTGATCGGCATCCCCGTATTTTTCAGGCAGGTCAAGACTTTTAGCCAGCGGAAATCTTTGACTTCAAAAATCCGGATGCCGTTGACCCGCTTGATATTAGGCAAAAGGCCTTCTTTGTCATAGTAGCGGAGGGTTGACGGAGCGACGTTCATCATTTCCGCCACTTGGGAGATGGTAAAAGTCTTCTCTTCTTGCCCCTGCTTTGCCTTAGTTTCTTCAGTTGGCTTTTTTTCTTCAGCCATCTTTATCACCTCAAATCTTTAAACAGGTTGACACCTCAATCAGCCGGCTCACTCTGTATGCGACCAGCTGCTTAACTTACATTTGTTTTCGCTTACAAGTATAAGATAACATTTAAAGTTAACTTTAAGTCAAGGGATTCGGTAAAAAATCTTCCGCTTTGCCTTGGAGGAAATCCGCAAAGGTTTTGACAGCTGGTGACGGGGGATTTTTCGGTAAAAGGATCCCCATATCAACGTAAAAAGCTGGTTCTATTGGGACTTCAGCGACCTGGCCCTGCCAAATGCCCACTTTATCGACAACCTAGCTAAACAAAAAGCTCTGACTATCTTACGATAATTGATATGACCCCCGAAATTAGGACACTA
>NZ_AZDU01000038.1 GCF_001434815.1 Lactobacillus equicursoris DSM 19284 = JCM 14600 = CIP 110162
TACTTAAGACATTATCACTTGTTAAACACATTGGGAAGAAAATTAATGAAAAGGTGTTGACTTTAATTTCTTTCTAAGATATAGTTAAACCATCAAATGTTGAGAAAGGAACAAGAACAATGTCAGTTTTAACCATCAAGACTACTAGCTTCTTTAGCTTTTATTATTGGGACTAACTTGCATCTGTAGGTGCAAGTTTTCAAAAAACATGCATCTGCAGTTTCAATAATAAGAGTTTTCTTAACATTGTTTTGAAACGGCAGGAAATCAAGATCCGCGTTTCAAGGCTCCATAACCAGACTTTGTTTTAATCGGGGATCGCCAAGATTCCCGATTTTTTGTTTTATTTTTGATTTTCTAGGAGGATTAAATCATGGATTTAACCGAGCACTTTAAGAAGGGCGTTGCCGAAGTTAAGACGTCCGCCATTTTGAACTTTGCCAAGTATAGCAGCCAATACCCAGGCGTTGTGAAGTTTACTGTTGGGGAACCTGATTTTAATACTCCTGACCACATCAAGACAGCCGCCATCAAGGGGATCGTGGACAACCACTCCCACTATGCACCGTCAAACGGGACACCAGGCCTGAAAAAAGCTGCCAGCGACTTTTTAAAGAGACGGTATGACATGGAATATAGCCCAGACGAAATCATCGTCACTAACGGCGCAACCGAGGCCATCTATACGGTCATGTCCGCTATTATCAACCCCGGCGACGTAGTAGTCCTGCCAGCCCCAATCTTCCCGCTTTACATTGCTGACGCCGCATTGGAAAAAGCGGAAGTGGTCCAAATCGATACGTCCAGTACCGGTTTTAAGCTGACCCCTGAACAGCTGCAAGCTGCAGTTGATGAATATGGCGACCGCTTGAGAGTTCTGGTCATGAACTATCCGACCAACCCAACCGGCGTCATGTATAGCCAAGAAGAACTGAATGCCTTAGCGGAAGTCATTAAGGGCCGGCCAACCTTTGCCCTGTGCGATGAAATCTACAGCGAGCTCAACTACGACCAAGAGCACGCTTCCATGGCCAAGGCTATCCGGGACCAGGCCATCGTCTTAAACGGGGTTTCCAAGTCCTGGGCCATGACCGGCTACCGGATCGGGATCATGGCGGCGCCGAGCGAGCTGACTGAGCAGCTGGCCAAGGTTCACCAATTCATCACCACGACCGAGCCAACCCCAATGCAGGATGCAGCTGAGGAAGCTTTTAAAAATGGGGATGAAGATGCTGAAAGAATGAAGGCCGCCTTTAAGGAAAGAAGAGACTACCTCTACGATGCCTTAACTGACCTGGGCTTTGACGTGATCAAGCCGCAAGGGGCCTTCTATATCTGGGCCAAGATCCCAGAAGGGCTGAATCAAAACGATACGGAATTCGTCTACGAGCTCTGCGACAAGGCCAAGGTCGGCGTTTGTGCCGGTTCCTGGTTTGCCAAGGGCGGGCAAGGGTGGCTCCGCTTCTCATACGCCACTGCCTTAGACGATATTAAAGAAGGCGTAATCCGAATTAAGAAATTTATTGAGGACGAAACTAATGGATCAAAGTAAAAAACAATCTGCCATTAAAGAAGGCACGTTAAACATTTTAAACGGGATCAGCATGGGCGTCATCGCGGCCTTGGTGCCAGCGGCCCTGCTCGGGCAACTGATGAAGGCTCTCTTAGGCGTGATGCCAACTTTTGCCCAAATGGTCATTAACATTACGACTTTCACCCAAAGTCTCTTGGCCGCCATGGCGGGCTTTTGTGCAGCTTACCTCTTCCGCATGTCCATGGTGGAAATGTGTTCAGTAGCCGCTGCCTCCATGATTGGTTCTGGTGCCATAACTTTTAAAAACGGTGTGATCACTGTAGCCGGGACCGGTGATGTCATCAACATCGGGGTGACCGTCACCATCGCGATTCTGGTGGTTAAGCTGGTCGGCAAGCGGCTGGGTTCATACACCACCATCTTGATGCCGATCGTGGTCTTGCTGATCGGCGGGGGGCTGGGAACCTTGACTTTGTCCTACGTCAAGATGATCACCACCTTGATTGGGACGATCGTCATGACCTTCACCAAGCTGCAGCCATTACTGATGAGCGTCTTGATTGGGATGTCTTTCGCCGCAATGATCGTTTCCCAAATTTCCTCAGTCGGGATCGGGGTAGCCATCGGCTTGTCCGGCGTTGCGTCTGGTGCTGCCAACCTGGGCATCACGGGGGCAGCTTACACCCTGGCCATCATGAGCTACAGCGTCAACGGTATGGGGACCACCTTGGCCCACTTCATCGGCACGCCAAAGATCCAAATGGCCAACATTTTGGAAAAGCCTAAATTGTTCATTCCAGTTTTAGTTTCCTCAGGGATTTCTGGTTTGCTGGCAGCCATCTTCAACATTCAAGGGACGCCGAATTCAGCCGGCTTCGGCTTCAGCGGCTTGATCGGGCCGCTGGCAGCTTACGCCAAGATGACGCCAGGTGCAGCCAGCATCCTCCTGCTGACGGTTCTCTACGTCGTTTACCCAGTAGCTCTGGGCTTCCTCATGAAGTGGATTTTCATCGACCGGACTCACTTTGCTAGTGTTGAAGATCTGCGGATTGCGGTTTAGTTGGTAGGAATTGTAATTGTAGTTTTGTAAAAAAGAGTTTAGATAGTAGTTCATTTTTAATAATAGTTCATTTGAAAAGCTCACTAGCCAGGCTAGTGAGCTTTTTAGTGCTCTCAATCAGGATCGAGGTCGGGGTAAGTGGTGGCTAGGTCTGGATCCAAGAAGATGCGGGAATCGTAGTTGTAGATTTTATAGGCTTTTTGGGCTTTCATGTTAATGCCTTTTCGTTTTTACTTTGATTATGCAGTCCTTAATACTAAGATTGACCATTCTTTTAAACTTTTACCGGTAAAAAATAAAAAAACTTGCCAAAAGGACTTGCAAGACTTGTAAATTTTCGCTAAGATAATAGAGTACTTCAACGGAGGAATAGCGAAGTGGCTAAACGCGGCGGTCTGTAAAACCGCTCTCTCTGAGTTCGGTGGTTCGAATCCACTTTCCTCCATTGATTGCGTTATAGCCAAGTGGTAAGGCAACGTTTTTTGGTACCGTCATGCGCTGGTTCGAATCCAGCTAACGCAATTGTTCAAACGAACACCCAACCCGAAAGAAAGCATCTGCATTGCAGGTGCTTTTCTTTTTTTACTTTTTATACTATTTTTTCATCTGCAACTTTCTTTTTCAAGAAAATTACTGGAATTATAACAAAAAATTGTACATTTCTGAAAGAGCCTGCTATACTACTAATATATTTCGAGTTACTTTTTGTAAGTTAATCTAATAAAGTATATATGTAAGTCTGTTTAAACATTGTAAGTATAGGAAGGCGCGAAAAGTGCAAAAAAAGAAAATTGCTTCTATCACCTTGTTAGCCGGTGCAGCCCTCTTTTTGGCAGCATGCGGGCAAAAGAGCTCGACCAACTCCAGCGAAAAGCAGGTGATGAACACCGCTGTGACCAGTGAAATCTCAACGCTGGACTCCTCTAAGTACGGCGACACCACTAGTTCTGAAATCCTGCAAAACTCCATGGAAGGCTTGTACCGCTTCAACTCTAAGGGGCAGGCCAAGCTGGCTGGGGCAACGGCGGTTTCCCGGTCCAAGGACCAAAAGGTGTACACTTTTACCTTGAGAAAATACGCTAAGTGGTCAAACGGGGATGCGGTAACGGCGCAAGACTACGTGACGGCCTGGCGGCGGACGGTGGACCCAAAGAACAACTCCTTAGACAGCGACAGCTACCAAGTGATCAAGAACGGGACCAAGATCACTGCCGGGAAGAAGGCTGTGTCGACTTTGGGTATCAAGGCCTTGGGCAAGTACAAGCTGCAAGTGACCTTGGAAAATCCAATTTCCTACCTGCCAGACCTGCTGACTGGGGCACAGTTCTACCCACAAGACAACAAGGTTGTTAAAAAGCAGGGCTCAAGCTACGGGACTAGTTCCAGCAGGCTGGTTTACAACGGGCCATTCAAGGTGACCGGCTGGACCGGCTCGAGCATCAAGTGGACTTTGGTTAAGAACAAGACTTACTGGAACGCTGAGAGCGTGCACC
This sequence comes from Lactobacillus equicursoris DSM 19284 = JCM 14600 = CIP 110162, assembly GCF_001434815.1. Classification (GTDB taxonomy): domain Bacteria; phylum Bacillota; class Bacilli; order Lactobacillales; family Lactobacillaceae; genus Lactobacillus; species Lactobacillus equicursoris. The sequence goes on from NZ_AZDU01000038.1 coordinate 4,088, forward strand.
TGACCAAGCTCAACTACCAGGTGATCAAGACCACGTCAACTGGCCTCAACTTATACAAGGCCGGCGACTTGGACTACGCACCAGTAGACAGCGATTACGTCAAGCAGTACCAAAAGAACAAGGACTACCACAGCAAGACCACGCCTACTAACGGCTACATGGTCTTCAACTTGAAGCGCAAGACTACCGGCAATGTCCACGTCCGCCGGGCAATCAGTTTGGGCATCAACCGGGCTCAACTGGTTAAGACGGTCCTGCACTCTGGTAAGGCTGCAACCGGCTTGGTGGCCAGCGGCTTTATCTATGACGCAAATGGCAAGGACTACCGGACCAGCGCTGGTAAGCTGGCTGGCTATGACTTGGCAGAAGCTAAGGCTGAATGGGCTAAGGCTAAAAAGCAGCTGGGCAAGTCCAAGATCACTATTGAACTTTTGACCAGTGACATGGACGCTTCTAAGCGGGTAGGGGAATACATCCAAAGCGACTTGATGAAGAACCTGCCAGGCCTGACGGTAAAATTGCGGTCAATTCCGCTGAAGTCGCGTTTGGCCGACACCACTGCCCACAAGTTTGACATGGTTTACGGGACTTGGCAGCCAAGCTTCCAGGACCCAATCGACTACCTGACTATCGGTGGTTTGTTCAACCTGGAAACTGACTACAAGAACAAGAACTTCTGGAAGCAGATCAACCTGGCTAAGACAACTTATGCAACTCAGCCAGCCAAAAGACAGGCGGCTCTGGTTGCGGCTGAAAAGCAGCTGGTCCAAAAGGACGCCTTCACGGCGCCGCTTTACCAGGCTGGGGTATCATACCTTTTAAACAGCAAGGTGAAGGGCTTCAGACTGTCACCATACGGCACGGTAGCTTACTACTGGGACGTTCAAATTAAATAATTAGTGCGCGCTCTCCCTTGGGGGGCGCGTTTTTTGGTGGGTGGGTTCTCCGTAGCCACGGCGATTTTGGGTCATTGCTTTGTGGGTAGCCATGGCTTTTTTTGGAGAAGGATTCCCCCAACCTTAGTTAGCCATGGCCTTTTTGGGAGATCGATTCCCCCAACTTTAGTTAGCCACGGCATTTTTGGGAGAAGGATTCCCCCAACCTTAGTTAGCCACGGCCTTTTTTGACAAAAATCTCGTTAGCCGAGATTTTTGTCAAAAAAGTTTCTATATTTATATGCTGCGGTTGATAATTTTATAAAAACTAGAAATGATATTGAAAATGATTCCGCCTAAGATAAAGATAGAAAGTTATTAGATAGGAATACAGGAGGATATTATTGTTAAAGAAGAATTTAATCGTTGCTGCATCTGCTTTGGCCTTGTTTGGCGGCGTGGCTATGCTGCTAAGAAGACGATGATCAGCTCAATCAAGACCAAGTACGTCGCTAAGACCAAGTCCTTGACTTTGACTGGCAAGAAGGGCAACTTTGAAGTGACCGCCAAGACCAGCCAAAAGGCTAAGTTTGCCATCACTGAAGCTGGTCAAAGCGAAAGTATAAACTGCTAATTTTTAGAGTAATATCAAAAAAGACCAAGAACTTCTTTTGGGAAGTCTTGGCCTTTTTACTTTATAAGTCGTTAATCGTTGCGCCGTCCCAGTCCAGCATCCCGCCTTGGACGTTGACCAGGTCTGTGTAGCCCTTCTGGCTCAAAATGGCCGCGGCTTGCCCTGACCGGTTGCCGGACCGGCAGATCAGGTAGTAGCGGTCACTTTTTGGCAGGTCAAAAGATTCGATCTCTTCTAAAGGAAAGTTCTTGGCTTCCTTGATGTGGCCAGCCAGGTATTCGATTGGCGTGCGGATATCGATTAACTTAATATCCTTAGTTGCCAGCAAGTCTGCCAGCTCTTTAGTCGTAATCTCTTTCATCTTTAAACTTTGATCCTCTCACATTTTCTTGCTTAAAAATAAGCGTGTTCTACCTATTTTATCGTAATTGCTAGTACAATAGAAGTTAGTTTTCTACTAGGAGCTGAAATTCATGACGCGATACATCAAAGTTGGCACTGGCGGCGGGGAAGTTACCTGGCACCGGGCCATGCTGGACCTCACCCCGGGCGACTACCTGATGCTGGAGCCGGGCTATTATGACTGGCCGCGGGGCAAGGTGATTGAGGACATTACCATCCAGGGCCTGGGCGCCAATCCGGAAGACACTCGGATTCGGAGCTTTTTTCGCATTGGGCCAAACAGCGGCCGGGTCTGCTTTGAAAACCTCTACTTAGAGCCTTACGGCGAGACCAACACCATCGACCTGCCAGAAGATGCCAATAGTTACTTGATCTTCCGCAACTGCGTTTTAAAAGGAAATAACAGCAAGATCACGACCCTGGCTATTAACGGTCAAGCCAGCGTTTTCCTCTTTTCTACCCGGTTGACGGGTGGGTCCATTTCCTTTTTTGCCACGTCCAGCTTCCGCTTGGAAATGGCTGACTGCGACTTAGACTTTGCCTCTGACGACTTTGGCGCTATCTCCTTTGAAGGGGAGGGGACGGCCATCATCAACAACTCCCGTCTAGCCGGCGCCATCACTAGCTTTGACAGCTGCAATATTGAGCTCGACATCAACAATTCAGAAGTTGGCTGCCTGAACCTGACCGGCCGGACCTGGCTGAATTTGCTAAACAGCCAGATCGTTCAGCCAGAATACAGCCTCTATGCCCGGGGCGACTGCTGGCTGAACATTGTCAGCAGCGACTTCTTTGGCCAGTTCTGCCTGGCTGAGCGCGCCCGGGTCTTAATCCAAAATTCTGAGCTCTACAGCCTGCAGGCTAGAGATGAAGCAAGGATGACCTTGACCAACGTGGTGATCGAGGCTACGACCAGCCTGGAAGGGACCAGCTCAGCTGACTGCCAGTTGGTGACCTTTAAGAGCAATGGCGACTACCAGTACTTTGTTTACCTGGTTGATTCTGCTCAGCTCACTGGCCGCAACCTGCTTTTTGAGCCGAATGCGTCGACTGCCTTGGTCGAAGACCAGGCCCTTCTCAAGGCTAATGCCCTCTACCACCAGGGTCAGCCCCTTGAGATTAAGTGCCAAAAGCCTGAGAACATATCTCTGCTTGGCATTAAGTGGACGGCGTTAAAGGAATAGGAGGCTGAATTGGCAAGAATTGTAAAAGTTGCGGCTGACCAAACGCCTTTTGACCGAGCAATTACGGGAATCCAAAAAGACGACGTCCTCTTGCTGAGCCCAGGCGAGTACTTTTTGCCAGGACTGGACCTAGGTGACGTGGTCTTAAAAGGAACGGGATCTAGCCCAGAAATGACGGTCTTAAAGGGCAATTTGCTCTTGCTTGGCCGCTACCTCACCTTGGAAAACCTAACCCTGGAGGGCGAAGAAGCCATCGAGGTTTTAAACCAGGACAATCCTTATTTGTCGCTCAGAAACTGCATCATTAAAAGCAGTCAGACCGGCATCATCGCCCACGGCGACCTGAACTTTGAAAGCTACTCCTGCCGCTTTGAGGGTGGGGGATTAGATCTGGCTGAGGGCGGCGCTAAGTTTGCCCAGATTAGCGATACGACTTTTACCGGCAAGACGGCGATCAAGGCTGATGGCAGCGGGCAGCTGAATCTTAGCGGCGTGGTCGGGCAGGACTTTAAATTGGACCAGGGCGATTTTTTACTTTACTTTGACCAAGTCAGTGCTAGCGAGGTCTACCTAGGCAGCTCGACTTTAGAAGCCGCCGAATCCAGCTTTAAGATTCTGTCTTCAGTTCGCGGCGACATCCATGTGCTGAATTCTCGCAGCGACTTGGTCCAAATTGTCAGCGGGCAAGGCAACCTCTTAAACAGCCGGATAGATCTTTTTCAGGCCATGTTCAGCGACTGCCAGCTGGCCAACTGCCATGTGGATGAAGTTAAGGCCAATGGGTCCAGCCGCCTGTCCTTGATCCGGACCTTTTTCAAAATGGATCTGGAACTAGCTGGGAAAGCCCAGGTCCAGCTGGCCGACTGCCTCTTGGAAAACCCCAAGGCCCAGCTGACTGTGCGTGATTCTGCTGGCATCCGGGGCAACTTTTTAGCAGAGGCTGACCAGGTCTTAGAGGTGAAGGATGCGACTGAGGGGCTGGTCAAGATTACTGGTATCAAAAGTAAGCTTGTCTAAATGTGGTCAAATGCTATAGAATTTAATTAAGATTTAACTTAGTTTGACTAACATCTACATGGGGGAAAAATCATGCCAGAACCAATGTATATTAAGATTCACAACCAGCTGCGGCAGGACATTGAAAATCATGTCTACAAGGTCGGCGACCGGATACCGGCTGAACGCCAGCTGGCCGAACACTTCAAGGTCTCCCGGATGACCCTGCGGCAAGCCATTAAGACCCTAGAAGAAGAAGGAATTTTGGAAAGACGCCTGGGCAGCGGGACCTATGTGGCTAATCAGAAGGTCCAGGAAAAGATGTCCGGGATCATGTCCTTTACCGAAATCACCAAGGCCAATGGCCACACGCCGTCCAGCAAATTGGTTTCCTATAAGGTCACCCGGCCATCTTTATCAGAAAAAGAGAAGCTGGAGATCAAGGAAGACGATATGGTCTTGCGGATGGAGCGGATTCGCTACGCCGACGATGTGCCGATTTGCCACGAAATTGTGACGGTGCCAGAAGACTTGATCAAGCCTTTTTCTAAAGAAGCCGTGTCGGCCCACCTCTACCAGACCCTGGAAAAGCAGGGCGGCTACCAGATTGGGGATGCGACTGAATATATCAGCGCCGCCATTGCCAATGAAGAAGAGGCGCGCCTACTTAACTGCAAGAAGGGCGAGGCCTTAATTACGCGCCGGCAAGTAACTAAATTAGCTGATGGCCGGGTTTTTGAATACACCAGAGCCTCTTATGTGGGCGAAAGATTTGAATTTACGTTTAGCAAGTAGCGGGGAGGGCCCCGCTTTTTTGCTTTGTTTGCTAAAATAGACATAAAGCAATTCTTGAATCTGTAAAAGGAAGTCTTTTAATGAAAACTTTTTTGTTTAGATTGTACCTGGCGATGATGAAGTTCCTGGCCAGCCTGCAAAAAGAAGATCCTAACTGCTTCGTCATCTTGAACGGGGCCGGCCGGTCGGGCTCAAATGGCTATCTTTTTTATCGGTATTTGAAAAAAGAGCACCCCGAAGTCACGGCTTACTTGATTGAGCCCTGGCCATCGTCGCACCTGCCTTGGTCTGACTGGCAAAAAATCGGCCGAGCCAAGTATGTCTTGACCACCCACCAGCCCTTTAAGGTACGGAAGAGCCAGGTCAACTTCGCCTTTTGGCACGGGATTCCCTTGAAGCGGATGGGGACCATGGCCCACAATACCAAACGCCGGGACAACCGGCGCAACGAGCGCTTATGGCAAAAGGTCGATGCCGTGACCTCCAGCTCGGACCTTTATGAGTCGCTCATGAGTGCCTGCATGGGGATCGAGGGTGGCAAGTACCAAAAGCTGGGCTTCCCCCGGATCGATGCGCTATTGGAAAATAAATATGACCGTGACTATCTTTTAAGAGAATTTTTCAACCTGGATCCAGCTGAAATAGCTGGAAAAAAGGTTCAAGTCGGCATCTACGTGCCCACCTTCCGCTATGAACTGGATGACCCCCAAATCATGGACCGGATTGCCAGTGGCAACTTTTTTGCCTTCAGCGACTTTGATTTAGAAAAATTAGACCAGGAACTAACCAAAAAAGGCATCTACCTCCTGGTCAAGCTCCACCCGTGGGAGATGAAGCTGTTTAAGGATTTCCACTTAGAGGCCAGCCACATCGCCTTTTTGAACAATTCCGACCTCTTTGACCGGGAACTTGATTTGTATGAGATCCTGGGTGCCACGGACTTCTTGATGACCGACTTTTCCTCCATCTACTTTGACTACCTGCACCTGAACAAGCCGCTTTACTTTGTCACCAACTGCCTGGCCCAGTATGAACAAACGCGGGGCTTTTTACTGGGGCCTTATGGCGAGATTGTCCCTGGGGAAAAAGTCGCCAGCCAGGCTGAATTTTTGGCAAAAATTGGCAAGGCTGACCGCTTTGCCGATAAGCGCCAGGAGTGGCTGAACCTGGTGGACCCGGTTGATGGGGGACAAGCCTGCGAGCAAATTTACGCCTTTTTAAGTGAGGGAAGCTATTGAAAAGAACACTGCTAAATATTTTTTACAATGCCGTTTACCAGATCTTTTTGGTCCTGGTGCCCCTGATCACGGTTCCTTACCTGTCAAGGGTCTTGGGGCCAACGACTTATGGCATTTACTCCAGCGTCAACAACACCGTCCAGTTCTTGATGATCTTCTGCGTCTTGTCGCTCACCAATATCGGGGTGCGGTCGATTTCAAAAGCCCGCAATCAGCGGGTTAAGGGCGAGCTGACCCGGGCTTTTTGGGGCCTGTGGTACTTCCAATTTTTGGGCGGCTTGGCCACGATTGCCTTAACGGTCTTGGTCTGCCTCCTGTTTCGGGTCAAGTACTGGCAGTGGTATCTCTTGATGCTGCCGTATTTGGTGTCGGCCCAATTTGACATCTCTTGGTTCTTCCAGGGCCTGGCCGACTTTGGCCGGGTGGTGCTCAGAAATACGATCGTCAAGATCACCAGCGTGGTCTTCATCTTGATCTTGGTCAAAAGTCCCGGCGACCTTTGGAAGTATTTTTTGATCATGTCGATTTCTACCATGCTGGGTTCTTTCGTCTTTTGGCTGCGAATCCGGGAATACGTGGGCAAGCCAACTTGGCATTTTTACCACTTTACCGAGACCAAAAAGGCCATCCTGACCTTGATGATTCCGCAGATCGCAACCCAGATTTATACGTCTTTAGACAAGCCGATCTTGGGCCTTTTCCAAAATACGGCCCAGGTTTCTTTTTACGATAATTCCCAGCGGATCTCCAACATGCTCCTCGGCGTGATCACCAGCATTTCCCTGGTCATCATGCCGCAGATGGCCATCCAGGGGCAGACCGAGCAAAAGAAGGTCATGAAAAAGTCTCTCGAAGCGACGACCCTGCTTGGGACCCTTTTTGCCGTGATCGTCATGGTCAACACCAAGGAATTCGTGCCGTTTTTCTTTGGCAAAAAGTATATCCCGATGACGCCCTTGATGTTCTTCTTCACCCTGACCATCATCATGATCCCGATGGGAGGCGTTTTTGCCAACCAGTACGCCCTGGCCAACCAAAGAGACAAGGACTACGCCATTCCGGTCACCATTGGGGCGGGCTTAGAATTAATCCTGAGCTGCCTCTTGGACCGGCCTTATGCCGCGGCGGGGGCGACAGCAGCCATCTTGATTACGGAACTCGTCGTGCTCTTTTTGCGCTGCTACATCGTCCGGGATGCCTACAATTTTAAGGAGACTTTTGGCGAGATTCCCAAATGCTTCTTGGCCATGGCGGTCTGCCTGGCTCTGGGGCTATTCTGGCCCTTCCCGGCCATCCCGAGTGCCTTTATCAACATGACGGTCAAGTCTTTGGTGATCATGGCGGTTTACGCCCTGATCATCTGGCTGGTTAAGTTTGACCTGAACCAAGACCTTGTGGCCGTTTTAAAAAAGTTTTTCAAGAAAGCGTGAGACCATGGTAAAAATCAACATCTTAGGCGTCGGCTTTGACAAGTACAGCCTGAGCGAATTCGAGGCGAAATTTTTAGACCGGTTAAAAAAGCGCCAGTCCACCTTGATCGTGACCGCCAATCCAGAAATCGTGATGACGGCCAAAGACGACCCTAGCTACCGCGAGATCATCAACAATGTGGCCGACTACGTGACCGCCGATGGGATCGGCATCGTCAAGGCCGCCCGGATGCTGGGCAAGCGCCTGCCAGAGCGGGTGACCGGCTACGACCTCTTTACCTGGTTTTTGGACACGGCGAATCAAGACAAGCTCCGGGTCTACCTGATTGGGGCCAAGCCCGAAGTCATTCAGGCCGTGGAAAAAAAGGTTAAGAGCGAGTACCCAGACATCGACCTTGTTGGCTGCGAGGACGGCTATTTCAAGGATTCCCTAGAAACAGTGGCCAGCCGGATTAAGGCGACTCAGCCCGACCTGGTCTTTGCGGCCCTGGGCTTCCCTAAGCAAGAGCGGCTGCTGGCCATTTTAAGAGAAGAGGGGCTTCAAGCCACCATGATGGGGGTTGGCGGCAGCTTTGATGTCTTCTCCGGCATGGCCAAACGGGCGCCTAAAGCCTTCCAGGATGCGCATCTAGAGTGGTTTTACCGCCTTTTAAAAGAGCCGACCCGGATTGGCCGGATGATGGTTTTGCCAAAGTTCGTGGTTGAAGTCAAAAAGAGCAAGAAGAAATAGGACGGGCTGAGCACATGAAAGTACTGCATATTAACGCGGGCCTGGAAGTGGGCGGCGGCTTGACCCACATCGTCAGCCTTTTGGAAAAGGCCAAAGGAGTCCAGGAAAACTTTGAGCTCTTGACCTTTGCCGACGGGCCAGTGGCCGAAGCTGCCAGAAAGCGCGGGATCAAGGTGACGACCTTGGGCAAGGCCAGTCGGTATGACCTGAGTCTGCCCAAGCGGCTGAAGGCTTTTATCCTAAAAGGCGGCTATGATGTGGTCCACACCCACGGGGCCCGGGCCAACCTTTTTGTCAGCTTGATCCATAAGTCCTTGCCCTGTCTGTGGGCAGTGACCGTCCACTCTGATCCTGCCATTGACTTTGCGGGTCGGGGGGCGGCCGGCGCCCTGTTTACCAAGTTGAACCTGCGGGCCATCCGCCAGGCAGACCTGGTCTTCGCCATCACCCAGCGCTTTGAAAAGATCCTGACGGCCGACGGCGTCGATCCCCAGCGGATCGCCGTAATCTACAACGGCCTGAACTTTACCGATAATGCCCTGCTTTTGCCTAAAAAGCTGCACGAAGGCTTTAATATTGTCAACGTTGGCCGCTTTGAAAAAGTTAAGGGCCAGGACCTGCTCTTGCGAGCCGTGAAAAAGGCGGCCGATCCGCAGCTGGTCTTGCACCTGGTGGGTGCGGGGAGCGAAGAAGAACACTTGCGCGACTTGACCAAGCAGCTGGGGCTAGACCAGCAGGTGGTCTTCCACGGTTTTTTGCCGCAAAAAGAAATTAAGCAGCTCTACCAGACTATGGATTTAGCGGTGCTCAGCTCTTATTCTGAAAGCTTCCCGCTGGTCTTGCTGGAAGCAGCAGATAACCTGCTGCCGCTTTTGACCACGGACGTGGGCGGCGTAGCGGCCCTGATTCCGGATGCAAGCTGCGGGCGGATCGTGCCGGTTGGGGATGCGGCGGCGCTGGCGGCGGGCTTGAATACTTTTTGCCAAATGCCAAAAGGAGACCGCCTAGCTATGGCGGAAAAAGAGAAGGCCTACGCCAGCCATCATTTTTCCCTCGACCAGCAGCTGGCTGACATTGTGACCGCCTATGAGGCGGCGCTAGATTCAAAAAAGGGTTAGAAAAATTATGATTCCCAAAATTATCCACTATGTCTGGGTGGGCGGGGCGCCCAAGTCCAAGGTGATTCAAAAGTGCATCGCCTCTTGGCAAAAGCGCTTGCCGGACTACCAGATCATCGAATGGAACGAAGACAAGATCGATTTGCATGCCAACCGCTACGTGGAGCAGGCCTACCAGGCCAAAAAGTGGGCCTTCGTGTCCGACTACGTCCGGGCCAAGGCCCTCTACGACATGGGCGGGATCTACCTGGATACCGACGTGATGGTCCTAGATTCCTTTGACAACTTGCTCAGCGACCGGGCCTTTATCGGCTTTGAAAATAACGATTACCTGTCAGCCGCCATTATCGGCTGCGAAAAGGGCCACCCCTTGGCCAGCGACATTTTGCACTACTACGATGATCTGGACTTCACTTTTGACCAGGGCGACCAGCTGGCCGGGGTCAACTCCTTGTCGGTGACCGACATCGCGGTGGACAAGTACGGCCTGAAGAAGGGGAATTTTGACCAGGTCCTGAAGGATGGTCTGCACGTTTACCCAGACGGAATTTTATGCAACCCGTCGCCGGATTCTTTGTCCATCCACCTCTTTACCGGTACCTGGCTGGAAGGGAAAAATTCCTTTAAGCACGACCTGGTGACCTTTTTAAAATTACATATTACCAGTCAAAAACGTGCGAAAATTTACTATCAGGCCTTTAGACGTTAATTTTTTAAGAAAAAAGCCTGAAAGACATTTTCTGAAAACTAAGTAGACCAATTTTGGTTATAATAAAGGGCAGAGATAATTTTTATATCAAAACTAGAATTGCGAGGCAGCAAATGAGAGATCTGCAAAAGAAGATCGTTGAATATGAACATGTTTTACCAGAAATCGACCCGAAGGAAGAAATCCGCAAGACCATTGATTTCTTGAAGGGCTACTTGAAGGCCAACCCCTTCTTGAAGAGCTACGTTTTGGGCATTTCCGGCGGGCAAGACTCCACTTTGACGGGCAAGCTCTGCCAAATGGCCATCAGTGAAATGCGGGAAGAAACTGGGGAAGACTACAAGTTTATCGCTGTCCGCCTGCCATATGGCGTGCAAAATGATGCCGCTGACGCCCAAGACGCCGTTGACTTCATCAAGCCAGACGTCGACTTGATCGAAAACATTAAGTCCGGCGTTGATGCCGTGGTGAAGACTCTGGAAGACACGGGCGTTGCGATCACCGACTTTAACAAGGGCAACATCAAGGCCCGGGAAAGAATGGTAGTGCAATACGCCATCGCCGGCGCCAACAATGGTGCGGTTGTCGGGACTGATCACGCGGCAGAAAACTTCAGCGGCTTTTACACCAAGTACGGTGACGGTGCTGCTGACCTCACGCCATTGTTCCGCTTGGACAAGCGGCAGGGCAAGGCGCTGCTGAAGGAACTCGGCTGCCCAGAGCACCTGTACTTGAAGGCGCCAACGGCCGACCTGGAAGAAGAAAAGCCAGACTTGCCAGATGAAGAGGCGCTAGGCGTGACCTACAACGAAGTCGACGACTACCTGGAAGGTCGGGAAGTGAGCGATGCTGCAGCGGAACAGATCGAGAAGCTGTGGAAGAAGAGCGAGCACAAGCGCCACTTGCCAGTCACGATTTTTGATGATTTTTATAAAAAGTAAAGTTAAGAAGGGCGGCCCCGGTGGGCCGCCTTTTTGCTTGGCCGTTGTGGGGTGCGTGGTGTTGCGTGGCCCCCAAAGTATGTCAACCAGATCGGATTTTGTATGGATTTGCCCCCAAAGTATGTCAACCGGTCCGATTTTTGCTGGAAATTGCCCCCAAAGTATGTCAACCGGGTTG
>NZ_AZDU01000039.1 GCF_001434815.1 Lactobacillus equicursoris DSM 19284 = JCM 14600 = CIP 110162
CTAAAGAGATTAAGTTGGGTAAGTTAACGCTCGAATGCAAGTTGGACGGCCGGGCAATTTTGCAAGTCGAAAAGCGCTTGAAAAAGTCAATTTTGACGCTGTTTATTGGACCTGAAGGCCAAGTTCAATTCCCACCAATTAATGAAATTTTGGTGGTTTTACAAGGCTCAAACAAGGTCCACGGGGTTAGCGATGAAGACATCATTAACGCATTTGAAGATTATATTGACAACGGCGGCACCACCACGGACCTTTATACCGCGGTTAATGATTTGCTCGCTCAATCTGGTTTTTTCGGCAAGCAGAAGGACGATTCGAAGACCGCTACAGAATTGGCACAAACCAGCCTCAGCCTGGTGGACAACGAGGAATAAGTTACTCCACTGTTAGCGAATTACTTTGGGCGATTTATCCTAAAGCAGTAGAAAGTGGTATTTCAGCCGCGGAATTCTGGGACTTAACCTTTGATGAAGTCATGGTTCAAACTGAAGCAAATGTTCAACGCGAAAAAGAGCAGCTCACGGCCAGGGCGTATATGGACCACCAATTGGCTAGTTTGATTGCGTATGCCTTTAATGACCCGGCCAAAATGCCCAAAGTGGAAGAAGCATATCCATTTGTTAACCAGGGTCAAGACCAGGCGGAGGAAATGCCAGAATGGAAGAAAGACCAGCTAATTTTAATGCAACAAGCAGAAATGATTAAACGGTCTAGACAAAATCAATAAAAGAAAGGAGGTTAGATAGCGTGGAGTTAGAGCAATTAGAGGTATTATTCAAGGCCAATTATTCAGACGTCATTCAAAAGACACAAGAATTGGCCAACCTTTTTCAAAACGATTTTGGCCAAATTTCTAGCAATGTTCAGAATTCGCTTAACCAAATGGCCAATGCCAGCAACCAAAACGCGCAAAAGGTTAAGCAAGATTCTAATGACATCGTTAATGCGAAAAGAAATGAAGCTAGCCAAGTAAATGACGCGGTCAATTCAGAACACGGCGCTTTTAGTCGTATTTCCGAAGCATTTCAAACGTTAAAAAGCAAGCTAGCAAATAACAATTTTGACCACACTTTTGACAAGTTAAAGCAGTCGGCTAAAAAGGTAGAAGATACCAAGATTAAAGCGCCTGAAGTTGATACCAGCGACTTAAACAAGGCCACCCGTGATGTTCTCAAGCAAGTGGACACCATTAACCAAAAAATGGAACAAGCCCGGCGAGAACAGGCAAAACTACAGAAGTTAATGAGTATGCGGACGGACGTTATTAAGACGGACCCGGAAAGTTTACCAAAACTTGATGCACAAATTGACCAGCAACGGGTTAAGATGACGCGCTATTTAAACCAGGCCAAAAGTTTAGCGCAAAATATGCGAGAGGAATTTAATAAGATTCCTGCCAGCCTTGAACAAATAGCCGGGGCTATGGACCGCAACGAAGCGGCTATTAACAACCAAAAGCAGTTAATGGCCAGTCTTAAAGAAAAGATGGAATACACTTATGATCCTAACCAGATTGCGAAATTCCAGCAAGCTTACGACCGACAGAATGACGCCTTAGAGCGGTTGATTGTCAAACAGGACAAGTTGGGTGAGCAGTACGCCTACACCGAAGACAAGGCAGAGGCCTATAAGAAAGTTATTGATAACCTTGACTTGTCTTTGAATGAAAACGGCGAAGCGGCAGACAAGGCCGGGCGCAAGAATGCCGGGCTAGGATCCAGATTCGCTAGCCTTAGAAACATGCTAAGCGGATTAAGAAGTCATTTCAGCCTGTTCGGCAATAGTGCAGAACAGGCCGGCAACCGTGCGCGCAATGGCTTTAACCGGGGCTACAGGTCCGGGCTTAACCTTGTTTCGATTGGGAGAATGCTGGCAATGCAGATTCTTGTTTACCAGCTTTTAAACAAGGCGATTATGGCCCTGGGGTCAGCGTTCTTTAGCGCTTTAAAGGCTAATACGCAATTCTCGGCATCACTTAACCAAATTCAGGTTAACCTATTAACCGCCTTTTATCCTATTTATAAGACGGTTTTACCGGCCTTAAATGCCTTGATGTCAGCTTTAAGCCAGGCTACGGCGTGGATTGCTAATTTTGTTGCGGCGTTAACTGAAGCTAACCAGGCCGGCGCTAAAGGCTTGTATAACCAAATCCAGGCAATGAAAGACACTTCCAGCGCCTCCAAGTCGGCTACTTCAGCGGTTAAGAAACAGCAAGAAGAACAGGCTAAGGCCGTTAGAGAGTCAAACGCAAAAATTCAAGCAGCCAATAAAGCCGGGCGTTTGGCTGTACAGCAAGAAAACAAAAAGATCGAAAAAGCTAATAACAGGGCCAAGGAATCTTACGAAAAGCAAAAAAAGGCCGCGGAAGATCTCAAGAATTCCTTAATGGGGTTTGATGAGATTAACGTTCTAGACAAGGACAATTCTATCGATGATGGCGGTTATGACAAGCAAGCCAAAAAGACATTTACTCCACAGCCTACACAGACGGTGCCTAGTGTTGGCAGCGATACGGGCGATACTGGGGCTGGTTCGGGTGGTACTGGGACCAATCTGTTAGACTTCAGCAAGCCAATTAACGAGGACGGCGGAGCTTTTAAGGCGGCTAAGGACCTTAAAAAGCTTTTAGGCGAATTGTTTAAGCCAATGCAAGACGCCTGGGATAAGGAAGGCGCCAAGACCATTAAGGCAGCAAAATACGCCTGGGAGCAACTCAAAAAGGCCGTGGAAGCCGTGGGCCGGTCCTTTAAATCTGTTTGGACTAATGGTACTGGCGAAACAACAGTTCGAAACTTACTAAAGCTATTGCAGACAATGCTTAACATTGTCGGTGACATTGCTAGAGCGTTTAGAAAGGCATGGACTGATAACGGGGCCGGAACTAAGCTTATTCAATCTTATTTCAATGCCTTAAACAAGGTTCTAAAGCTATGTAATGACATTGGCAATTCGTTTAGACGTGCTTTTAATTCTGGTGTGGGCGTTTCGATTTTTTCACATTTAATTTCTATAGCAACTAACCTTAATAAGACCGTTGGCAATCTTGCGGGCCAATTTGATAAAGCCTGGAAGTCTGGCGATACTGGCACAAAGATTTTTAAAGATGTTCTTAATATCATAAATGACGACTTGTCAGCGCTTGGCAAGATGTCATCAGCAACCGCCAAATGGGCTAAGAGCATCGACTTCGGCCCACTTTTAAAGTCTATTGATGTTCTCTTAAAAGCCGTAAGATCAATTAATAAGGACATTTGGAGCGGTATTGAATGGGGTTACAAGAACGTTCTTTTGCCTTTGTCAAAATGGACGATCACGCAATTAGCGCCAAACTTTATTAAAGCGCTGGCAGCCGCTTTGAAGTTGGTGCATACCGTCATTGATGCGGCTAAGCCGGCCTTCAAATGGGCCTGGGAATCGTTCTTAAAGCCAATAGCTAAATGGACCGGTAAAGCGGTTATTGAAGGTTTGAAACTTCTTACTAATGCCTTGAATGGCTTATCAAGCTGGGCAAGCAAGCACCAGAAACTCATTACAAGCGTTGCTAAGGTCCTAATTACTTGGTTTACGTTTAAAGTGTCAGTTAGTGCAATCGAGAGTGCTACATCGAAGTTTGGATCCTTGCTAGGCATTGCCAAAGAGCTTTGGACCAAGAAAACAGTGTTTAAAGACCTGATAGATGGTATTGGTATTACCAAGATCAAGGAGATTGGGACGAACCTTAAAACCATTTATTCTTACTCCAAAGATCTAGTCTCTATTTCCTGGGGCAAGATCACGACAGCTGGTGGATACCTCAAGACTATTGCGGGTATTGGCTGGGACAAGGTAAAAGTTGGCGGTGGTTATCTTAAAACTATTGCCGGTTTAGGCTGGGAAAAGATAAAAGCCGCTGGTGGTTACCTCAAGACTATTGCAGGTTTGGCCTGGGACGGTTTAAAAGCTGGCGTTGGCAAGCTGGCAGAATTGGCAAAATTGGGCTGGTCTAATGTCAAATTGTTAGCCGGTTACATGGGCGACTTAATTAAATTAGGCTGGTCTAAATTAATTGGATTTGTTCAACTGTTAGGGACTGGCTTAAAAGCCCTTTGGGTGGTTATGGCGGCTAATCCAATAGGCGCGGTGATTGCAGCTATTGCCGCGCTGGTGGCTATTTTCGCGACCCTTTACGCAACCAACAAACCATTTAGAGCATGGTGCAATGGCATTTGGGGTAATATCACCAAATACTTCGGCGGTTTAGGAAAGTGGTTCGGCAAAAAGTGGGCCGACGTTGCCAAAGGCTGGGGAGACTTCAAGAAATCCTTTAGCAAAAGCTGGAGTAAGCACTGGTCGAGCATTAAAGATGGTGTAGTTGGTAAAAACGGTGTCTGGACACACCTTAAAACTCAAGCCGGCAAGACCTGGACGGAATTCACCAGTTCATTGTCTAAATGGTGGGGTAAATTTAGCCCCGACTGGAAGAAGTACTGGAACAACGTTAAAACACACGTAACCGGTAAAAACGGTGTCTGGGAACACTTAAAGACGCAATCAGGCAAGACCTGGAACCACTTTACAACCAGCTTGGCCAAGTGGTGGCCGGGCTTTTCTTCCTCATGGTCTAAGAAGTGGAACAGTGTAAAAAACACATTAAGCAAGGCCTTTAGCTCATTAGTTAAGAGTGCTGGTTCATTGGGTGGCAAGATTGCCAAGGCGATTAGTGGAGGCTGGAATGCCGTAACCTCAACCGTTGGCAAGCTTGCAAATAAGATCATCAAGCCAATTCAAACGGTAATTCAAAAAGTTGGTCAAGGTATCAACTGGGCACTTGGTAAGGTTGGTCAATCTGGCTTTAACTGGTCCTTTGACTGGTCATACCATTATGCAAATGGTACTGGTGGACACCCTGGCGGTTTAGCATTAGTTAACGACCAGGAAGGCGACACCTACAGAGAAGCGTTCCAATTGCCAAACGGCCAAACCGGGCTATTTCCAGCGGTTAGAAACTTGCTAATGGATTTACCGGCCGGCACTAAAGTTATGCCAGCAGCTCAAACCAAATCATTGCTGGGAGATACTCCACACTATGCCGGCGGTATTGGTGACTTTGATTTCAATTTTGACTTTAGCGGGCTTAATAGCATTGCTAGCTCAATCGGTGATTTTGCCGGCGGGGTTATGGATACGTTCGAAGATATTTTAAAAGACATTACCCACCCTTCAAAGCTGGTGGAATACATCATTTCTAAATTTGTTGGATCGAATTCAGAAACGGCGTCAATTTCTGTGAAATTGTTTGATGGCTTAAAGTCAATCATGGACAAGAAATTGTTTGGTTGGGCGTCAGACTTCTTGAAGCGATTTGGTAAAAAAGAAAAGAAAAAGTCTTCATCTTCTTCTAGCTCAAGCAGTGGAAATTGGGACGCCTTTAGCAAGTCTATGGCCAGCTTGTCCAAGATCTTTTCTAAAGGTTTTGGTTTTGAAAACGGTGGTTTAATCAACAAGGAAGGTTACTATCTTGTAGGTGAAGGAAACAAGCCAGAAATGGTTATTCCACTGACTGACAAGATTAGAGCGCTTGAACTGATTCAAAAATCAATGTCATTCATGGGCGAGAACTTCAGAAATGGCGTTCAAATGCCTAGAGGGCTTGAAAATCAGATTTCATTCGCTGGCACGGTTAATAGCGGTACTAAGGCAAATAATGACTTCACGTCAAGCATTGTTAACGCGATTGTTCAGGGCTTGCAAATGGCCAATATGGGCAGTCAACCAGCCGGCAATAATCAGCCAATTAACGTGACTATCCAAGTCGATTCAACCAAGTTGGGCGAGGCCGCAATTAAAGGTATTAACCAAGTCAACCAGGCCAACGGAAAAAATATGTTAAGAATTTAAGAGGTGAGAACCATTAATGGACTATCATTTAACAATTTCTGGGACACGGGTTAAGGCCCCGCAGTCCTTTGATGTGGCTATCCAAGACATTGACGCTAAAGCATCACGTGATGCGCATGGGCTATTACACCGTGACCGGCTAACCACTAAACGCAAGCTAACTATTAAGTGGGGGGCTTTATCTCTAAGTGATGCCAAGGCCATTCTAAGCGCGGTTAAATCAGAGTTCTTCAAAGTTGAGTATCTAGATCCAGAAATTGGAGGATTAACCACCAAGACCTTTTATGTAGGGGACCGAACAGTGCCTTCTTTAATTTGGTCCGATGCCTTAGATGGTTATGTTTGGCAAAATTTGAGTTTTGATTTAGTCGAGCAGTAAGAGGGGTGACTAAGTGTTAGAACAAAGTGATACAGTTAAACAAGCCTGGCAAGCCAGCGAAAGAACGCTGGATATTGTCATTAATGTTGATGGTACAGACTACCAGGCGACTAGTGTTAATTCTTTGAGTTATGATGCTGGGGCCTTCACTGGTGATAGTCTGGGAATTGGGTCAAATTATGAAAATTCCATTTCAGCGGAGTTCTCAAGCGTCATTGAAGCATTTACGGCCGGTCAAGTGGTTAAGCCTAAAATTGGTATCAAGGTTAATGGAAAATTTGAATATACGCCTTTAGGCGTGTTCATCATTTCTGAAGTTAACCGCGATAGAAACAACAATTTGACCACCATTAAGGCGCTGGACCAAATGGTTAAGCTAGAACGGGCTTACACTTCTACTTTGAAATACCCGGCCACAATGCTAGATGTGGTTGCAGAAATTGCTAATCAAGGCGGGGTAACTGTTAACCAAACAGATTTAACTCACCTCCCTAGCCTGCCTAATCTTGATAGTGCGATTACCGGCCAAACGTTAAGAACCGCTTTAGGCTGGATTGCTCAATTTTACGCGGGTTTTGCAGCATTTGACCGTAACGGCCAATTAACAATTAGAACGGCCGCTACACCCGATTACACAATTACGCCTGGTGAATACCAGCAAGGCGGCCTGACCAAGAACGAGGTTGCTTACAAGACAGGCGGGATCAAGGTAACGGTCAACACCAAAAAGACCGATGATTCCGGCCAAGAGGTTGACGACACAACCACGCTTCAAGCTGGGGAAACAACGGGCAGCCAAATCGAACTGACTAACGATTCTATGACCAGTGATCTGTTAACCACGGTTTGGACTGGGATTAAGGATATTACGTACTACCCTTACACCCTTAACTGGTTTGGTAACCCAAACTTGGAAGCTGGGGACTGGGTAACGCTGACTGACACGCAGGGAAATAAGTTTAACGTTCCGGTCAACCAGTACACGATGTCATTTAATGGGGGCTTGGAATCAACGATTTCAGCAACCCAATCCAGTTCAACCGCTGGTGGGTATGCCTACACGGGTTCGGCAGGGTCAATCAAAAACATGATTGAAGCCCTCCAGGCCCGGCACACGGCAAGCGGGAACAATGTCTACCCTCCAAGCTATCAAGGACAGCCAAAGAATCCTAAGAAGGGTGACGTTTGGTATAAACAAAACGGCAATAACGTTGAAGTTTGGATCTACCAGGAAGAGGACGGCAAGCTTTCATGGACTAGAACACCTCTTGACGGTGAAGTTAAGGCAGAGCTTCAAGCCATGGGCAAGAAAACCGATGAAGACTTAACCCGGGTCAAGAACGAGCTCTCAAGCGCGGCAGAAAGCCAATGGGAATCTGCTAAGACTGCAATCAGTGAGACAGACCAGCGGCTGACATCTCTTCAGGCCGAACAGAATGCTTCTTTGGCGGATTTGCGCAACACGGCCGATAATCTCCATGCGGAGGTTAAAAGTTTGCATGCCGATGCAGACTCCATGAGAGGCTCTTTGGCGGATACTAGGGCCAGTCTAATAGCGACTACTAGCAAAGTTAATAATGATTTGGCCAGCATCAAGAGCAGCTTATCCGCAGTGGACAGCGATTTGTCAGCGACTAAGACCAGCCTGGCTGACACTGGGAATAGACTGGCAATGGCTACCTCAGAATTTCAGAGACAGACCGGCCAGCTTAGTGGTAGCTTGAGCACAGCCAACAGTAAGATTGAGTTCAACAGCAACGCCATTGCTGAGGTCAAGCGTACGGCCGAAGAAATCAGCACTACGGTAAGTAATATCCGTGTGGGCGATAGAAACCTTGCCCGAGGCAATGCGTCTTCCAAAGATTGGGTTGCCTTCCAGGGCTTTAATAGCCTTACAAACTATGGATACAATTTGGTTGATTACTCCATAGATACACTCAAGGCTGGTGATACAGTCACGTTTGGCGTCATTATAAAAAACGATGGTGTAACCAGCGGGACGATGTTTTTTCAGCAATTCGGTGATGTCTCCTTATGGAATAGAGACTACGGTGCTATTAGCCCAGGTGGCAATGTAACTGACTTTGTGTCAAACGGCACTGAGAAAGCTTTGACTTACACAATTCCAATTACTGCGGGAATGCTTGACGGAAACAGCACATATACTATAAATATCAGAACAGATAACGTTCCAGCGGGTGGCAAGCTTAGTTTTAGATATGCTTTCGTCAAAAAAGGCACGATGGCTACCGACTGGACACCCGCCCCAGAGGACACCGACCAAGCAATTTCTAAGATCACCCAAACAGCCGATACAATCCGTGCAGATCTAGCTAACACAAAGGGTGATGTTGCTAGCGTGAAAGCAACCGCAAGTAGTTTGCAAACGCAGATCACTGACAATAAGAACAACATCAGTACTGTTAAACAGACGGCTGATAGTTTAACCAGTACGGTTGGACAAATGCCCGCTAAATGGCAACAGGCTATCAACGACAAGGCCAGTGCTCAAGTACTGACCAATGGCGTTGACATGAACAATCTAACTACAGCCGGGACTTATTTAATTAAAGACTTCTCTGTTAAGAACGCTCCAGTCTCCGCTTACTTTATGGCAACGGTTGACGCAACGGCAGATCACACGAGAGTTGTTCAACGGGTCAAGAGAGATGCAGATAATATTGCCTATGAGCGCTCTAATTATGACAAAGGTTGGACAGCGTGGGAGCGGGTTGCGACTGGTACAGACGTAAGCTCTATCCAGCAAACCATGTCCGGCATCACTACTCGTGTAAGCAATGCAGAGGGCAATGTAAGTAGTTTGCAACAGACCGCTAAAGGGTTGCAGTCCAGTGTTGCAAATGCACAGGGCGATATATCCAGCTTAAAGCAGACAGCAAGTGGGCTTACGTCACGGGTAGGCAATGCGGAAGGACACATTTCACAGTTACAGCAAACGGCTAATGGTTTGACTAGCACGGTAAGCAATTTGCATTCTGGGGATAGAAACTATGTGCGTGGTACTTCAAGCGATTGGTCAAATCTGACTGACTTCAACAATAAAACTAACTATTGCTTGCAATTGGGAATATTCTACCTTGGCGACTTAAAAGAAGGCGATCAGATCACGCTGGGGATAACGCTCAAAAACGCAGGCATAACCAGCGGACAAATGATTTTATTCCAGGGCAATGGTGACGTTAAGGGATGGACGTTTGGTGTAAATGGTAGCTATGACATTGCTAAATGGTTACCAGCTGGACAAACGAGAGAAATTCGAATAATCAAAACACTGAGTGCAAACGATGTTGCAAACAATACAATCCAGCTCCAAATCAGAACTGACAATGTTCCAGCAGGCGGCACGCTTAGCGCTAAGTGTGTTTATATCAAGCGTGGCAGCTTAGCCACCGATTGGTCTCCAGCTCCAGAAGATACTGATTCGTCCATTTCCCAAATCAAGCAAACTGCCGACAGAATCCAAGCCCAAGTGAGCGACAACAAAAGCAATATTTCCAGCGTCAAACATACCGCAGACGAAGTGCGCACTGACCTCACTAACGCCAATCATGACATCTCTACTCTGAAGTCCAGGGCGGACTCACTTACGTCCAGCATCACGAATGCAAACAATCAGATCAGCACACTCCAGCAGAGAGCGGACAGTCTAACCAGTACGCTTAGCAATGGTGGACGCAATCTGTTATCCAATACCAGAGAGATTAATGACCCATCACTTTGGGAAAACTTATGGGCGTGGGATAAAGGCGATTTCTACAATGACGGAATCAATAAATGCCAGATTGTTCAGAACAGCACTCACAAATGGAATGGTTTGAACCAATATGTTTTTGTTGAAGGGGGGAAAAAGTACACCTACTCTATTGATGCCAAGTCGGGCGACACCAGCAATCATACGGCTTGGTTCTTCTGCAATATATATGATGTTCCGGGAAATCAGAACAATAAGTCAAGTTCAATGATAGGCAGTGGGCAAGTGCTGCATTACACGCCAACATGGACTAGATATTCATTTACCGTCACAGCCCCCACAAATGGTTATGCTTGCCCAAGCATTGTTCGTGGGACAACCACTAATGAATTGCTTCAATTGGCAAGACCGCAGTTCGAATACGGCGATACAGCAACTCCATGGCAACCGTCTAACGGTGACATTTCCTCCCTCCAGCAAACCGCATCTCAGCTAACCAGCGACATGAAGGACGCAAAGGGTAACATCTCAACTCTCCAGCAGACGGCGGGTGGGCTGACATCACGGGTAGGCAATGCTGAGGAAAATATCTCCAGCGTCCAGCAAACCGCCAAAGAGCTAAAAGCAACGGTTGGGGATTCCAAGTCCGGGCTTGTTTCCACCGTTAACGCCATGCCGGGCAAGATTACATCGGCTATCACGGCTTCCAAGCAGGCTACAGTGATTACATCGGCTGTTGACCTGCACAACATGACAACGGCCGGCTACTACCTGCTGAAGGGCGCATTGACCAACTCTCCGGTCACGGCTTGGGCATTCCTCCGAGTAATCACCTCAGACAGCGGGGATCGTGTCTATCATCGGATTTGGAAGGACAACGGAAGTACCGTTTATACGGAAGAATGGACGGGCTCTTGGTCTGGTTGGGCAACCCACATCAACTCAGACAACCTTAAATCAAATGTCATCACGGCCATTAATCAGTCTACAGAGGGCGTTTCAATCACTGGGTCTAAGATTACCCTGGACGGTAATGTAAATGTTGCTCCGGGCTTCACATTGAGTGCTGACTACATCAAAGCAGGCACGATGCGCGCCGACCGGATCTCCGGCGGGAAGTTGAATTTCGACGATATCTATGTCATCGGGCTGACGGCAAATTCAATCAGCTCCGGTAGTATTTCCGGGCAGAACTTGAACATTAACCTTGACAACGGGGTAGTAGAGTTCACGAAGGGCAACCTACATTCAACGGACGGTGGGTTCAACATTAGCATTGACACCAAATCCTTCTACCTTGACATGGGGAATAACACCAAGCTTTGGATTGACGGCAACGGCTTCCACCTTCAAGAGAGCGACACCCAGCATCTCTGGTTAAACAAAGACGGGCTACACAATTACACCACATCAAACAGCAACGGCGTTCATATTCAAGACAGTACACTTAGAGTTTTGAACAACAACGGGGAAGGCTTGGTAGCTCAAAACGGATTGCTTCAATTTTCTACATTGCCAACGTGGCTTAATTTTGGCGCTAACAGCACGCTGACTGCGCAGGCTTACGGAATCATCGGCCCGGACAAGAATCTTTTTGGGTCGTCAAAAAACGGTTTATTTGTTAAAGGCCGTGAGGGCGTGGTTATTGGGACAAACTCTTATAATGGCGAAACCTTCTTAGGCTCGCTTTTCAATGCAAACAGCGTTTCTGGCTCAGGCATCAGCCTTTCTGACGACATGACAAAAGCGGCACTGTTCTTCACTAAAGCACCGTTAATTCTAGCTGGTGGGCCGACGTGGGACGACATAAACGGGCTGCCGGAAAAGCCTTATATTTCGGTTGGGAGTGACTGGTATTATGACCACCCAGGGGCATACATGAATCAAAGTGGCCAAGGGACTTATACTCGGGGTAATAATATTATTGTGTCTTCACGTAATACGAACATTATCGGCTATGACTGGATTAATTTTAAATCCTTCGGCCGGATTGCTCTGGACGCTGACTATGTGCACTCATATCCGACCTATCTTAAGACCACATCCGCTGGGGCCAACGTTTTTGTTGCCCCCGATGGTGCACTTATCCGCAGCTCTTCAGCCCGCAAGTACAAGACTGACATCCAAGATGCAGATAATGACTACGGAAACAAGCTGATTGAGCTTACACCGCAGAAGTGGATCGATAAGGCCGAAAAGAAGCACTATGAAGAGGATCCGGAAAATAACAAGAAACCGGGCTACTACTACGGGCTAATTGCCGATGATCTTGACGCCGCTGGCCTTGACATGCTTGTCAACTACGGGGCAGAGGGAGAAGTTGAAGGGATCAACTACGACCGTTTGGCCGTTGCCCTGCTCCCGGTAATCAAGTCGCTTAAAGACCAGGTGGCAAGCCTTAAAAAGCAGATCAAGGCACTGACTAAATAGAACTAGGGACAAACATGAGCGAAACCAGACCCCCACCAGGGCGGAAAAACATCGTAATCATTAATCTACAAGGCCGGAAGACCTATTTTTTATCTAAAAAGGAGAACTAAAATGATCGTTTACATTGCAAATGACTCTTACCAACGTGATGAAAAGGGCGGCATCTTGTCTATGACTGGTGCGGTTGAAGGCCGTAACCAAGAAACCGGGGAATCACTTAACTCTTACGTGAAATTGACCAAGGAAGACTTGGGTGAAGGCGTAACTTTTGAAGAACTGACTTACAACGCCAAGGTTGAAGCATGCAAGAAAAAGATGATCGCATGGCTTCAGGCAAGCAAGTAGGAGGCCGAAAGATGGATAAGGGAGTTTCACAAGATTCGATGATTCGGGCGCTGTTAGCCAAGGTCAACGAATTGAGCGGCGAAAACATCAAGCTCATGGCTACAGTCTACGATTTGGAGGACAAGCTGAAGAAAGCTGAAGGTGATGGCGATGAAAAGAAAGAGTCTGAACAAGCTGATTAGTGAGGCCAAGCAGAACGTGCTGCACCTCATTATCGGATCAAACTTGGCAATCATCGGCGTAACGTTGCTGACACATCACCGCTATTTCTTCTGGCCGCCACATCCGGCATGGATCACCGCTATTGAAAACGACAGCGTGGTCGGCTTTATTGGCCTCTGTGTTGGCCTAGGCATGATCGGTTGGGCAATGGACGAAAAGCACTCAAACAGCTTAAATCGGTTTCTGATTTCAACCGCTAGTGCCTATTACGCTCTATTAAGTGCGACTGAGTTCATGCACGGGCTGTTTGCTCCGGCCGGTGTTCCAAACATGCTTACATCCGGCTTTACCGAGCTTGCATTGCTTTTCATTACTCTTTACATGGCAAAGATTAGCCCCGGAAAAGACGATGATGATTATTAGGAAGGGTGGTTCCGATTAATTGGAGAGAGATTATTCTTAAGGCACTGCCCCTGATTCCAACAATAATAATGTACGTGGCAAGCTACAGACTTAGTATTGCCAAGAATGCCAAGGAAGAAAAACAAGACCAGTTCGACCGCCTAAATGAGGAAAATGCACGGCTGACTGGGGAGTTGGAGAAAAAAGACAAAAAAATTGAAGACCTTCAGCAGAGAGTTGAAGATCTTCAGGACGAATTAAACGATGTTCGTAGTCAGTGCTATGGCGGCAACTATAAACATCGTTAGAAAGGATGACGATAATGACAGCTAAAGATTGGTTTGACATTGTTTTCGCATTAGGGACGATTGCCCTGGCCGTGATCGCAAGTGTTTACTTACACTATAAGGCCAAGATTGACACTAAGACGGCGGCTGGGAAAGCCTTTGACACCATTGGCAAGCTGGCCGTTTGGGCGGTCAATGAGGCTGAATTTAGTGGTATGG
Source organism: Lactobacillus equicursoris DSM 19284 = JCM 14600 = CIP 110162 (assembly GCF_001434815.1). Classification (GTDB taxonomy): domain Bacteria; phylum Bacillota; class Bacilli; order Lactobacillales; family Lactobacillaceae; genus Lactobacillus; species Lactobacillus equicursoris. The sequence goes on from NZ_AZDU01000039.1 coordinate 13,814, forward strand.
CAGGTGACCAAAAGCGTGAGTTCGCCGCTGAGGTCATTACCGAACAGCTTCAGCGAAAAGGAATCACTGGGATTACCAAATCAACGGTTTACGGGGCTATTCAAGCCGCTTGGGCAGCCGCAGACTTCAACCATGGGGAGACAACCAAGGAAGCGCCAAAAGCCGTTGAAGCCCCTGTTTCTGGCTCTAAGATGGTTATGGATGATGCACCCGTGGAGGTGAAGAATAATGGCTAGAACTTACGGCGTTGATGTTGCTGTTTACCAGCCTACAGACTTGGCAAGCTACCATAAGGCAGGCGCTAGCTTTGCTATCGTTAAGCTGACTGAGGGAACTGGTTACTTTAATCCTAAAGCACAAGCACAGGTAACCAGCGCACGGGCTAACCACCTTTATACGCATGCCTATCACTTTGCCAACTTTGGCAGTTCGGTATCACAGGCCAAAAAGGAAGCCAAGTACTTCTTAACGTGGGTGAAAAAAACTAACATTAGCAAGAAACGGATGCTCTGGCTTGACTGGGAGCCATCATCTGCCAATCGGGTTGATGGGGCTAGATCAGCCAATACGGCGGCTATTTTGGCCTTCATGCGGGCACTGAAGGACGCTGGCTATCGCCCGGGCCTCTATGCAGGGGCGGCGTTGATGCGGTCAGCAATCGACACCAAGCGGGTCATTTCTAAGTTTGGGACTTGCCTTTGGGTTGCGTCATACCCGACGGCGGACCCAGTTTCAGCAGCTAACTTTGGCTATTTTCCAGCTCTGGATGGCGTGGCTATTTGGCAGTTCACGAACAACTGGAAGGGCTTGAATGTGGATGGCAACGTGGCCGTGGTTGATCTCCATAATGTGGCAGCTAAGCCAGCGCCTAAGAAGTCCAAGCCAACCAGCAAATGGGTAAAGAAGGGCGGTACTTTTACACTGAAAAAAGCACTCCACCTCCATAAGTCGCCTAAGATCACTGCCGGGAGCATCGCCAAGCTGAAAGCCGGAGATGTAGTCAGCTTTGACGCTGTCTTGCAAGGCCCGAAGCGGGTTTGGCTGAGACAACCACGCTCTGATGGCAAGTACGGCTACATCGTTGCACAGGATAAGAATGGCAAGGCCACCGGCAAAATCAAATATTAGCAAAATAGCTCTCTGCCCGGTTTGGACAGAGAGTAGCTTGGCGATGACAATTGAATCATTGAAAAGACCTCATTCCGTAATTGGGATGAGGTCTTTTTTGTTGTTTGGTGACCGGAATGTGACCGGTTGGAAACTGAAATACTGTTATACCGGGTTTTCTAGCCCCGATTTTAAGGAGAGTACAGGATTT
>NZ_AZDU01000004.1 GCF_001434815.1 Lactobacillus equicursoris DSM 19284 = JCM 14600 = CIP 110162
AAAGCTTTCTCTGTACGAATTTAAGTAAGAAAGAAGGAAGGCGGCAGGCAAGCCCTATTCCTCCACCCATTGAAATAGGTGGAATCCCGGGCTTGCCTGCCGTTGAAAATCATTGAATTATTAGAAAATAGAAAAGAGGAAGCATAAGTTTGCTTCCTCTTTTCTATTTGATCTTTTTTACTAAACATTAACATAAATATGTTAAGTTGGTTTATTTACAAAAAATGGGCAAGTATCTAGCCAAAACTTTTTAAACGCAAGAGAATCGTCCTCTCAGCATGTGACTATCCAAGCCGGAATCCCTTCAAATCATCTTCGATTGAGTCGTCCTCTAATCCAATGTAGCGCATAGTGATCGAAGGACTGGAGTGGTTGAGCATCTTTTGTAGTTTGTAAAGAGCCCTGGGATCAGGATCGCCATTCGGTGTAGTCGCATTCTTGATGTAGTGGTAGCCGAAAGTCTTTCTCAAGGTGTGGGTACCAACCGTATCTGGATCAATCTCGCACTGACGGGCTGCGCGCTTTAAGTCTTTATAAAAAGACTTCCCTTGGATCGGTCCATTTCCTTTTCTGGATGGAAAAAGCCAATCGTCTTCGGACAAGCCCATAGCGTCGATGTAGTCGAATAAGTCCTTCTTGATATTGCCGATGTAAACGTGGCGATTCTTGTGCGTCTTAGTTTCAACCAGGTTGTACCAGGTACCGTCTTCCACATCCTTTACCTTGGCCTTGATGATGTCGGAAATCCGGAGACCGGTGTTGATGCCGAAGATGAAGATCATGGAATTGCGTAAGCCATTGGGATTCTTACCCATGACACTGCCGGTGCCAAAACGCAAGGCCAGCTTCATGTCCCGAATATCTTTAGGACTGCGGAGCGGCTGGATGTTATGACTGCTTTCAGTCTTCTTATATTTCCTACCCATTTTTGCCCCCTAATTCTCGCAATTCTAATGCTCTAATATGTTTAATTTTAACATAAAGGTGCATTCAATTCAAAAAAGTGACAAAAATGGTTCAGTGCAATATTAACTTTTGAATGCGTAAAAATACCTATTTTTACGCATTCGAGGAAGGTGAAGAAATTTTGGGGGAGGGATGCTGAGAGGACGATTCTGAGGCACTGAAATCTATTTTAGACTTACAATTATCCAAAGGGGCGGATTAACTGCTTTATTTACTCTCAAATGAGATTGCTTTTATAATAAGACTGCTTATGTAATATGAAAAGAAAAGGGCCTATATCGAGTTGGATCCTTAATGCAGAGCCGTTAAACCTTCCAAAGTTATGAGCGGCTTTTTGTTACGCTTGCTGCCCTAATTCCCCATGCTTAAGCATCCCCTGCTTAATCCCAGTTTGGACCACCTTGTATTTATCATTTTTTAAGGCTTCACGGTCTTGTTTTCTACCGTAAGTAGCAACAGTGGCGCGCACCAAACAGTTTGAGTCATTTACTAATTTATCCAAATCTTGCGGGCGGGCTTTCCGTGCAACGGCTGCACGAACCTTTGGCTCTTTATCGTTAACCAAGATGTCCAAGTCTTTATCTCTTCCGACTTCCGCCACTTCCTTGCGAACATTGGCAGATGGGTCATGGACTAGGATATCTAAGTCCTTGTCGCGCTTACGTAGAGCTACTTTTACCCTTACCTGGTAGATTTGGTCGCTGACTAGCAGATCTAGATCTTCATCATTACCTTTCTCTGCCCGGTTGCAATTTTGCTCGGCTTTAATCATTTCATGGCCTTGAGCATCATAGATCTTATCCTTTGGCAACTTCTGTGCAACTTCAATAAAGTGGATATATGCATCTACTACTTGATTTAGCTTCTCATCTGTTGGCTTTTCTGAGCCATTCCAGGAATCTAAAAAGATTTCCTTCAATTCATCTTTTTCCATTGCTGTTTTCTCCATGCTTCAACAACATCACTGTGCTTGGGTAACTTTGGGAGTTTCCCACTCCCGCTTGTATTTGCGGATCGTTGATACCGTTAGACCCATTTCTTCTGCAACTTCAATTAAGCTTCTTCCAGACAGATAGCTATCCTTAGCTTCATTAACACGGTCCAGATAGGCATCGTGCTGCTTAGCCCGGTCAAAGAGCCTGATATGACGATCAATCCAACTAGATGCTTCTTCTCTAGTTTTAATCTCTGGTGGCTCTTCTTCCAATTCTTCAGCGATTGTCTTAATGAAGTCGAGTTGTTTCTCTGTTGGAGTTGTGTCCTTCTCCTCTTTGCTATGGGATTTCTCAAGTGGTGGCAGATCTAGTATTCTTTCTGGATGAGTGAGGTTGACCACCTTAGTTGGTCTTGAAAGTTTGTAGTCTTCTTCAATTGGGTGACCATAAACATCATCTCGGTAGCCCATGTAGCCTTTGATATATTTGCTAACGCGTGCATCAAACTGGAGGACATCCCCTTTCATTGGGTTTGCTACTTCAAAGCCACGCGTAAAGTTGAACCACAGATGATCAGTCACGACCTGACCGTGCTCATCTTTGATGTCCAAGAGTAGGATGGTTTGGACGCTTCCCCGGTAGCCGTCCTTCCACCCTGTTTTTTCAAAAATACCTGTAAAAGTGTGTCTCGCGTTTGAGCCAATTTTTCTAAGTTCAGTACGCAATGATTTCACCTTGCTTTCCTTGGTTACTTGTTTCATGTTGAGTGTACACTAGAAAAATCTTTTTGAAAAATTGCAAGTGAGTAAGCACGGACTTAGTCATATCAAGGCTTTTACAGGTTAATGAAAGCGTAAGAGTATTGTCTTATCTAGGTGCAGTTGACCTGTTTTCCGGGAAAAATTTCTCTAAAAAATTCGGATCAATAGATTTATTCTCCTATGAGCAGTATGTGATTTCATCAAGACAGTAAAATTCTTACTTAAAGATAATAGTAGCGTCGCCATATTTATCTATTATGCTTTCTAGATTGTTCGTAATCGGGTATCTAGACTAGCAGGAAGACTTAGACTGTTAGTGAGTAACATAATACGATTTATGTTAAGTAAATACAAAAAATAAAAGAGGTAGCGTTGCTACCTCATAAAATTATTCGTATCTAATCTTTGGATGATCTAACAGCTCATCCAATTCCACCAGAATCTCTTTCCGCAAATCTTCAATTTTCCACTTCAACTTTTGCCATCCAGGCTTATGATAGGCCTGGTCTAAGTAAATTTCTGCCTCTGCATCGTTAATGAAATGCAAAGCTGACATCAAGTCCTTTTTAGCCCCAATCCCATAGGCACAGCACTTGGCAAGCCGATAGTCGATATCCGACCGGATGTCGTCATCTTTGTCCGTTTCTAGATTCTGTCCGGCCATCATATAGTACTTGAAGGCCAGCCGCGGATTCTTTTTTACAAAATCGCCGTAGTAGTAAGCATCTCCGACCTTATATAAGGCGTTAGCATTCCCGCCGAGTGCCGCTTCAGAGTAACAGTAAAAAGCCTGCTCAGGATCCTTTTCCCCGATTCTGCCGTACTCATAGATGTAACCCAAATTGCACAAGGCTTGGTCGTTGCCTAATTCAGCTGCTTGCTCATAATAGCGTTTTGCCTTTTCGAAGTCGCCATTTCCGTATGCTTCAGCCCCATTGTCTAGCAAAGCATCGCTCTCTGAATAGTCGCTATGCTCGTCCATTCCCCACACCTTTTCTCTCTAAAAATTCTACTGCAGCCCAGCGTACAGAACTCTCGCCAGGTTCTCGCTGGTTCTCTCCACATTTTCCTTGCCGTGAGCCAAGACTTCTTTCAAGTCGCCAGGTTGGCTGATCGTGCCAAATATTGCCGTAAATCCTGCATCATAGAGACTGTCAATTCCATCTCCTAGACTGCCGCCAATGGCAAAAGTTGGCTTACCTGCTGCCTGCGCAACTTGCGCCACAGCAAATGGTGTTTTACCAAACTTAGTCTGGAAATCAATCTTGCCTTCACCGGTAATGACGTAATCAGCATCAGCGACCTGGTCTTTTAAGCCAATTTCGTCAATTACTAATTCCGCACCGTTTTTCAGCTCACAGTTGCTAAAAGCCATGAGCCCGGCACCAATTCCGCCGGCAGCACCGGCACCCGGCAAATGCTCAACATCTTTGCCCAGATCCTGTTTGATTACATTAGCAAAATTATGTAAAGCTTTGTCTAGCTTTTCTACGTCGGTCTCACTTGCCCTTTTTTGCGGTCCAAAGACAGCGGATGCCCCATTTTCTCCAGTTAAGGGATTGGTCACGTCACTAGCCGCAATTACCTGAACATCTTTCAGTCGGGAATCCAAAGTACCAATATCGATCTTGGCTAGCCTTGCTAAGGCGCCTCCACCAAGGGGCAATTCTTCGCCATTTTCGTCTAAAAATCTCGCGCCTAAGGCCTGGAAGATTCCAGCCCCACCATCGTTGGTGACGCTGCCGCCCAGGCCAATGATGATTCGCTTGGCACCTAAATCTAAGGCCTGCTTAATCTGCTGCCCAGTTCCGTAGCTAGTAGTCGTTAGCGGCTTTCTTTCCTCTTTAGCAAGCAAGGCAATCCCGCTGGCTTCGGCCGTTTCAATGACGGCAGTTTGGTCGTTATCTACCAAGCCAAAAATTGCCTCAACTTCCTGGTGGCCGCTGGGCCCCATGACTGTGTCTTTTACGATGCGGCCGTCTTTAGCGGCTACTAAAGCCTCAACTGTTCCTTCCCCGCCATCAGCCATCGGAGCGAGAACTGTTTCAGCGCCAGGGAAGCCCTTTTTAATCCCTTCGGCCATAGCTTGGCAGGCTTCCGGTGCAGTCAAGCATTCTTTGAACGAATCCGCCGCAATCACAAATTTCTTTCTTATCAAAATATCAACTTCAATCTACTTCAAATTATAATTATTACTAACTCTATTTTAGCAAATGTAGCTGAAATCGAATTAAAAAAATCTTGATTCCGAACTTGCATTCGTTTGCTTTTTTCGTTATTCTTGATTTAGCAACTGATGTTCGTTAAGGAGATCTCTATGGACAATAACCACTACCTCAAGCTGATCCAGCAGGAACTGGATGGCATGCCTGACTTTGTCAAAGAATACCACTTATATACCCGCCATTCCTTGGCGACCAGCTACCAGTATCTGACGGAAATTCGCCGCTTTTTCACCTGGTTAATTAGTGAAGGCATAACCCATACCAAAAATAATTCGGACGTTCAGCCAAGTGACCTGGAAAAACTGACCCGCGGCGAGATCATACTCTATATCGACCACTTAGAGCACACCAAAAATGCCCAAGGTCGGCTCAACTCCCCGACCACCGTCAACCGGTCGATCAACGCTTTGCGGTCTCTTTACAAGTTCTTGACCATTACCTCTGAAGACAAGAACGGTCAGCCCTACTTCGAGCGCAATGTCATGCTCAAGATCTCCTCTCTCCCCTATGCTCAAACCCTCAACTACCGGGCTAATTCCCTACGCGCCCACATGTATACCGGCAACCTGAAGTACCAATTCCTCGACTTTTTGGATCATGACTATTCAAAAAAAATTTCTGGCCGAGCCCTAGCCTCTTTCCGGCAGAACAAGGAACGGGACATGGCCATTATCGCCCTGATTCTGGGTACCGGGGTCCGGGTGTCTGAATGTGCTGGGGTTGACCTGAAAAATCTCAATCTCAAAGACGCTACTTTAGATGTCATTCGTAAGGGCGGGCAAAGAGATTCGGTGCCGATTGCGGATTGGACGCTGCCCTATCTCAATAGCTACTTGGATGTCCGGCAAGATCGCTATCAGGCATCTGAAAATGACAAGGCCCTTTTTCTCACCAACTACCACCACCAGGTTAAGCGGATGACCAGCAACGCCATCGAAAAGATGGTGCTGAAATATTCAACCGCCTTTGGCCATCCCCTGACGCCGCACAAACTCCGCCACACCGTGGCCTCAGAACTCTACCAGGCTACCAAGGACCAGGTCATGGTGGCTCAGCAATTGGGGCAAAAAGGCACTACTGCCACCGACCTTTACACCCACGTGGACCAGGCGGTCCAAAGAGAAGCCCTCAATGCCAGTGCCAAGAGGCAAAAAGACGCGTCCCCTGATGAATAGGGATGCGTCTTTTTCAGTATCTGAGTTAATTGTTAAGTTGTTAGGATAATTTTCGTATTTACCGTAATTTACTACTTGTGCCGATAAACCAGCTTGCCGCTGACAAAGGTCATGGTCGTCATGCCGTAAACTTCGTTGCCAGTAAATGGCGTATTAACGGCCTTTGACAGGTAATCAGCCTCTTCAATCACTTCTGGGTGGTCTAAGTCCAGAACTGCCAAGTCAGCTTGCTTGCCTGGAGCGATCACGCCAGCGTCTAAGCCAAAGAGCTTGGCTGGGTTGTAGCTCATCAGGTCCAAAAGCTGAGCCAATTCCATTTCCCCGTTCTTGACCAGGGCGGTGTACATGCAGGCAAAGGCAGTTTCGTTGCCGATAATCCCAAAGGCAGCCTTTCTCATGTCGCCGGCCTTTTCTTCCCGGCTGTGAGGAGCGTGGTCCGTGGCGATCAGGTCAATGGTTCCGTCCAGCAGACCTTCGATCACTGCGTATTGGTCTTCCTTTGATCGCAAAGGTGGGTTCATCTTGTAGTAGCCGTCATTGCCGTCGATGTCTTCTTCGCTCAGTAGAACATGGTGCGGAGCTGCTTCAGCAGTTACGTTGATCCCGTATTCCTTGGCCAGGCGTACCAGTTCTACGCTTTCCTTGGTTGACACATGGCAAACGTGGTAGTGAACGCCAGTGGCCTTTGCCAGCATGATGTCCCGGGCTAATTGGGCCGATTCACTGACGCCCAAGATGCCAGGCAGGCCCAGTTCGTCAGCCTTTTTACCGGCGTTCATGACGCCGTGGTGGTACAGGGAGTCATCTTGCACATGCTCGCAGATGGCCAGGCCCGCCTTAGCGGCCTTTTCCATGGCTTCGTACATGACGCCCGCACTTTGGACGCCGTGGCCATCATTGCTGAAGGCAAAGGCGCCAGCCTCTTTCAAGGCTTCCATGTCAACGACTTCTTCACTGGTCTCATCCTTGGTGATAGCGGCGTATTGGTAAAGGTGGATGCAAGAGTTAGCTTCGTTTAATTCAACTTGCTTCTTAAAAGTCTCGACGTCATCAGGCACCGGGTTTAAATTAGGCATGGTGCAGACGGTAGTAAAGCCGCCGCGCGCTGCTGCCTTTGACCCAGTTTCAATGGTTTCCTTGTAGGTGAAGCCAGGTTCTCTGTAGTGTTCGTGGATGTCTACTAGACCAGGTGCGACCAGCTTGCCGTCTAGGTCAAAAATTTCGGCGTCAGGGGCGATTTTTTCTAAATCAGTCCCCAAGGCTTGGATCTTATCACCGTTAATTAAGACGTCTTCTCTTACCAGTTCACCGTCTTGGTAAACCAGACCGTTTTTCAGTAAAGTTGCCATTATTCAAGACCTGCCAATTTCCGGCCGCGCAAAACCGCTTCGATCATGGCCATTCTGACAAAGACGCCGTTTTCCATTTGCACTGCGTAGCGTGACTTAGGTGCTTCAACCAGTTCGCCGTCCCATTCAACGCCGCGGTTGATTGGACCTGGGTGCATGATAATGGCATCGTCTTTCAGCATGTCGTAGCGGCGTTGGTTGAGGCCATAAGCTTCGTTGTAAGTATGAGCGTCAAAAAGTTCTTCAGTCTTGGCTTCAGCGCCGTTGTGGCGTTCGTGTTGAACCCGGAGGAGCATCAAAACGTCCAAGTTAGGAATCATGTCGTCGATGTTCTTGACATAAGTACCGTACTTGCTGAATTCAGCTTCGTCGTACCAGTATTCTGGACCTGAGAAGTAAACTTCAGCGCCCAAGGTGTTCAAGATTTCCATGTTGGAGCGGGCAACCCGAGAGTTGGTCAAGTCACCAACGATCATGATCTTAAGTCCGTCAAAGTGACCAAATTCGTTGTAGATGGTCATCATGTCCAGCATGGATTGGGATGGGTGTTGACCAGAACCGTCACCGGCGTTAACCAGACCCATCTTCAGATGTTGACCTTCTTGTGGGTGGATAATTTCGTTGTAGTAGCCGTCTTGTGGGTGACGGATCACGCTCAGTTCAATGCCCAGGCTGGCCATGGTCAATTCAGTGTCGTAGAGGTTTTCACCCTTGTTGACTGATGAGTGGGATGGGTCAAAAGGAATTACCGTCAAGCCCAAGCGCCTTTCGGCAACTTCAAAACTAGTGTGAGTTCTGGTTGAGTTTTCAAAGAACATGTTGGTGCAGAACAGTGGCCGGCTCAAGGTTGGCACTTGACCGCCGTTTTTGAAGTATTGAGCTCTTTGGAGCAGGTGCAAAACATCGTCAGCTGACAATTGTTCAACGCTGACAAAATAAGGAAGGCGAAGCAAGTTGTCTTGCTTTTCAGTATTTACGGTAACTTGGTTTTGAGTAACGGTGTTCATTCTTTGGATATTCCTTTCAAAAATTAACTCAAACAAAAAGACCACTTAAACACTTAGCCTCCCGTGTCTAAAATGGTCTCTCAAAGCAGTAATTTTGAACCTGGCTTATCCAAAAAGTATCCGGACTATTACCATCAAGTTCTAATTTATGTCTGTAATTTGAGTCGCCTTTTCAGCCTCACGGGACTAAATTTAAAGGTTCTTCAGATGTTTCCTTAACTATATAGGCTTTTACCTCTTAAGTCAAGAGCTTTTAAGATTTTCTTTTACTTTTGGCAAATTCAAGTAAATTCGAAATCACTTCCAGGATTTTGCGTTATAATTACCACAAAGGAAAGTAAGGAATTAACTAATAAGAAGAATGGAAATGTGTTTTTTCAGAAAAATAGGAGGTCAAACATGAAGTTTACCAAATTATTGAAGTCCCGTAAGTCAGTCCGCACCTATACTGGTGAAAAGGCAACTGAAGAAGATCATCAAGGCGGCAGAACTCTCTCCAATCGCCATGGGCGAATATGAAAACTACCACTTGACGATTGTTAACGATCCTAAAGTCTTGAAAGAAATCGACCAAGAAGCCGCTATGATGTTTGGTGACCTTAACTCTCACCCACTCTACGGCGTGCCAACCTTCATCCTGGTTTCTGGTAAAAAAGACAACAACATGGCTTATGCCAGTGCCGGCGCAATCACCCACAACATGGTCTTGGCTGCGGAAAACCAAGACCTGGGTGCTTGCTACCTGTACGGTGCAACCGCTGCTTTGGCCAGCCACCCAGAAACGGTTGCCAAGCTCAACCTGCCAGAAGGCTTTATTCCAATTGCCGGCGTAGGCGTGGGTCAAACCGAAGAAGAAATTGAAAAGCGCGACGTTGACACTAACCGCATTGGCGTCAACGAAATCTAGTTGACCTATTTCTATCAAATTAGATCGTAGTCGTTCTAGTTCATTGATTAAAGACAGCAAAAAGCTGACCAGTCGGTCAGCTTTTTCTTTTATCTGCTTTATTAGATTGTGCTTTTGATTAATTATATCTTGGCAGCCCGGTTGTAGTAAACCAGGTGCTGCTTTTGAGTCAAAGGATCAACGATAATCTTGCTGACGGAGCAGTTGTCCGGCTCCAGGATCTCCAGCCCCTGCCCTTTGACGGCATTAATGGCAAAAGACCGCACCGTAAAGCCGTGGGTCACTACGCCAATCTTTCCTTCTGGGTATTTTTTAGAAATTTCTGCCACAAAGTCGCGGCAGCGAGCTTCTACATGGGCAAAGCTTTCGGCATGGGGCGCGGCTTGTACATAGTCTTCAGTTACATCATTGACTAAATCAGAAAAGTATTGCGGATACTCAGCCATTAATTTGGCATTTTCCTGCCCGTCCCAATCACCGTATGAGATTTCAAGCAGCCGGTCATCAATTTCCACCGGCAGCTGGCTTTTTTTATTTAAGATTTCAGCCGTTTGCTTGGTTCTAACCAGTGGCGACACAAAAAGGCGGTCAAGCTGGCTGAAGTCAAAGTGGTCGGCAAGTTCTCTGGCTTGTTCCTTGCCAAGGTCAGTTAGGTAGGTGTTAGGCGTGTTGATGGTGCCCTGCTTGAGGCCAGCTTTGTTGGCAGCGGTTTGCCCGTGGCGGACGAAGAAGAATGTTGTCATTTTAATCTTTCCTTTTTACATTAAAATCTTTTGATAAGAAATATTATACCAAAATTAAATTAGGGTTGACATTTCTAATGTGAGTTTTATAATAAAATTAATCACACGAAAGGAGCGAAAGAACATGTTGAATTTTAGTTTACAGTTGAATCATGCATTTGTTCTCTCCTCCTCCCAGTCTTCATCTTAAGAAGGCTGCATTTTGTGACGGCCTTACATTTAACAGTAGCAGTGAGGCCAACAGCAACTCCAACATAACATTTGTATGGCAAAAGGCACTCACGACTCTTGAGTGCCTTTTGTTTTTTCTCAGAAAGGAATTAACCCCAATGACCTATTATAACTTTGCGGCGGGCCCAGCCATGTTGCCCGTAGAAGTAATCGCCCAAATTAAAGAGGACTTGCCAGTTTACAAAAACAGCGGCATGAGCGTGATGGAAATTTCGCACCGGTCAAAGCTTTACCAAGACCTCTACGAAGAGACCAAGGCGGACATGTTGGATTTGATGAAGCTCGATCCAGCTGAATACGATGTCCTCTTCTTAACGGGCGGGGCCACGCAACAGTTTACCACGATTCCTTTAAACATCGCGAGAAAATACCGCCGCATCGCCCTAGTCGACAGTGGTCACTGGGCTCAGCGGGCCGGCGAGGATGCCCAAAAGTTGCCAAACTTGGAAGTAGACACGGTTGCAAGCGCTAAGGACAACAACTACACTGCTGTCCCAGAGATTCCAACTGTTTTCGCCAAGGATTACGACTACGTCCATATCACGACCAACAACACTATCATGGGGACGGCTTACCGTGATGACCAAGTGCCTGACCTGGACTTGCCCCTGGTCGCGGACATGAGCTCAAACTTCCTGGGGCAAGTCTACGACTTTAACAAGTTTGACCTGATCTATGCTGGCGCGCAAAAGAACCTGGCCCCTGCCGGCTTAACCGTCTTGATCATTAAGAAGGACCTCTTGGTCAAGCATGATGACCTGCCTGGCTACTTTGACTTTGCGACCGAAGCAGCCAAAAAGTCAGCCTTGAACACTCCACCCGTTTTCCAAGTCTACGTGGCCGGGCTGGCTCTCAAATGGCTGAAAAAGCAAGGCGGCGTGGCTGGGATCGCCAAGGTCAACCAGGAAAAGGCAGATTTGCTTTACAACACCTTGGCTGAGACCAAGAACTTTGAAAGCAAGGTTGATGAAAACAGCCGGTCAATCATGAATGTGCCATTTGTGACTGGTAACCCTGATCTGGACGCAGAATTTGTCAAGGAAGCTGAAGCACACCATCTCTTGAACCTCAAGGGCCACCGCCTGGTTGGCGGGATGCGGGCAAGTATCTACAACGCCATGCCGCTTGAGGGCGTACAGGCCTTGTGTGACTTTATCAAGGACTTTGATGCCAAGCATTAATCAGCATTCACCTAGTTAGTATTTAGATAGATTTTTTAAAAAAGCACCAAAAATATAGATAGAAAAACGAGGATTGATCATGTACCAAATTAAGACTTACAACGCCATTGCCAAGCAGGGTTTAGCCGAATTCGGCGACAATTACCGCATCAACCAAACTGACGATGCGGATGCCTACTTGATTAGATCAGTCAACCTGCGTGACCAAGAATTCCCAAAGACCTTGAAGGCCATTGCCCGCTGCGGGGCCGGCTTTAACAACATCCCCTTGCATAAGGCCCTAGAAAACGGGACGGTTGTCTTCAATACTCCTGGCGGCAATGCCAATGCCGTTAAGGAACTGGTAATTGCCACCATGATTATTGCAAGCAGAAACATTATCGCTGCGGCCAACTGGTCAGCTCAAGCAGCGCCTGGTGCCGACATTACCTTGAGAACGGAAAAGGAAAAGACCAGCTTCAACGGGACTGAACTGTTGGGCAAGACGGTTGCAGTAATTGGCCTGGGCCACGTTGGCTCCCTCGTTGCCAACGCCTGCCTAGACCTTGGAATGAAGGTTGTGGGCTATGACCCATATTTGACCGTTGACGCGGCATGGAGACTGTCAGACAAGATCGTCCGGGCCGACAGCATCGCTGACGCGGTGAAGGATGCTGACTTTGTGACTGTCCACGTCCCAAAGAATGATGAAACGACTGGGTTAATCGCTGACGCCAAGATCGCCCAAATGAAACCAACTACCATCTTGCTGAACTACTCACGCCTCGGGATCGTTGACAACAAGGCCGTGGTTGAAGCCTTAGACGAAGGCCGCCTTGGCAAGTACTACACTGACTTCAGCGATGCCGTGATCTTGAACCGAGATGACGTGGTCATTATGCCGCACATTGGCGGTTCAACCGTTGAAGCGGAAATCAACTGTGCCCGGATGGCAGCCAGAGAGACGATCGAATTTTTGGAAACTGGGAATATTAAGAATTCAGTCAATCTGCCCGACGTTCAAGCCCCATTTGACAGCGACCACCGCATTACCCTGATCCACCAAAACATCCCTAACATGATCGGGCAGATCTCAACTTACCTGGCCGGCCAAGACATCAACATCGAAAACCTGGTCAACAAGGCCAAGGGCAAGTACGCCTACACCATGATTGACATCGATGAGATTGGTCATGACAAGCAAGAAGAAGTAGTCGAAAACCTGGAAAAGATCCCAGCTGTAACCCGGGTCCGCTTCTTAACTCACAAGTAGTTTTCTATAAGTAATTTTTTAATAAAAAGCAAAAAGGAGCTCATTGAGCTCCTTTTAATCTGCAGATTTTTAAGAAATGGAAAATAGATAATTAGAATTCCATTTGGTCAACGTCAATCATCCAGGTAATGCCCAGGGACTTTTCACCCAGGTGGGTTGCAACCACGGGATCAAATTCATCCAGTTCATAAACAGCGTTAGGCAATTCAGCCTTGATATCAGCCATGGCATCTTCAGCTTGCTTGGCATCGTTTGATTGAATGATCAAAACGCGCAACTTGTCTTCCGGAATCCCACAAGCCTTCATCTTTTCAATTGCTTCGCTTTCGATCCGCTTGGTTGCCCGCTTCATGGACCGTACCTTATCGTATGCGACGATCTTTGGCCCATCAAAGGTTAAAAGGGGCTTGATATTCAAGATGGAGCCAATAAAAGCCGCTGCGTTAGACAAGCGTCCGCCCCGGCTCAAGTTGTTTAAGTCGTCAACAACAAAGAGTTCGTCAACCGTGTCTCGAATTTCTTCAACCTTGGCCACGATTTCTTCTGGCGTGTAAGTCCCCTTTTCGATCATCTTGGCTACTGCCAGGACCAGGTAGCCCATCAAGCGAATGGTGATCTTGGAGTCAATTGGGTACAGCTTGTATTCAGGGTTAGATTGGGCAATCCCCATCAAGGTGCTGTAAGAGCCAGAAATCCCGCTAGAGAGGCAGATGTCAATGATTGCGTCATAGCCCTCGTCCTTCAAGCGATCAAAAGTAGCGATCAATTCACCCATCTTTGGCTGGGAAGTTGATGGGAAGCCGGCACCATTGCGCTGGGTTTCAAAAAGCTTCTCTGAATCGATGTCGATCCCTTCTAAGTATTCTTGATCATCGATGTAGATAGGAATTGGTAAAACGTTAATGTTATATTTTTCGATTTCTTCTTTAGACAAGTTAGCTGTACTATCAGTAACTAAAGCGATTTTCATTGCTAGTCCTTCCGTCTTTTATTGTCAATAAGGAAATTATAACATATGAGGCAAGAAGAAACTAATCAAAACTAAGGTTCTCTATACACGTATAGGAATGAATGTACGAAAGCAGTGGATTTCTAGACGCTTACAATTATTTTTGTTAAAATTATTCTTTAGACAATTATGCAAGTGAGGTGCTTCAAATGGCCTTTGACGGCTTATTTATTCATAGCTTATTGACAGATTTATCAGACCAGCTCCTAGAAGGTAGACTTTCCAAAATTTACCAGCCTTTTAACAGCGACCTGGTCTTAGTTTTTAGAAAAAATCGCAAAAATCAGCAATTACTGATCTCGGCTAATCCGGAATACCCTCGCCTCTACCTCACCAAAGAATCTTTTTCAAATCCCGACGTAGCGCCTTTGTTCGTGATGGTGCTAAGAAAGTACTTGGAAGGGTCTGTTTTAAAGGGGATCAGCCAAGTAGGTCTCTCCCGAATCGTTAACTTCTCTTTTTCTAATCGAAACGAACTAGGGGATGAAATGGACTTGGTCTTGTCGGTGGAATTGATGGGCCGGCACTCCAACGTCATCCTCTACGACGCTGGCAGCGGCAAGATTATCGACCTCTTAAAACGGATCAACCCTGACGAAAACCGGGCAAGGCTGCTTTTGCCAAAAGCAACTTATGAACTGCCGCCGCTGACGCCTGGCATTAACGGTTTTACCCTGACAGAAACCGAGTTTGACCAGTTGCAGAAAAAGTACCCTGAAGCTAGCGATTTAGCTAAGGAGATGGATGGTTTGGACGGGGATGACCGGAAGGAACTTACCGGTTACCTGAAAGACGATTATTCTTATGAGTCCTTTAAGACTTTTTATAGCCACTTCTCTCGTCCGAAGGCATATGTGCTCCTGACGCCTAAACATAAGCGGCGGATTTATACCTACCTCCCCTACCACCTGGACATGACCCTGGAGAGCTCTGACAGCGACTTAAACAAGGCGCTGGACGACTTTTACTCCTACCAGGCTAACCGGGACTGGGTCAAGCAGCGGTCCCAGCAGGTTGAGCGCGTGGTTAAAAATGAGACCAAGAAGCTGTCCAAAAAGCTGAAGAAGCTGGAGGCGCAGCTGGACAGTGCGGAAAACTCAGAAGACTTGCGGATCAGCGGTGAGCTGTTAACGGCCTACCTCAACCAGGTCAAGCCAGGGATGGAAAAAATCGACCTGCCTAACTACTACGAGGAAAATAGGCCGATGACCATCAAGCTGGATCCTGCACTGTCGCCTCAAAGAAATGCCCAAAAATACTTCAAGCGCTATAAGAAGATGAGGGACTCCATCAAGCACGTCACCGAGCAGATTGAAATCACCGAATCAACCTTACACTACCTGGACTCAGTGCAAACGGAAATCGACAATGCTGAACCAGAAGACGTTGAAGCCATCAAAGAAGAATTGATCGCCCAAGGCTACCTGAAGCAGGAACAAAAGCGGCGTCGACGGCCAAAATTGACCGAAAAGAGCCTGCACAAGTTTAAGCTGAACTCTGGCAAGACGGTTTTGGTTGGGAAAAACAACCTGCAAAATGACTGGCTGACCTTAAAAAAGGCTGACAAGAACTACTACTGGTTCCACGTTAAGAATATTCCAGGCTCTCACTGCATTTTGGAAGATACCCATCCAACCGAAAGTGACATTCAAGAAGCGGCTGAGATTGCGGCTTACTTCTCTAAGGCCAAGAACTCAGCCCACGTGCCGGTTGACTATATCCAAGTTAAGCGGATCAAAAAGCCTAACGGGGCTAAGCCTGGCTTTGTCATCTACACGGGGCAAAAGTCAATTGAGGTAACGCCAGAAGCTGAAGAAATTATGGCGAAGAAGGCGTAGGACAAAACTAAATATTCAGATTTTTACTAATAAAAAAGTCTCAAGCATTGCTTGAGACTTTTTTGCATCTTTGAAATATCGCTGATTTCTACTAGTTCTTGAAGCTGTGAACTGGAGCCGGAATCCGGCCGCCGCGGTTGATCATAGCAGCACTTGATTCCTTGTGGACTGGCATGATTGGCGCGTAGCCAAAGAGGCCACCAAATTCGATGGAGTCGCCCACACCCTTGCCTGGCACTGGGATGACCCGAACGGCAGTCGTCTTGTTGTTGATCATCCCGATGGCAGCTTCGTCGGCAATCATGGCGCTGATCGTTTCCGCAGGCGTATCACCTGGTACAGCGATCATATCCAAGCCTACTGAGCAGACAGCGGTCATGGCTTCCAGCTTGTCAACGGTCAAGATGCCCTTTTCCGCTGCCGCAATCATGCCAGCATCTTCTGATTCAGGGATGAAAGCACCAGACAAGCCACCAACGTGGGAGCAAGCCATGATCCCGCCCTTTTTAACGGCATCGTTGAGCATGGCCAAAGCGGCAGTTGTCCCGTGAGTCCCGACGCTTTCCAGACCGATTTCTTCCAAAATATTGGCCACAGAGTCGCCTTGAGCTGGGGTTGGGGCCAAGGACAGGTCGACAATCCCAAAGTCAACGCCAAGCCGCTTAGAAGCTTCTTGACCGACCAGTTGCCCCATCCGGGTCACCTTGAAGGCCGTCTGCTTGATGGTTTCGGCAACCACGTCCATGGATTCGCCCTTCACCTTTTCTAGCGCCTTCTTAACGACACCTGGGCCAGAAACGCCGACGTTTAAAGCAACGTCGGATTCACCAACGCCGTGGAAGCCACCAGCCATAAATGGGTTATCTTCAACCGCGTTGCAGAAGATGACCAGGTTGCCGTTGTTGAGTGGGTTGATCTTTTCGTTTTCGATAACGATTTGCCCCATTTCCTTAACGGCATCCATGTTGATCCCACTCCGAGTTGAGCCAACGTTGACGCTGGAGCATACCCGTTCAGTTGCCTTTAAGGCTTCAGGAATAGACTTGATCAGGACCCGGTCGCCGTTTTGGTAGCCCTTGTGAACGAGAGCTGAAAAGCCACCGATCAGGTCTACGCCTACAGCCTTAGCTGCCTTGTCCAGGGTCACGGCGTACTTGACGTAGTCGCTGTCACCGGAAGCGGCTGCGATCAAGGAAATTGGCGTTACCGTGATCCGCTTGTTGGCAATCGGAATTCCGTATTCAGTTTCCAGGTCCTTAGCCACCTTGACCAGTTTTTCTGCCTTCGTGGTAATCTTGTCATAAATCTTTTGGCAGGCCTTGTCGCTGTATGAGTCAATACAGTCAAGCAAGGAAATCCCCATCGTGGTTGTCCGCAAGTCGAGGTTTTCGTTGTCGATCATATTGACCGTTTCCATAATTCGCCGTAAGTCCATTATTCCAGGCCTCCGCTCAGTTCGTGCATGGCTGCGTACATCTTTTCGTTCCGGATGTTGATTTCAACGCCCAGCTTCTTGCCGAGGTCCTTTAATTCGCTGCTCAAAGCCGTGAAGTCGGCGTCATCTGGTACGTCCACCACCATCATCATGGTGAAGTAGCCGTTCAAAATGGTTTGGGACAGGTCCAGGATATTGATTTCCTTTTCTGCCAAAAAGCCGCTCACGCCAGCCACGATCCCAGTCTTGTCTTGGCCAACCGTTGTCAAAATCGCTCTCATTTAGAGCCCTCCTAGTAAAAATCTCACTAATCAAAAACTAGCATTATAACTCTTAAAAGCCCTTTATTAATCTTTAATAAGATAATAAAGTTTTTAATAATAAAAACTTAATCTAACAAATTCAGTATACCATACTCTAGATAGGCTGAGTAGTCAGGGCCAAGGATTCCAGAACATCCAGGATCAATTGGACCGTTTCTAGACTGGAGAAGACTGGAATGTGCGTATTCAGCGCCTGGTCCTTGATCTTGATCGAGTCTTCTACCGCTGAATCTGACAAGTTGACCACGTTAACCACCATCACGATCCGGTGGGATCTGATTCTTTCCAAAAGGTTTCTCGACCCTTCCTGGATCTTGGCAATGACGCCCGTGGTAATGCCGGCTTCCGCCAAAATGTTGGCCGTCCCTTCCGTCGCCGTAATCTTAAAGCCTAGGCGGGCAAAGCGCTTGGCTAAATTGGCGACCTCACTCTTTTCCTCATCGGAAACCGAGAAGAAAATCGTCCCGTAGCTGGGAATGTGAAGGTCGCTGGCTTCATAGCCCTTGTAAAGTGCCTTGGCCAGCTGCTTGTCTCGGCCCATGACGGCATCAAATGACTTCATCTTGGAGTCAAAAGTGTTGTCAGAGCTATAGTTAAGATAAGAGAAGACCGGCATCTTGACGTGGATTAGTTCGTCGACTGGCCAGACCGCGTTTGGATAGCCCAGGTCCTTGATCTGCCGGCCCGCCAAAACCTTCACCGCATACTTGACCAAGTCCTTTTTCATTGATTTGGACAAGAAAGCCAAATTGTGGCCAGCATAGGTCTTAATCTGCAAGAGATAAATTTCGTTATCCCTAATCAAGAAGTGCAGGTTAAAAATCCCCCGGATCTTGAAGGAGCGAATCAGCTTGATCGTTTCTTCTTGCAGCTTCTGAGCCTGCTTTTTAGCCAGATATTGCGGGCCAAAAACGGCGATAGAATCAGAAGCATGCGACCCCGACTGCTCCAGGTGCTCGACAATTCCCGGGATGGTCACGTCGGTCCCATCGGTAATGGCCGTAATTTCGTACTTGATCCCAGTGATGAATTGGGAAATCGTGTAGTGGTCCACCTGGTTTTCCCGATAGTACTTTTCTAAGGCTGGCAGGTCATAAACAACAGCGGCCTTTTGCTTATTCTTTTGGTGGTAACCGCCAACCAAAACAGGATAGCCGACTTTTTCCGCAAAATTCAAGACAGCTTGGTAGTCGCTGCTTGCTAAATATGGCACTCTTTTAACATCGGAAACCTTACTAGTATCCAGGTGACTGATTGGAAGCAGCTTGGAAATGTCATGCTGGCCAAAAATCTTCAGCCCATGGCTCATCAAAGGCACCCTTAAGGCTGACACCTGCTTGCCAGAGAATTGGGTGACCACGTCGGTAATCCCCTCTTCTTCGCAGATGGTGATGATGGAGTCTAGGTTGATCGGTTCAAAGTAGACCCGGTCGACCAAGGAGTAGTCCATCGAGGCAGACTCGTCGTTGTTGGACAAAAGCACCGTCTCGTAGCCCTCTTCTTTCAAGGCTTGCAGGGCATGGTAGAGCATGTAGTCAAATTCGCTGGTGACAGACACCTGAAATGGCGGCATTCCCAAGACCAGGACTTTTTTCTTAGCCTGGTCCAGCTTCAGCTCGTTTTCGGTCCCGTAGCCTTGGTAGTAGACCTTGACCTTGGGCTGGTAGACCCCGGCACTGTTGTCAATGGCCAAAAAGCCTGGGTGGACCTCTTTTTCCGCTAAGAGTGGGAAGATGTCATGAACGTCCATCTGGGTCAGCTTGGCCAGCAAGTCGCTGGAAAAGCCGCGGATCTTGGCCTTCATCAAGAGGTCGTGGTCGAGCTCTTTGGCATGGGCAATATCATGACCGATCTTGACTAGGTACTTCAGCTTTTGGTAGTAAACTGGGTGGATGTTAAAGACGGCTGAAATCTTCTGGTAGTCAATGTCTTCACTTAAAGCCGCCAAAAGCTGAATCAGGTGGAGCTCAGTTGGATGAGCCAGGTCATCCAAGATTTCCTCTACGCTCTTGGACCGCTCTTTGATAAAGGCATTCCACATCACTTCCAGGTCGTTTGACGAAATCAGTGCCTTGAAAAAGGCACTTTCAAAGTTTCGCCCAATCCCTACGGCTTCCCCAGTTGACTGAGTTCTCTTGCCTAATTGGTAGTGGTTATAGCCAGTTTTGGAGAAGGACCAGTAAGGGATCTTGATGCTGACGGCATCCCAGACGGGCTCAATTGCCGCACAGAGGTCAGTTGCCGGATCAGTTATTTCATTTAAGTGGTAGCCAATCGCCACCTTGGCCAAGATGTAGCCGATTGAATACAGACTGGTCTTTTGGTCAAAAATCGCTGTCTTGGTGATTCGCGCTTTTACCGCTAAGACTTTGCGGTGCATCAGTCCTTCATGGTGAGAAATGGCAAAATGCACGCTTAAAAAGCCGACTAGCTTCAAGGCTTCGGCAATCCGCCGGCAGTCTTTGCGCAGAACCTGCATTTGGTCGTTGTTGACAGTTAACAGCGGCTTGATCAAGACTGAGTCGCCGGAATCGATCCCCACTGGTTCTAAGGAGCCAGTGGCGCCGACAAAGGCAATGTTGCCGGCTTCGTCACGGATCAAGTCAATGATAACTTCTTCGCAGCTAGACAGGTCTTCGCTCATGCGGTAGTCGCTTGAATGAAAGTCCTTGTCTTTAAATTCGCCGCGCAAGTACTTGGCCAAGTCAAAGCTGGTCTTAAAGGAGATGTGCTGGTTCCGCTCAAACAGAAACTTTTTGGTTAAAAGAATTGGAAAGTCCAGCTTGTTAGCCAGCTGCTCTTGCAGGTGCTCGTCATTTTTTAAGGCTAAACCGTCCAGAGTCCAGCTCTGGCTGAGCGGCAGGTGGTGGTTAGCCAAAAAATGGGCCCGCTTTTGCGGGTTGGCCATGGCGATGCCTAGATCATTGGTCCCTAAAATCCGGATCCCCATCTGGTGCAAGATTCCGTCTGCTTGCAGCTTTTTAGTCACGTTTAAGGCAGTGAGCGACCCAAAGGGCGTCATGATGGCATCGGGCTCTTCCATCCGCAAGATCCGCTTCAAAAAGTCCAAGGTCATAGGTTCTAGGTAAACCGTGAGACCGGGCACTGGATCGGTCGAAACACTGGCCGGATTAGGGTTGACCAAGACCACCTGGATGTTTTCCTCAATCAGGGCCTTAATGGCGCTTTTCGTCAACAGGTCGGTATTGGCCACGTTGCCAGCAAGAGAAGAGCCTGACCCAATTATCAAAATTTTGTTTAATTCATTTTCGCGAGGCATTACTTCACCAGTTTCAGAAAATCATCAAAAATCAGCCGACCATCTAAAGCACCTGGCGCCCCTTCGGGGTTGAAGGCGACCGCCATGAGCTTCATTTTTTCGTTGGTAAAGCCGGCTAAGAGCTCGGTATGGAGGTCAAAATATTCTTCGTTAAAAGTCAGCTGGGCATCATCAGGCAAGACCAGTTGACCAATATTCATGGCCGTTTGCCAAACTTGCCCTTCCGTTTGGCTGATCACCGGGAAGTTGGTCCCATTTTGGTATTGTGGCAAATCGACCAAGGTCATGTCCAGATAGTCCGCGATCGCCAAAAAGCCCAGGCCCACGCCCAAAATCGGCAATTGGCCCAGGTAGGCATCTAGGATCTTGCTCAAATAGCGCATGACCTCATTGGTTTGGCCAGGACCATTAGAGATGATAATCCCGTCCGGCCGCAGACTCTTTAAATCCCGCACTTCTGCGTTATAAGGCAAAACGTTGGCATTGATCTGTCTTAAAGATAGTTCCCGTAGCATGGTGTGCTTGAGGCCTAAGTCAATTACCGCGATGGTCTTGCCCACGTTTGGCGCCGCATAGGCATTTTTGGTTGAAACCAGTGCGCTCTTATTTTTAGGCAAAACCAGTGCGCGAATCTGGTCAAAGGCGTGGGCATCATCGGTATCCATGATCGAGGCCTTGATGGTCCCCTGCTTTTGGAGCTTCCGGACCAGGGCCCGGGTGTCCACGTTAAAAATCGCTGGTACGCCTTTTTCTTTTAAAAAGTCCGCCAAAGACTGGAAATTGTCATTATCCGTAATGTTTAGGGCCACATCGTTAGCAATGACGCCCTTAACGCTAGGTTGCATGCTTTCGTAGTCGACGGCGTTGATCCCGTTTGAGCCGATCATGGGCGTCGTAAAAACAATAATCTTGCCGGCATTGGCGGGATCAGTCAGGACTTCCTGGTAGCCGTAATTGCTGGTTTGAACGGCTAATTCTCCGGTGGCCGTAATGGCGGCTCCGATGCCGTCACCCTTATAAGAGGAACCGTCCTCCAAAATTAAGTAGCGTTTCATTCTTTACTTCATCTTCTCCCGCAAGCTGGCCACTGTTTTTTGAAAAATTTCCGGCGGCTCAACTGAAAATTCCAGCCACTGGCCGGTGGTCGGCTGCTCAAAGCCCAGGGTTTGGGCGTGCAAAAATTGGCCGTGTCCTGGCAGGGTCTTCCTTGGACCATACAAGGGATCACCTGCTAAAGGATGACCGATATAGGCCATGTGGACTCTAATTTGGTGGGTCCGGCCGGTTTCCAGCTGACATTCGATCAAGCTGTAACCTGGGTATTGTTCTAAGACCTTAAAGTGAGTCACCGCATTTTTGCCATTTTCGACTACGGCCATTTGCTTGCGATCCCGCGGGTTGCGGGCAATTGGGGCATCGACCGTACCAGATTTTTCCGCAAAATTGCCGTGAACAATCGCCAGGTAGATCCGCTTGTTGGACTTTTGTGCCAGCTGAGCTTCTAGGGACTCTCTAGCCTTGGCATTTTTAGCTACCATAAGTAGGCCCGACGTGTCCTTGTCAATCCGGTGGACGATGCCTGGCCGAAAGCCTTCCGGGCTATCTGCCAAATCCCGGGTATGGTAAAGCAGGGCATTCACCAGTGTGTGGTTAGGATGTCCTGCTGCGGGGTGGACGACCATGCCTTGGGGCTTGTTGACCACAATGACGTCGTCGTCCTCATATACGATATCTAAGGGAATATTTTCGGGTTCCAGGTCTAGGGGTTCGAGAGGCAAAATGTTGACTTCAATTTGGTCGCCAGCTTCCACCTTATAAGAAACCTTGGTCTTTTTGCCATTGACCAAGACTTGCCCAGCTTGAGCCAGGTCTTTGATCCGGCTGCGAGACAGATCAATCCGCTCTGCCAGATACTTGTCTAGGCGCAAGCCAGCCTGGTCAACGATCAGCTCAACTTTTTCTGCCATCCCTAATCCTCCCTTTCAATAAATAGCAAATAACAAAAGATCAGTACAACGCCCACGGTAATGGCAGAATCGGCCAGGTTAAAAATGTTGAACTGCACGAAGTCCAGCTGGATCATGTCGATCACATACTTCAGGTGCAGGCGGTCGATTAAGTTGCCGATGATGCCGCCCAAGGTAAAGATCAAGCCAGTCTTAAACATCCAGTGGCTGTATTTTTTATTAAAGTAAAAATACAAAACCACGCCAATGGCGATCAGGCTAATCACGTAAAAGAGCCACATCTGGCCAGACAAGACGTTCCAAGCCGCACCGTTATTTTTCACGTAGGTGAAGGAAAAAAGTCCCGGCATCACATCATGCACTTCGCCAACCTTGTAGTTAGTGGCAATATAATACTTTAACCCTTGGTCGGCCGCCGCAATTAGCGCCGCAATTACTAATCCAATTACTTGCATATTCCTCTTTTCTAGAACAAACCGCTGATCTTCCCGGTTTCGTCCACATCAATATCCAGGGCTGCTGGGTGTTTTGGCAAGCCTGGCATGTCTAAAATATGGCCGGTTGAAATGACAACAAAGCCTGCACCATTGCGGAGGCTCAAGCCCTTTACGTGCAAGGTGAAGTCAGTTGGGGCGCCAAGTTCCTTAGCGTTGTCGCTGAAGCTGTATTGGGTCTTGGCGATAATGACTGGCAAACGGTCCTTACCCAGCTTTTGCAGCTTTTCTAAGTCCCGCTTGGCCTTGTCGCTGTATTCAACATCGGCAGCATGGTAAATCCGCTTAGCAACTTTTTCAATCTTAGTTACTAAGTCATCATCTTCATTATAGCTTGAAACGAGCTCGTAGTCGCTATTGTCTGCCAATTCGACGATTTTTTCTGCAGCTGCCTTGGCGCCCTTGGAACCGTCGTCGTGGGCAGTTACGATTTCTACTGGGAAGCCTTGAGCTTCGATCATGGACTTGAGCAGGTCCAGTTCAGCTTCGGTGTCAGTTGGGAACTTGTTGATGACAACCAAAACTGGGATTTGGTATGAGCGAACGTTGTTCATGTGGCGGTCAAGGTTGGCAAAGCCTTCCTTAAGAGAGTCCAAGTTTTCTTCCTTCAAGTGGTCAGTTGACTTTTCAGCTTGGTACTTGAGGGCCCGGACAGTAGCCACCACAACGGCTGCATCCGGCTTCTTTTCCAGCTTAGTTGACACAAAGTCAAGGAACTTTTGCCCGCCAAGATCTGAACCAAAGCCGGCTTCACTCAATACGTAGTCGCTGAGGTGCAAAGCCAGGTTGGTTGAGATAATGGAGTTGTTGCCGTGAGCGATGTTGGCAAAAGGACCGCCGTGAACGAAGGCTGGAGTGTGTTCCAGGGTTTGCACCAGGTTTGGCTTCAAGGCTGTTGACAAAAGGGCCGCAATAGCGCCTTGGAAGCCCAGGTCCTTGACATAAACTGGTTCATCGTCGTAAGTGTAGCCAACTAAGATCTTGCTGATTCGCTCCTTGAGGTCCAGGATGTCCTTGGACAGGCAAAGGATAGCCATCAATTCGTGACCAACCGTCAATTGGAAGCTGGCTGGGCGCTCAACCCCATTAAACTTGGAGCCTTGGCCAATGGTGATCTTCCGCAAAGTCCGATCGTTAACGTCCAAACCGCGCTTGATCACGATCTTTTCTGGGTCTAAGCCAAGTTCGTTTCCTTGGTAAATGTAGTTGTCAACTAAGGCTGACAAGTTGTCGATTGCAGAAGTCAAGGCGTGCATGTCGCCAGTAAAGTGGAGGTTGATGTCCTCCATTGGGATCACTTGAGCGTAGCCGCCGCCAGCAGCCCCACCCTTCATGCCAAAGACTGGGCCCATGGATGGTTCTCTTAAGGCAATCACAGTCTTCTTGCCGAGCTGGTTGTTGATGGCATCCCCGATCCCGATGGTCATGGTAGACTTGCCTTCACCGGCTGGAGTTGGAGAAATGGAAGTTACCAAGATCAGCTTGCCCAAGTGGCCGTTTCCTTCGCTTCTCTTGATGGCTTGCCAGTTGACTTTGGCCTTATCCTTGCCGTATTCTTCTAAATCTTCTGAATGAAGGCCAAGCTTAGCCGCGATATCGGTAATTGGCAATTCCTTAGCTTCTTGTGCAATTTCAATGTCAGTCTTAACCATTCTTGTCACGCTTTCTACTGATAACCAGATAATCTAAACTGTGATGCCGCGAAATCTTGGCCCGGTAAACAGCAAAGCACTTCCAGCTGCCGACCAGGCTAGGTTTCTTTTCTAGAACAATCGCCCTTCTAAATGGCAAATGGAGCTCCATTTTCTCGCCTAAAGAGACAAAAGAAGTCAGCCATGTATAAATCAGAAAGAGCCCAAAGAGGAAGAAAGTAACGACCATTGGTGGGTTGACGAACTGGCTCCCTTCCAGGCAAAAAATGATTGCCAAGAACAAAAGGCAGAAGAACCAACTGTAATAGATTACTCCCAAATTCCCCAAAAAAACCAAATGCTTCTTCATGAAAAACTCCTTGTACTAGATATGACTGATTATAACAAATACCGAGGCGAATTCCGACAATTACGAAAAATATTCTTTAATTATCTTTAAATTGTTCGGCTATTTTAACAGATTCTGACTTTTGTAAAAAAAAATCAAAAAATAGATCGTTTTTTTACCAAGCGAGCGTTAGCTCTTGACTTGATTCCTGGCTTTCAGTCAAAGAATTCAGGTACCAGCGCAGATTTGGCCCCATCTGCAGCAATTTTTGATACGTGGCAGACTTTTTTAAAGTAGCCAATTCTGCTGGTGTCAGATTCCCCTGGCCAGTGAAATAGTTCCAGTGTAGCTTTTTCAGTAAAGAAATTGCCTCTTGCCCTTCAGCAGTGCCGTCAAAAGTCAAAAAGTGCTCCATCAGCTGGTCGTTAGCTCCATCAAAAACTTTGACCAAATAGGAATGAAAATCGTTAAAGGGATAGGCTTTTTTCTCTTGCTCGGTCAGGTAACGATCGATGTCAAAAGTTTTGCGCCGATAGTCAAGCTGGTTATTGCCCAATTTCACAACGCCGTATCCCTGGTCAGTTTCGGCAAAGCAGGAGCTGACAATTTCCGGTATTGCTACGTTTTTTGCCATAATGTGCTGGGCGTGAATGTGGCCGGAAAAAGCGCAGCGAACTGGGTACTTTTTTAAGAGGGCCAGCAGTTCAGCGGCATTGTTCAGCCTAAAGCCGTCATGAACCACCGAATTATGGTCATAAAGGTTGTGGTGCATGAAAAAGAGCATTTCCTGGTCTGCTTTTTGCCCAGTCTCCAGCTCTTGCGTCAGCCACGCCCGCTCACTGTCGGTTAAATTGCCGCTAGTAATGGGGTGACCATAGGATTCTTGGTGGCCATAGATGTTGGAATCAAGGCAAATTAGGCGCCAGTGCGGGTTTAAGTTGACCGCAAAAGACAGGGAATTTGGATCAAGGCTTTCAGCCAGATCATAAGTAGCCGAAAAAATCTCCCGCCAGTCCCTGGGGCTAAGTTGATCCACCCGGTATTCCTGGTCAGCCTCAAACCGCCTGGCCCAGCCATCGAAGATATCATGGTTGCCGGGGATGGCAATCAGCGCCACGCCAGCTTTTTTCAAAGGGGCAAAAAGCTCGGCAAACTTTTTGGCAGATGCTTTAGCACCGTTAAAGGTTAAATCACCCGTGATCACGACGGCATCCGGCTTTTCTTCAACAACTTTTTTAACAAAAGCCCTCAGCGCCGTTTCCTGGTAGGTGATGTCCTTACCCGCACTGGTAGCCTGCATCTGCTCAAAGCGGGGGCCAAAGTCGTGCAGGCTGTCTACGATTAAATGAGGATCTGACAATAGCCAGAATTCAGGATTGGCCTTATCTGTGATTACTTTCATAGTCTTGTAATTATTGTAATATCTATTTTTAGTTCCACTTAGCCCAGTATTGGTAGAAGATTACCGGCAAGTTACCGTTGAAGAACTTCCGCTTCTTGTTGGCCTTTTTCCCGTAAAAATCTTCAAACTTTTGGTCCGCCGTCAGGTAGTACTGGCTAAAGCTAGACAGCGGCTTTAAAACTTCCCCCATCTGCTCATAGAGGGCTTCGGCGCCCTGCCGGTCCTTCAGCCGCTTACCGTATGGCGGGTTGGACACGATGACGCCGTTAGTCAGGTCAGTCTTAAAGTCCTTTACGGCAACTTGTTTAAAGCGGATGTCTTGCAAAACGCCGGCATTGTGGGCGTTCAGCTTGGCCACTTCCAAGATGGACTGGTCGATGTCGCTGGCCCAGATTGGGGCTTGCGCCGGTGTTTGCATTGACTTGGCTTCTTCAATCAAGTTTTGGTGCAGCTTTTGGTCAAACCAGTCAAACTTGTCAAAAGAAAAGTCCCGCTTAAGACCTGGCGCAATATTTTTAGCAATCATTGCCGCTTCAATTGGCAAGGTGCCGGACCCGCACATGGGGTCAACGAAGGGGTGGGTGCCATCGTAGATGGTTAGCTTGATCAAGGAAGCCGCAAAGTTTTCCTTCAGTGGCGCCCCGCCGTGCTCAATCCGGTAGCCGCGCTTAAACAAACTGTCGCCAGTCGTATCAAGGGACAGTCTAGCCTTGTCTTGGTAGATGTGGATGTCCAGCTGGTAGAGCGTCCCATTTTCTGGCAAGACGCCCCGTCTTCTGTACTGCTTAGACATCTTGTCGACGATCGCCTTCTTCACGATCCGCTGTACGTCTGGCTCAGAGTGCAATTTGCTGCGGACGCTGCGACCCTTGACAGGGAAAGCAGCGTCAGGCGGCAAGAGCATGGCCCAGTCATAGGCATAGGTTTCATCATAAAGGGTGGTAAAGTCGGTTGCCTTAAATTCCTTTAAGAGGATCTTGATCCGGTCAGCCGTTCTCAGCCACAAGTTGCAGCGGGCAATGTCTTCTTGCGTCCCTTCAAAAAAGACCCGCCCTTTTTCAGTTCTGGTTTCATAACCCAAGGCGTGGAGCTCTTTGGCTACGACATCTTCAAAGCCTGACCCCATGGTTGCGTATAATTGGTATTTTTCCATGTTGATTTCTTTCGTCTTTCTTTTACTAACTTCTTACTTCAGTTTTGTTGTTTTACAGAATGGCTTCTTTGTCAAATAAATAAAAAAAGTTGGGCTTCCAAAGAAGTCCAACTCTAGCCATGCAAATTTCTATAAGCCACGTTCTGTTCCGCTGGCGCCCGGCTAAGCGACAGCTTCAGCAGCCATCTATCTCTACAGATGTAGTCCAACTTTTAGTTCATTTACCTAAGTTGAGACGCCCCTACCAAATTTTTGGGTTGCACGCTCGCAGGGTTTACCTCGTTCCACCAGGTCGGTTTCCCGCCTGCTTCGTCACTGTGGCACTTCCAGGATATTCGCGCATGGCCAAAGGCTTTAGCGTTTTCTCCGCCGTGAAGCTAAGCTTCCTCCAGCTTATTGGGCTGAATACGATCACTACGGGCATCGCAGCCCGTGCGTGCGTGGACTTTCCTCAGCTAGCAATAGCTAGCCGCGACTGCTCAAAATCTGCAACGTTATCTATTATAGCAAACTTTTCTACTTTTGTAAGTCCTGAATTCCATAAACTCTTTGTTCCAGGTTGTAGACTTTGCGCTCCAGAGTAGACAATCTTTGAATAATCGCCATGTTGGTGGAAATTTCACCGCTGCTGGTGCTGGAATCAAGTGAAAATTCCGCTTTTTGCCTTTGTGAGCTTGGAACGTAAGTCTTTACGTCTTCTTCTTTAGGCTCAGTCGTTGCAGAAGCCGGAACTGCAGGAGCGGCTGGTGCCGGAATTTCAACCGTCTTTTCAGCAGGCTGCTCTTTAACTTCCTTCTTTGCCTTGATTACTTCACCTTGCAATTCGCCAATCCGGCCATAGAGATCTTCGATAATGTCTTGGAAGGTCTCGTAGTCGGCAATGATTTGATCAAGATAAGAATCAACCTCATCTGGATCATAACCCTTAACCTTGCTTCTGAATTTTTTCTTTAAAATATCCTGTGCGGATAGCTTAATATCGTTTAAATCTGCCATTAACTTCTAGACTCCTTTGTACTAAAGTAATTTTACCAAAAAGGGGCCTGGTAGAAAAGAAAGAAAGTATAAAAATTACCATTCTCGCAAGGATTCTTCATAATCTCTCCCGGCTTGCTCCAGGTCATAGTAGTCAATTAAATCAAGCTGGTAGTCGCTTTTACCCTGATCTAAATAGTGCTGAACCATTTCATAATCGTATTTGGACTTGCCAGGATATTCCGGATCATAGATCATCAGGGCCTGGTCAGTATGGTTAAACATAAAGTGCTGGTACTCCCTAAGCTGCCCTGCTCCGCTATAGCCGCCCATTGACGTCGCCGAGCAAAAATCGGCGTTGGCCTTCAAGTTGTTGAGCTTGGCCTGGTTGTTTTCGCTCCAGCGAGAGCCAAAATCCATGTAAGGCAGCATGACGGCCACGCGCAGGTTGTATTTCTCCCTCAGTTCAATGGCAACTTCCGCGCTCCACTGCTCGGTGCCCAGCTGTCCGCCCGTAATAACCCAGTCCAGCTGGTCTTCTTCTAGCATGGCGGTCAGGCGCTGCTTAAGTGCATACTTAATCACGGTGATTTTCGGGTCCTTATCGCCAAAAGTTCCCAGTTCATAGCTCCGGTAGCCAGTAATCCATAGTCTTTGCATTTTTTCACCTCTTAGCTAGCAGCATGCTCCACTTTTTCTCTAACTAGATAATTGTATCATTCTGGAAACAAAAGAATTAGTTTTATGCGCCCATTATTGTTATAATGACATTCAGGAGTGATCAATTATGATTAAATACCCAACTGGCTCCGGAGCGTCTTTGGCTGACTTTCAGAAAAATCAGCCAGTTTCGCCCAAGGAGATCAGTTTTTCTGACCGGGGGATGACTTTAGAGCAGCAGATCAATGAATCCAACCAGTTCTACCTGGCGCAAAAGATGGCTGTCGTCCATAAAAAGCCGACCCCGATTCAAATCGTCAAAGTCGATTATCCCAAGCGTTCACGGGCCGTCATCCGCGAAGCCTACTTCCGGCAGGCTTCAACGACCGACTACAATGGCGTCTACCGCGGCTACTACCTGGATTTTGAGGCTAAGGAAACGAAAAACAAGAAGTCTTTTCCTTTGAAGAACTTCCATGAGCACCAACTCGTTCACCTTGCTAATTGCCTCGACCAAGGCGGCATCTGTTTTGCCATTATTGGCTTTATGACCTTGAGACGCTACTTTGTTACCCCAGCCTCTTTTGTCATCGATGCTTGGCATGAATGGAAAAATGGCGCTAAAAGCTCCATGGCTTTAAGCGACATTGTCAAGAGCTCCATCGAAATCAAAACCGGCTATCGGCCAACCCTGCCTTACCTTGAAGCGGTTGACCAACTAATTGCAGATAGGAAGTAACTATGGCAACAAACAATTCAAAGCAAAAGAATACTCGCATGGCACGGCGCCGTGCCAGCGAGAAGCAAAGCAAGTCCAGACCGGTGATCAAGATCATTAAATGGTGCTTTTTGATCGTCTTCTTGCTGATCGTTACCGGCGTTGGCGTCTTTGCCTACTACGCTAAAGATGCGCCAAGCATCAGCACCTCCCAGCTGCAAAGCGGGGGTTCTTCCAGTTTTTACACCAGCGATGGCAAGTTCCTCATGTCCTTGGGGTCAGAAACCAGAGTTTATGTCAAAAGCAAGAACATTCCTCAAGAGCTGAAAGATGCGGTAGTCTCCATCGAAGACAAGCGCTTTTACTCTGAAGGCCTGGGGATTGACCCGGCCAGAATCTTGTCTTCATTCTTGACCAACGTGAAGAGTTCCAGCACCGTGGCCGGTGGTTCCACCATCACCCAGCAGCTGGTCAAATTGACCGTCTTCTCAACGGCAGCTTCCCAAAGAACCCTGTCCAGAAAGGCTCAAGAAGCCTGGCTGGCCATGAAGGTTGAAAGAGAATACACTAAGGATCAAATCTTAGAGTTCTATATCAACAAGGTCTACATGAACTATGGGACCTACGGGATGGGAACGGCTGCCAGCTACTACTACGGCAAGTCTTTGAAGCAGCTTGACTTGGCCCAGCTGGCTTTAATGGCGGGGATGCCTAACGCCCCTGTTGCCTACAACCCTTACCTTTACCCAAAGAAGGCAACCTACCGGCGGAACCTGGTCTTGAAGGCCATGTACAACGACAAGAAGATCACCAAGGCCCAGTACCTGAAGGCCAAGGCTGAAAACGTGCAAAAGGGCTTGAAGAAGCACACCACTTCAACCGAATCAAAGCTGCGCAAGATCGATGACGCCTATATCAAGGAAGCAATCGCTGAAGTGCAGGCTGATGGCTATGATCCTTATAACGACAACCTGAAGATCACCTTGAATATCAACCAAAAGGCTCAAAACAAGCTCTACTCTTTGGCAAATTCAGACTCAGTTGCCTTTTCAAGCAAAAAGATGCAGGTTGGGGCTACGGTCATTGAGCCAAGTACCGGTAAGGTAATTGCGATCCTAGGTGGACGCAAGCTGCCGTCGGTCCAGCTGGGACTTGACCGAGCTGTCCAAACTGGCCGGTCGACTGGTTCAACCATCAAACCGGTTCTGGACTATGCCCCTGCTATTGAATACCTCAACTGGGGCACAAGCCACATCGTGGAAGATACCAAGTACACCTACCCTGGCACCAATGTCCAGCTCTACGACTGGGACAACACCTACATGGGATCAATGAGCATGCGCTATGCCTTGGTTCAATCACGGAACGTGCCAGCTGTTCGGACCTTAAACGAAGTCGGCATTTCCCGTGCTTCCCTTTTTGCTAGAAAAATGGGCGTGAAGGTCAGCGCCAATGCGGGCCTGTCAACAGCAATCGGGGCCAATGCCTCTAGCTTGCAGATGGCCTCCGCTTACGGGACCTTTGCGACAATGGGCGTCTACCACAAGCCGCACTTTGTTTCTAAGATCGAAACGGCCGATGGTCAAGTCCGCAGATACGGCTCAACTGGCACCAGGGTGATGAAGAAGTCCACGGCTTACATGATTACCGACATGCTGAAGGGCGTTTTGTCCAGCGGTACTGGGACTAGCGCCAAGATCTCTGGCATTTACGCAGCCGGCAAGACTGGTACGGTTAAATATTCAGACGATGAACTGGTTAAGTACCCAAGCTACAGTTCAACGCCTAAGGATTCCTGGTTCGTTGGCTACACCAAGCAGTACTCCATCGGGGTGTGGACGGGTTATGACAACCTGAAGGACGGGACAATCACCGGCGTTGGCCAATATTCGGCCCAGCTCCTCTACAAGTACATGATGCAGTACCTGATGCAGGACAAGACCAGCAGTGACTGGACCATGCCTTCAACCGTTGTGAAGAAGCGGATCGTGAAGAATACCGAAGATGAAGTAGCCTCCCCTGGCCAATCCTACACTTGGGAACTCTTCGTTAAGGGCCACGCTCCAACGGATGCTGACTATGTTTCATCCAGCACTTCAACTTCGAAGTCAACCAGCATGGTAACGACTAGTTCCAGCAAGTCGTCAAGCTCATCTAAGTCTTCATCCTCATCAAAGAGCTCATCGTCTTCAAGTTCGAGCTCAGCTAGTTCCAGTTCACAGGCTTCATCTAGTCAAGCTTCAAGGTCATCAGCGGCCTCTTCCAGTCAGAAGACCACTGAGAATAATGGCAATAACGAGGATACTGATGAGAAGAAGACACAATAGTCTTTGTTTAAAAATTTAGACAAAAAGAAAAGTCCGCTTTTGCGGACTTTTTTCATGCTCTTTTTACTACTTGAGATAACTGTAAGGATCCTGATTCTTGGCCCGAGCCGGCATGGTGTAGCGGCCAAAGAAGATCATAGCGTGGTGGGTGTGGATCCATTCGTCTTTTGGCAAAAGCTCCTCCAACCGCTTTTCCACCTGCTCTGGGGTCGCCTTTTCCGGCACGATCTTGAACTTTTTAGCAATGCGGGAAACGTGAGTGTCAACCGCAATCGCTGGGATCCCCCAGCCTTCGGCTAAAACGACATTAGCAGTCTTGCCGCCAACGCCGGGCAGGGTCACCAGTTCGGCCTTGGTGCCGGGGACCTCCCCGCCAAAGTCATCGACCAAGATTTGGGCAGTTTCTTTTAAGTGCTTGGCCTTGGTCCGGTATAAGCCGAGCCTAGAAATATCGCCCTCAATCGCCTGAATTGGGGCCTTGGCCATGGCTTCTGGGGTCGGAAAATCCGCAAAGAGCTGTGGCGTTACTTGGTTAACCATCTTGTCGGTGGTTTGGGCACTGATCATGACGGCGCAGAGCAATTGGAATTTATTGTTCCAGTTGAGCTCCCCCTTGGCGTCGGGGTACATGGCGTCGATCCGTCTTAGAACCTTCCGGGCTTCCTCATCGCTGAGCAGTTCTTCTGTTGTCACTTTAGCAATTTTTGTTGCTTCTTTACTTTTCGTTTTTGCCTTATCGCTCATATTCTCCTCCATTTTATCAAAAAACTACCGGTTTCTTTCAAGATACTGCTGGACTTCGCTGCTGGTCTTCAAATTCATCCGCTGCCAGTTGAGCAAGATCCGGTCGACGTACTTAAAGCTCATCGCCCGAGATAATACAGCCTCTCTTAAGGCTAGACGAACCACATCTGGTGAATAATGGTCTAAGTTCAGCCAGTCTTGCACTTCTTCGCGCTCAATCGGGGTCAGGTAGCGGCCAAATTCGATCTCAAACTCTCTCGCTAAATCGTTGACCGGATCATTGTCTAAGGTATCTTCTTGCAGCTTGACTTCCTGGCTGTCTGGCTTGATGGTCACATGATCGTTCAGGTACTGGTCCAGTTTGTCATACAAGGGATCCAGATTGTAGGAGCTGGATATTTTCCCCTCTTGGTCTTTGGCCTGCAAAATAGTCAGGCAATCCTTCTCAAGCAGGCTCTGAACTAAAAGCGACACGTCATTTATCGAAAAGTTGGTATTAGCGGCAATTTTCTCGTTGCTTGGAAAAAAGTTGCCCCTTTGGAAAAAGGCCTCTAGTTGGATCACCAGGACCAGTTCTGACTCGGTTAAACCAAGTTTTGCGTAGTAGGCAATCAAGCCATTCATCAGCGTTGTCTGCCCCAGCCGACGGTAGTAGTTGTAGCTCGGCACCTCTTTGCCCTCTTTCTTTTTCTATCGATTTTCTCTCTTAAAAATTGTCAAAAAAATAAAAGAGTGATTGCTCACTCTTTTATTTTAGCTTTTTTGCCTTTTCATTAACAGAAAAAGGCTTATGGTTGCATTCTGTTGATCATTCTTGGGAATGGAATAGCTTCACGAACGTGGTCCAGCTTGCAGATCCAAGCGATTACCCGTTCAAAGCCCATGCCAAAGCCAGAGTGAGGAACTGAACCGTACTTGCGCAAGTCTAAGTACCAGCTGTAGTCGTCTAAGCTCAGGCCAGCTTCTTCGATTTGAGCCTTCAAAGTGTCGTAGTCAGCTTCACGTTCTGACCCACCCATGATTTCACCGTAGCCTTCTGGTGCTTCTACGTCAGCACAGAGGCAAGTCAATGGGTTTTCTGGGTTCTTCTTCATGTAGAAAGGCTTAATGGCAACTGGGTAGTTGACGATAAAGAATGGACGGTCAAATTTTTCTGACAGGTAAGCTTCGTCAGGTGCCCCAAAGTCATCGCCCCATTTGATGTCGCGGCCGCCTTCTTGCAGCATCTTAATGGCATCATCGTATGACAAACGAGTGTAGTTGCCTTCGGCAGCTGGCTTCAGCTTATCAACGTCCCGGCCCAGAATGCTGAGTTCGTATTCACAGTGTTCCAAAACTTGGCCAACAACGTATGACAAGAAGCGTTCTTGGAGGTCCAGGGATTCATCTTGGTGCATCCAAGCCATTTCTGGTTCCATCATCCAGAATTCAGTCAAGTGCCGACGAGTCTTTGATTCTTCTGCCCGGAAGGTTGGACCAAAGGTAAAGATCTTGCCAAAGGCTTCTGCCCCAACTTCGCCGTACAATTGGCCTGATTGTGACAGGTAAGCATCGTGGTCAAAGTATTCGATATGGAAGAGTTCGGTGGTGCCTTCTGGAGCAGAGTGCATCAACAGTGGCGCGTCAAACTTAACGAAGCCTTCGTTTTCAAAGAAGTCAACCGTTGCTTTGAAGATGCGGTTTCTGATTTGCATAATGGCAAACGGACGACGGCTTCTCAGCCACAAGTGACGGTGGTCGAGCAAGAAGTCAACCCCGTGTTCCTTGTTGGTAATTGGGTAGCCTTCATTGTTGGAAACAACTTCCAAGTCAGTGATTTGGATTTCGTAGCCAAAGTGTGACCGGGCATCTTCATGGATGGTCCCAGTGATGTAGAAGCTGGCTTCTTGCCGCAAGCCCTTTGCTGCTTCGAAAACTTCTTCACTAACATTGTTCTTGCGGACTACGCCTTGGAAAAAGGCAGTACCATCCCGCAATTGCAAGAAGACGATCTTCCCGCTTGAACGCTTGTCAGTCAGCCATACGTGCATATGGACTTCTTCGTCGACGTGCTTAGCTGATTCTCTAATTGAAATCAATTCTGTCATTCTTTAAATTCCACCTTAAAAATCTTTTAACTCTCTCCATGATAACAAATTTTTTACAATTTATCGACAAGAGAAAGCAGTTTTCCGTCTTTAAACTGATAAATTGCGTAGCAATAGCTGCCATCAGAGTTGGTTGCCGTCACTTCCCAGACTGCCTGCCCCTTATGCCAGCCAAGGTTGATCTCCTTCACAGTCTTTTTGGGGTACTTCTTTTGGAAGTTCTGCTTAACCGTACTTTCACTGACCCCTTCACTGGCTGAGTAGTAGTAGGCCTTTTTTGTCCCCGGCAGGTAGACAAAATAGGCCTCCTTGCCGCTCGCCGTCTTACCAGCTGCTGATAGGGACTTAGTGCCCCGGTTCAAGTGGTAATACTTGGTGACCTTGCTCATT
The DNA here is from genome assembly GCF_001434815.1 of Lactobacillus equicursoris DSM 19284 = JCM 14600 = CIP 110162. Lineage (GTDB taxonomy): Bacteria > Bacillota > Bacilli > Lactobacillales > Lactobacillaceae > Lactobacillus > Lactobacillus equicursoris. The sequence goes on from NZ_AZDU01000004.1 coordinate 35,515, forward strand.
GAGGTCTGCTTGACCAGTTTGGCTACCTTGGCGTCGGCTTTCACGTACGGCTGGGTCGCATTTTTGACTAGCATCACTAAGCCAAAATAAGCAATTGCTAGGAAAAAGACCAACCAAGCCAAGTACTGCAATACCGTTTTTACCTTGTCATTCAATAACAATGAAACTTACCTCTTCATCCTTAATCTCTTCTTTAGTTCACCGAACTTCACCTTTTGGACGACCACTGGCAGACTAGCTCTAAATTCTGGTCCATAGCTCTTGGTCCAGATCCGCGGGTCCAAGATCAAAAATTGTCCATGGTCGTCTTCGCCGCGGATGAGTCGCCCGCATCCCTGCCGCAGGCGCAAGATGGCCCTTGGCAAGGAATCTTCGTTAAAGACATCTTTACCTTGGTCTTTCAGGTAATGCTGCCTCAAGGCAACTTCTGGCAGGTCTGGTGATTCAAAAGGCAGGCGGGTCGCAATTACCAAGTCGATCCCGCAGTTATGAAAGTCCACCCCTTCCCAGAAGCTGTCAGCGCCAAGCAGAATTGACTGCTGGGCAATGACAAAGCGGCGGCTGATCCGTTCATTGGATCCAGTCAGACCTTGAGCTAAGAGCTCATAGTCTTTGACCGCTGGATCATTCAAGAGCTCCAGGTAAAGCTGCTTAACCAGCTCCAGGTTGGTAAAAAGCACCAATACGTGCTTTTGCCCTGAAAGGTCCTTGGTCAAAATTTCTTTGAGCTGGCTCAAAAAGGCTGGACTGTCTGGTTCTGGCTGATTTTCGTCAAGTGCCAAAATCTCCAGGTGCTCGCTCATTGGGAAGCTAGACCCGCCTTGGTAGGAAATTACGCCTGTAGCTGGCAAAGCCAATGCCTCTTTGGCGAAGTCAAAGCTGTCATTATCAGTTATTGTCGCACTGATCAAGGCGATGTGATCAAATCGCTGGTAAATCTTATGCAATTCTTCAGAACTATCGATGCTCAGCCAGTGGAGGTTAGAACTCAAGGCGTCTTCAGGGTTAGTCACCGCCATGACAAAGCCCAGGTGATCCAGCAAGGGCTGATTCAAGAGGTCTGAAAGCTGGTAGCTTTTTTCAGCATAGTAGTCCAGCTTGTCTACCTGGTCAACCAGGTCATCAATCAAGGACTCTTCCCCTGTTAAGAAGCGATCTTTCTCGATGTAGAGCTGGTCAATCACCTGGTTGGTGTGGATCCGGACCTCCTCTAGCTTTTGCTGGAAGTCTTTTAGCTTTTTTCTAAAAGACGACTGCTCTGGGAACAGGTCGCTGCCTTGAATGGTATACTGCACCGTCTTGTTAGGCAGGGTCGTTTGACCGATCGCTAGGTTCCGGCACTGGTAGAGATACTTCTGCATCCGGTTTAAGACATGGATCAAATCCATGCTTTCCGTGTCAAGCAGGTCCAGCATAAACTGCAGCTGCACGTTTTCTTCGCCCTGATTGACCAGGCTGTTGTCGGTGAAAAAGAGCAAATTGCGCAGGTGACTCAAGCTGCCCCAGATCGATTCAAAGCGCAAAGAATCGGTTCTGGAGGTTTGCAGGTTGCCCGCAAAGCGGTGAGCTTCATCAATCACCAGATAAGGATTTTGTCCCCAGATGGAATCCATGTAGTGATTGACCAGGTAGGCGTGGTTAGTGACCAAGATATTGGCTGATTCCTGTCTTCTTCTAGCTAAGTTCCAAAAGTCCACTTCTGCAAACGGCGTCCCAACTCTGGCATCGCCTGGGTGCTTGATCTGGTTGAAGATTGGCAATTGCTCACTGGTCAGCTGCAGCTCGTCCAGATCCCCGCTGGTCGTTTCCGTCAGCCAGACCAGGATCCCCATCTGCAGGATCAAGGTCGTCTTGTTTGGAGAATTTTGGTAAAGGCTTTGGGCAAAACCATCTAGGTCTAAGTAGTGGCTCGAAGCCTTAACCATTTCGGCATTAATCGCTAATCCCGTAACTTTTAGCAACTGGGGAATTTCCTGCTTCAGAAGCTGCTCTTGCAAGACCTTGGTGGAGGTCGCAATCACCAGCTTTCTACCTGTGTAGAGCTGGTAGGCATAGGCAAAGAGGTAGGCAAAGGTCTTCCCCGTTCCGTTAGGCGCTTCAGCTATCATGATCCGCTGGTCAGGGTTAACGATGAACTTGTGCAAATGATCAATTAAATTAACCTGCTCTTGCCGATAATTGATCTTGCCCTTAAAAAGTTCCCGCTTAGTATCCTGGCTGCTTGGAAAGTCGGCTTCTTGTCCCTGAATCACGGCATTGACGTTTTGCCTTTTTAAAACTAGATTGCGAACCTGAATCCTGTCCTTGTCGAGCTTGCGGCGCACTTGGCGGGACTGGTTGGCGATTTCCTTGATGATGTAGTCCGTCTCCCGGATCAAGCCACCTGATAGTGAGCCTAGCACATTCAGGGTCGCTTGCGGCAGACTTGCCAATTTTTCAATGATCTTGATTAAGAGGATTGCCGTTCCATATGCATCAGAATCCGCTTGGTGGGGGTTGTCGTGCTCAATTTCCAGGCTTGCCGTCAAATCCCGCAGCTTGTAAGATGGCAAAGTCGGAAAAGCAATCTTGGCTAATTCCACCGTATCGACTGCCTTGAGGGGCAAGGCATCAAAGCCGGCATTGGTCAATTCATAGTTTAAAAAGGGAAAGTCAAAATTGACATTGTGCGCCACAAAAATCGTGTCTTTGAGAATTTTGCTGATCTTCGGCGCAAAGTGCTTAAAATCCGGCTGTCCCTTAACCATCTGGTTGCTGATCCCAGTTAAGTTGGTAACAGCCTGCGGGATTTCCTTATGGGGATTCATCAAGAATGAGTAGCTCTTGACCACCTTCAGGTCTTTCACCAAGACGCAGCCAAACTGAATGATGTGCTCGCCATCTTCTTTCCTGGTTCCCGTCGTTTCTAAGTCCACGACGGCAAAGGTTTCCCCGGCAAAAAAGGGTGACATGCTATCTTCCTTTCTTAGACCACTTCTACGATTTGCTGACAAGACAGTAATATCAAATATTTCTTCAGCACCTTTTGGCCAGTCGCTTGCTCAAGCGCTCTTTGGTAAAGGCGGAGCTGGCCCTGGTACTTATTCTTTAAGTCAGCAATGCTTTGATCCAGTTTATTTGGATTCACGTGGTCAGTCTTGTAGTCAAACAAAATGATACCATTTTCTGTTACATAATAGCCATCAATTGTCCCATGAACCAAAATTTTTCCGGAAAAATCACTGAAATCATTAAACAAGGTTCCTGGTTCAATGATTGAGGCAAAGTTTTCTTCTCGGTACAAGTTGCCCGGATTTTCTCTAAATTGCTGGGCAAAATCGCTAGTCACAAACCATTGCAATGCTTCTTGATCCACTTGGCTAGCGATCTCTTTAGACAGCCGCCCCTTCTTGATCAAGTGGTCCATGCCAGTTTCGAGGTTAGCTAAGTCAGTGCCTGCTTGGTAATCATAATACTGCAAGATCAAGTGGCTGGCCGTCCCAATTTCCGCAGCATTGCCGGTATTTTGGTTCAAAAAGTCAGGCTCAGTATCAATTGGCTGCATATAGCGGTTAGCAGACCTCAGCTCGGTCACGTGGCTGTCTTCCAGTTCTGTTTCAATCGGATCCGCAAAAGCCTTCTTAATTTCAGAAACCGACTGGTAGGCCGTCGTTTGGCTGGCATCCAGGTATGGGTATTGCTGGTCGCTAAAAGCAAAAAGCCTTTCAGTCGCATCCAAGACTTGCTGCTCTTCAGCAGTTAATTCGGTGTTTTCTGACTGTGCCTCTTTGGCTTCTGGTAAAACAGGGCTGTCGTTTTTTGAATCGAACTTGACGAATAAAAGCGGATCTTCCTTGCCAGCGGTAAGACCGCCAATGGTCTTATCTGACAGCTTCTGCAGGCTCTTAGCCTGGTAAAGCGACGGTGCCAAAAAGTCCAGGGGCTTGTTGACCTTCATCTTATCCATCAAGGTCATCTTCTGCCGGTCTAAGGTTCCTAGCCACTTTTGCTCCAAGCCTTCAAGGCCCTCTTTGCCAGGAGTAATATCCATCACCATGATCAGCTTTTGCTTGGCTCGGGTTAAGGCTACATAAAGGAGCCGGGCTTCTTCTTCCAGCAGCTTCTGCTTTTTCTCGATTTTGAGCCAGGCCTTGCACAAGGTATCAGCCTGATATTCTGGCTCGTCATCTGGGTAGGCAAAAGCCAGGCCTAGACCAGCTGAGTCTAATAGGTAGCTGCCAGAGATATCTTGCTTAAAGTTGTATTGGCGGCCAATCCCGGCCAAAAAGACGATTGGAAATTCCAGCCCTTTAGAAGCATGGATGGTCATCAGGTTGACCGAGCCTTCGGCATTGTCGCTTAAGACTGGCTGAGCCAGGTCCTTTTGATTTTTCCGCATGCGGGCAATGAAGTTGATGAACTGGTACAAATCCTTAAAGCCGGCACTTTCATAGGCACTGGCTCTTTCATAAAGAGCCGTCAAGTTTAGACGCCGCTGGCGGCCATTAGGCATGGCGGTCACAATTTCCAAAAAGCTGGTCTTTTCATAGATAGTCCAAAGCAGCTCACTGATCCGGTGATTCACTGCAAAATCACGGAATTCCTGCAGCATGGCCAAAAATTCCCGGCAGCGCTGACCCAACTCATCATCGATCTTGCTATAGGTTCTTAAGGCCGCATAGAAGCTGATACTCTTGTTAACCAAGCGAATCTTGGCTAGGTCAGTGGTCGTGAAGTTAAAGATCGGTGACCTCAAGACCGCGACGAGCGGGATGTCTTGGTCAGGGTTATCGATGATTTTAAGGAAGGACATGATCACCGTCAGTTCAAAAGTCTGGAAATAGTTAGGAACGTCTGACACAAATAGCGGAATCTGGTACTTGTCAAATTCTTGCTTAATCTCTAAGTTGTTGGTCTTGGACCGAGTCAAAATGGCAATATCCCCGTAGCCAACTGGACGCTTGTCACCAGTCTTTGGGTCAAAAATCTGGTAGCCGCTCTTCACCAGCTGCTGGATGCGGGCAATAATCATGGAAATTTCGCCGGCATCTAAGGCTGAATCATCGCCATCTTGACCGCTGTCACTATCAGCACCAGAATTATACCCCTGCTTGCCCTTTTTTTCTTTTTCCTGATAAATAACTTCGGTCCCTGTTGCCAGATCCATCTTTGGATCATAGGCAGCCGCAAACTTCAACTGCCCTTCTGCTTCATAATCGATCCCGCCAAAGTCTGCCGTTAAGATGCTGTTAAAAATCAAGTTAACGGCACTAGTTACTGGCTGACTTGACCGGAAGTTTTCTGGGAAAACAATCCGCTTTTTCGTGCCACTATCGTCTGCCCCATATTGGCGATATTTGGCAATAAACAGGCTTGGCTCCGCTTGCCGGAAGCCGTAAATGGACTGCTTGACGTCCCCAAACATGAAGAGGTTGTTTTCACCGCTCTTTTTTAGGCGGGCAATCAGACCATCCTGTAGAGCATTGGTGTCCTGGTATTCGTCCACCATGATCTCCTTAAAGCGATTTTGATAGTACTCCCGGGCCAAAGCGCCATTTGAAGTATCCTGATTCAAGATGTCATAGGCATACTGTTCCATGTCGGTAAAGTCCAGCATGCGCTCGCCGCGCTTGAGCTCGCGGAAGCGGTCAATAAAGGCTTGCTCTAATTCCGCAATCGTTTGACTAATTTTTTCGCCTTTGGCCATCAAGGCCTTTTGTTCTTCATTGGAACTGGCGTAAAAGCTGGTAAAAGCCTTTGTGACAAAGTCATTAATTGTTTCTTGGACTTTTTTTGATTCATCAATAAATTCAGGAATCGACTTATTCTTTGCTGGCTTTTTCTCCCGGATCAAGCTGGCTTTTAAGAGATCTCGCTGCTGGTCAAAAGGCGCATCGATTTCTAAGGCTTCTTGGAAATTTGTCAAATTATTTTGACAGTTCAAAAATTGGACTTGATACTTGGCAAATTTTTCATGCTCAAAATCTGCTTCAGAAATAAAATGTACCAGCTTAGAAATAACCGTCTTTACTTCTTCTAGCAGGTAGGGCTTGATCTTTTCCTGCCACAAGTTGGAGTCCGCCAGGTCGCTGCCTAGAACTTGGTAAGCCTTTGGCAATTCTCGTAGCCACTTTTGGTAGTCTGGCTTGGCCATGGCAAAATTGTACAAACTTAGCAGGATATCGCAGGGTGAATTGGCATTGCTGTCGCCGGTAAAGGCATCATAAAATTCCTCAAAAGCAGCCTTTTTGGCTGGATCAGGGCTCTCCAAATAAGCCGACTCCACATCGCTGATTGCTCTTTCTTTCAAAAGCTCAATCTGTGTGCTATCGGTCAGAATGGAAAAATCTGGGTCCAAGTCAATGACAAAGTAAAAGCGTCTGATGACGTCCAAACAGAAGGAGTCAATGGTTGAAATGAGCGCCGTATCAAGCTGAGCTAATTGCTGGCGCAAAAAGTCGGCCTTGGGATCGGTTTTAGGCAGCTCCCGCACCCGGTCTTGGAGACGCTTTTTAATCCGCTGCTTCATTTCGCTGGCAGCTAGCCGGGTAAAGGTGATCACCAGCAGTTGGTCAACGCTTAAGCCATCTTCGGCAATTTCCTTGACGACCCGTTCAACCAATACGCTGGTTTTACCAGACCCAGCTGAAGCTGATATTAGCAAGTCTTGTCCCCGCGTCTCGATCGCATCCGCTTGAGCGGGCGTATATTTAACTTTTCCCATTCTTATTCCTCCTTGCTCATGTTCAGCGCACTTCTCACTTGCGCCAGCAAATCAGCCTTGTGCATGGTTCCTAGGTCATGGTAGTGATTAGTCGGCAATTGCTCGTCAAAGTAGTAAATATCCTTGTAGTCGGTATAGGTTAAACCGTTTTGTCCACCTTGCCGGAAAGGATTGAGGGCAATCTGCCCTTCCAAAATACCTTCAGCCGCATTTTCGATCAGGTACTCTACATATTCCAAGAGCAGGTTCATTTCTTCTTTACTGTAGAAGCTGTCGCTAGACTTAAAAGTCCCCTTCTTAGTAACTGAAGCGCCCCGATAGTAGCTTGAGCTGCCCGTTTTCAGGCTTTGGTCAACTTCACTAAACAAAACAGGATCATTGACAGCTACCCCATTCAAGCGCAGTTTGTCTTGTCCACCTAAATATGCCTGTTTAAGGTCAAAATTGGCATCAAAAATGCTGTTAGAGCCTGACCCATTTAAAGGGTTCAATTTTCTCGTCACGTATTGGTAAAAGGCCCCTAGTAAATCCAGTTCCGCCGTCCCGGTTAGCTGGCTTTGATTTTTTACCAACACATCCAGGTAAGCAATCATTTGCAGGTCGATCCCACTAGCAAAGCGGGCTGGGTTGAAGGAGTGACTAGAAGACTTGTAGTCAATCAGCTGGGCCAAGACATGCTTATCTCCTTTGAAGAGGTCCACCCGGTCAATCTTCCCGCGCAAGGAAATCTTCCGCTTGCCCGCTAATTTCTTCAGTGGCAGGATCAAGCCGGCAACTTTTTCAGCCGGGCCAAAAGGCAATTCCGCAAAGGTAGCCTTGAAGCGATTTTCCTGCTGCTTGACCCGGTAGGTCTGAGCCACCTTGCTGGTCGTCTGGTCAAAGGTCTTGAAGAGGTACTGATTAAATGGATCCCGCAAAAATTGCTGGTAGATTGGCTCTTGCCAGATTTCTTGCCGAACCTCTTTCAAGAGCAGCTCTAGCTCCAGTTCAGACATCTTTTCGATTTCCAGTCCTCGCTTTTGCATCTCCTTCACCAGAAGCTCAAAAGTCCGGTGGAAGTAGTTCCCTGACTGGATGGCATTTAGTTCGTTTTCGGCACGCGGGCTTAAGCGGAGACCATACTTGACAAAGTATTCAAAGGAATTTTGGTAAAAAGTTTCCAACTGGGAAACTGAGCTGAGCAAGTCTTTCCCGTAGAGCTTTTCTGCCAATTCCTCAGAAATGTTTTCTGGGTTATTGTCGTAGTCAATCCCCTCTTCCACTGCCTTGGTCTTTGCTGGCAAGTCCTGCCGGCAAAGATCAAGAAGCTTTTTGACTAACAGCGACTGCGGCATCCCTTTAGCGGCATAAGTCAGATAACCTAGACTAGCCGCCGGCGTGGTCATGAACAAGAGCAGATCTGGGGTAACTTCACTTTCATCCAAGCTTGGCAAGTCCCTTTGGCGGTATTCTCTGCCATTAACCAGCTTTAGCAAGCGCTGGTAGTAGACGGATGGCTCAAGCCGCTCGTTATCAGAATTAATTACTGGGTATGACACGTAAACCCGTTCACTGGCTAAAGCCAAAGCCGCGCCAAACTGGTAATCCTGGTCCATGTTGTTTAATTCTTGATGGTCTTCCAGGTAGGCATCTTCGGTGAAAAAGTCTTCAAGGACCTTAAGGTTTTCAGGAGTCAGGAAATTCTTCATGTCACTAATCTGCGGCAGGCTGCCGTTATTGGCCCCGATAATAATCACCTGTTTATAGGAACCACTTTGCACCATCCCATATTCTGAAATAGTCACCGCATCCAAAGTTGCTGGAATCGTGGCGAAGGCTGCTTGGCTAAAGCCGGCCGTCAGCATGCTAAAGAAAGACTGCCAGTCAAACTTTTCCGGATTGACCAAAAGGTAGTCTTGGAGCAAGCCCAGCATGGAATTCCAGACTTCTTCAGGCTGCTTGGCTTCTTGCAATTGGCCATCGTCGCTAGCCTTTTTCCGCCAGGACTCAAGCTGGCTGCTGACGCCGGTTTTAACTAAGAAGCTAAAGAAAGTCTTGATCCCAGTTAAGCTATCTTGTTCATCCTTCAATTTTTTCACGAGTGAATTTACCTGGCTGACGAAAAAGTCTCGCAGCTTATCTAGGCGTTCCAGCCGCCTTTGATACTTTTCTTGGTCAAGGTAAATCACACTGGCCTTGGTAAAGTCGCTAAATGACTTTTCCCAGAGCTTATACTTGATGCCGTGTGCCAAAACAAAGTTTTCCAGCTGGTCCACGTCTCTTAAATAAGCTGCTTCTGGGTCTTCTTGCTCTTGATACCAGGCGGGAATGATCAGCCGCGTCTTCATCAGCCCAATCATGGCCGCCGTATCCCCAGTTTTTTCAGCCAGCTTAGCCAAATCTTCAATCAAGATGACCAAGGGGTGATATTTCATCATCTGCTGCAAGTCGTCAAAAAATGGTATCTGATTCTGCCGGAAGATTGGAGCAAGGTAAGTTTCATATTCTGCCAAGTTCGGCGCCAGGATCAAAAAGTCGCGGTACTGGTACTGCTTAGTAGCCACTTGGCTGTAAATAGTCCGCGCCGCAAAATAGGCTTCTGCATACCGTGAATCGGCCTTTACTAGTTGCAAGTTAGTTAAGTCCGCATCTTCATTGGCAATCCAGGCAGAATTTAGCTTAGTTGCTGACGTTGCCTTTTCTACCAGCTGATCGCTTTGATAGTCTAAGCCATGGGCGCCAAAATAGCCGGTCAAGTCGTTAATCGTTTTTTGAACAACATAGTCATATTCACCGGCAAGTGGCGCATGGATATCGCCAAATTCCGTCTTAAAGCCCAAGGTCAAGTCCTGGCAAAAAGCAGCCAATAATTGAATCGTCTGCTTTTCCTGCAAAGAAAAATGGGCAAAATCAGTGACATAAAAGGCGGCCTTTTGCACGTATTCTGGGTGACTGGCCAAAACTTCATTTAGCTGGATATTCAGTTCATCTTTAGTCACAAAGTTCTTTTCCTGGATCAGGTCCAAAAAGTCTTGATAGATGATCTTCAAGTCGTGCAGCTTGCTGGACGTTTCAGTATCCAGACTGGCTTCAACCGCAGGATTGGCTGCATTTTCCAGCAGCTCGTCTAAATCCAGCTGTCCAGTATGAACCTGCAAAATCGTTTGGTATACCTGCTGGATCATCCCTGAATTAGGTTGAGTATTCTTGAACAGGTTAAGCTCTTTTTTCCGTTTATTGATGATTTGCTCCAAGATCATGGAAGCTGCCGCGTCATCCAGACTCTGCGGCAAGGAAATGTCAGCTTTTTTAAAGAAGAACCAGGCTAAACGAGAAAACGACAAGACATGAAGATTCTTGACGCTAGTCTCACTTCTTCCTTGCAATTCCGCAACTTTAGCTATTGCCCGCACTTCTGTGTTAAACTTGATATGGTTTGGAACAAGAATGAAGACTTCTTGGCCAGCTAAATATGTTTTAGCTGCTTGGTCCAGAAGCTCTTCTTGCAAAGGATCTGCTTGTCTTCCAGTTAAGATGTTAATCATTACTTCCACTCCTTAGATGCACTAGACAAGTAGTAATTCAGTCAATTAAATTTTAGCAATCTCTTCTCTTTTTGGGAAATTTTTGACAAAATACTAACTATTCAATATTTATTATCTTTTGAGGTGATTATCTGTGCAGACATCATGTACTGCTCATGGGAAAGTTATTTTAATTGGGGAACATTCTGTTGTTTACGGCTATGATGCCTTGGCCATGCCCATCAAGGCCCTCCACATCAAGACGAGTGTGGAAGACTTTGATGAGCTTTACATGGATACCAAGCTCTATCATGGTCCTTTTTTTGCCGCACCTGACGATTATAACGGCTTAAAGTACGTGCTAAAGACTCTTTTTGCCAAAAGTGGCAAGGAAGCTAAAGTAAAGGTGACTTACAAAGGCGAAATTCCAATGGAACGCGGCTTTGGTTCTTCTGCTACCGTTGCCTTAGGCACGACCGTGGCCCTAAGCAAGTACCTGGGCCTAGACTTGACTGAGCAAGAAATCATGGACATCACCAACCAAGCCGAAACCATCAACCATGGCAAGGCCTCAGGCCTAGACGCAGCCACAGTCAATTCAGACTACCTGGTTTTCTTCAATAAGAAAGACGGAATCCGCAAACTGACCGCCAGTCTTGGCGCCACCCTCTTGATCATGGACACAGGTAACCTGGGCAATACGAGAGAAGCCGTCACCATGGTGCATGACCTCTTAGAAAAGGATCCAGCAGCTAAAAAGAACATGGCTCGACTAGGCCAATTAGCTGACCTGGTCAAAGCAGCCTGGTTCAAGCAAGACCGACAAGCCATCGGCAGCTACTTTAACGAAGCTCAAAACATCCTAGCCTCTTTCGGGATTTCGACCCCAAAGATTGACCAAATGTGCCAAATTGCTAAAAGCAATGGTGCTCTTGGCTGCAAGCTGTCAGGTGGCGGTCTGGGCGGGATCGTCATTGCCCTGTGCGATGACTCTGCCACTGCCAACAAAATTGCTAGCCAATGCCAAGACTTAATCAGTGACTATTGGATCGAAAAGATCTAAAATATCAGCTTAAAACAATAGAAAGCGTAAAAAATTATGAGTAAGACTTCTCGCGCCCACACCAATATTGCCCTCATTAAATATTGGGGCAAAAAAGATGCCAAGTTGCGCCTTCCTTTAATGTCTAGCCTGTCCATGACCTTGGATGCCTTTTACAGTGATACTCAAATCGAAGATAGTGACCAAATGTCTTTTTCATTAAACGGCAAACAGATTGCTGATAAATCAGCAGACCGCGTTTTTTCCTACATTAAGTTGATGCAGGACCGCTATGGCGTCTCTGGCAACTTGGCCATCAAGTCTGACAACCACGTGCCAACGGCAGCCGGTTTGGCCTCTTCTAGCTCGGCCTTTGCGGCTCTAGCTGCGGCCTTTGCTGACCACTACCACTTAGATGTCGATAAGCGCGAGCTCTCTCGTATGGCCCGGATGGGGTCAGGATCAGCCTCTAGATCTATCTTTGGTGGCTTCGCCGTTTGGCAAAAAGGCGACAGCGATGAAAGTTCATATGCCTATGCCCTTGACGAGCACCCACAAATGGATTTAAAGCTCTTAGCCGTTGAATTAAATGACCAGCCAAAGAAGGTTTCCTCAACCAAGGGCATGGAACTGAGCAAGACCTCTCCTTTTTACCAGCTGTGGCTTGACCGCAATGACCAAGAAATTGCCGACATGGAAGCTGCCATCAAGGCTCAGGACTTCACTAAACTGGGTTCTTTAGCAGAATTAAATGCTAGTGAGATGCACTCTTTGACCTTCACCGCTCAGCCTGGCTTTACCTATTTTGAGCCTAAGACCATTGAGGCCATTAAGCTAGTGCAAGAACTGCGGGAAAAAGGCCTTGAATGCTACTACACCATTGATGCTGGTCCAAATATCAAGATCCTCTGCCAGGAAAAGAATTCTAAAGATATCGTTAATAATTTTGCCTTGGCCTTTGATAGTGTTAAGATTATTGAGGCAGGTTTTGGTCCAGGAGTAACTCTACTAGACTAAAACTTGTTTAGTTATATAATAGACAAAGAAACTTAAAAGAATAAGAGGAAGAGTTTTTTGATTACTGAAAAAGCACCAGGGAAGCTTTATATTGCAGGTGAATATGCTGTTTTGGAACAAGATTGCCCAGCAATCTTAGTCGCTTTAGACCAGTACGTTAGGGTCTCCATTAAGAGGAGCGCTAGCGACACTGGTTTAATCCATTCAAAGCAGTATTCACAAGATTCAATTCACTGGGTACGGCAAGGATCAAAGATGGTGATTGACAATCGTGACAATCCCTTCGAATACATCCTGTCCGCTATTTCATTCACTGAAAGATACTGCTTGGAAAAGAACGTAAAGATGGACGTCTACGATTTGTTCGTCAACTCCGATCTGGACTCCGCCGACGGCAAGAAGTACGGTTTAGGTTCCTCTGCTGCGGTAACGGTAGCCACGGTTAAGGCCATCTTACACTTTTACGGCGTTAAGGCCACCAAGGACCTAGTTTACAAGCTTTCTACAATTTCTCACTATTCTGTTCAAGGCAACGGGAGCGCTGGCGACATTGCGGCTAGCGTTTATGGCGGCTGGATTGCCTACCAAACCTTTAATAAGACTTGGCTGGCTGAAGAATTAGCTGCTAAGCGTCTCTCAGACGTGGTCAGTGAAGCTTGGCCAGGGCTGAAGATCCAAGAATTGGTTCCGCCAGAAGGCATGGATCTCTTGGTTGGTTGGAGCCAGCAACCCGCTTCTACCTCACGTTTAGTTGACAAGACCAATGCCAACAAGAAGAATCTTAAGGCTGAATATGCTAAATTCCTGGAAGATTCCAGAAACTGCGTCTTGAAGATGATCAAGGGCTTTGAAGAAAACAACATCAAGCTGATTCAAAAGCAGATCGCAGTTAACAGACGTCTTTTGCAGCATTTTGCAGCCATCAACAATATTGCAATTGAAATTCCGCGGTTGACTGAGTTAATCGAAATCGCCAACAAGTTTGGCGGTGCAGCTAAGACTAGTGGTGCCGGTAACGGCGACTGCGGGATTGTCATCGTCAACCAGGATACCAATGTTGACCTCTTAAGAAGAGAATGGCTTAAGAACAACATCCTGCCTTTGGAATTTCATATCCACCATTCCGAACTAACATTTTAAGAGGATCGCCATGTCACAACGATCAATCAGAAAAGAAGAACATCTGGCGTTAACGCAGATGTTTTTTAATGCAAAGAAAACGAATTCCTTTGACCAAGTCCAGCTCTTGCGGCCAGCCTTGCCAGAAAGCAAGGTGGATCCAGCGGTCATCAAGACCAACTGGTTCGGCAAAGAGTTAGACGCCCCCTTCTTCATCAACGCCATGACGGGCGGTTCTGAAAAGTCCAAAGAAGTCAACCAGAATCTTGGTAGATTAGCAGCTAAGCACCACCTGGCACTTGCCTTAGGGTCAGCCAGCATCCTCGCCAAAGAAGCAGATCAACTGGAATCTTTCTACGTTGCACGCGAAGCCAACCCTGATGGGCTCTTATTTGCTAATGTCAACCCTTTGACGCCGGTTGAGGCCACGGTAAAAATCGTGAATGACCTCAAGGCTGATGCCTTACAAATTCACCTAAACGTCGCTCAAGAAGCAGCCATGCCGGAAGGCGACCGAGACTTTATCTGGCTCGACCGGATGAAGGCAATCAAGGATGCCGTCGATGTACCGATCATTGTTAAAGAAGTTGGCAATGGCCTAGACCCAACATCCATCAAGACCCTGCAAAAAGCCGGCTTTGAATGGTTCGACCTGGGCGGGGCCGGCGGCACCAACTTTGCTCAGATTGAGAACTCAAGAAACGCCTCCCCGCTTCATGCTTTAGACTACGTTGGCTTGCCAACTGCCCTGGCCGCTTTATTAGCTGCTCCTTTGACCGACAATTTAATCGTGTCAGGTGGCGTCAGAGAGCCGATGGACGTGATGAAGAGTTTAGCTCTAGGCGGCAAGTACGTCGGTGTGGCCAACCACTTCTTGCACACCTTGCTCAGCGAAGGTAAAGATAGTCTGGACGAGGAAATTGCCAAGTGGAAGAGCGACCTAACCATGCTTTTTGCTCTTTATGGTCAAAAGGTTCAACCGGTTAAGGTGCCATATTACCTTGATCTAGAGTTAAAGAGCCAATACGATCAACTCAAGGACCAGATTTGTTAACTAAGTTTTTAATTTTAAAGCGCGAAGCGCTTTTTTTATTTTAATAAACATTGTAGTAACACTTAGGCTTGTTTGTATATTTAACTATCATCGTCATTTTGATCGTCCCCGCTCCAGATGCTGCCGTCGCCGAATAGCCCTGGGTCAGAATCATTTGGCCGTTCGAAGCCAAAAAAGGAAAAGAGATCGGTATTGATGGTTGGTAGACCCGCAACATCAGTAATTTCCGTAATATAAGTTAAGACCTCAAAACCGCTATCTGGAACCATCACCTCGTACTCCGGATTTTCGGTATCAAAAATGATAAAGTCATCAAAGTAGAGCTGCAAGAACTCAGCCAGGCTCTCATCTTCTTTTAGCCGAGTCGTAATATGATATTCCCATTCATCCGAGGGACAAGTAAAGTGAATGCATATTTCTTGATTGTTCATCGTCTTCCCTTCTATCCTTTCTATTCAAACTTGAACCTGTGTTCTGTTTCTTCAACTCAAATAGTAGCACCGTTCGCATGTCGAATGCAATGCGAACAAAAAATTGATTTTTTAATTCACTAAGTAAAAAAACTATTGTTTAATGGTAAGCTTTTTAAATTAATCATCAGCAAAAGGACCAATAGATCCACCTAAAAAGCAGTCCTCAAATAATTTACCTAAAACAAAAGATCCAGACTTCTGCAACAAACAGAATCCTAGATCTTTTTACGTTTATTTTTTCAAAACCTATCAAGCAAAGTTGACCTTGGTCACTTCACCGCTATTAATATGCAAAATTTTCCCGTCACTAGCCAAAAGGAGGCATCCCTGGTCGTCGATATCTTGAACGATCCCAGACATGCTCCCGTGCCCCAGCTGCAGGGTCACCTGCTTACCGGTCAAATAAGACAGGCGGCGGTAGTCTGCCAAAATCTGCGAATCTGCTTTGGCCGCAGCTAATACCGCCTGCCCCATCTGGACAACAAAGTCACGATCAAAGTCGGCACCAGGCAAGAGGCTTGCTGCTTTTTCAGCAAGCTCTTCAGGAAAGAGCTCAATCCCAATATTGACGCCAACGCCAACGACATAGTAGCCCAAGACTTTTTCCGTCAAGATGCCGCCAATCTTATGACCATCCAAATAAAGGTCATTGACCCACTTGAGGCGCAAGCGCGAATTACCGGACCAATCCATCAAGAGTTCTGCCGCTTTAACCCCGACGGCCAGGGTCAAAATTTGCGAATCCTGCACCATTTTTTCTGGCAGGGCCACCGTCAAGTAAAGCCCCCGGGCAGGTGAATAAAAGGCCCGTCCTTGCTTGCCATAGCCGGCAGTTTGCCGCTTAGCGCAAATGGCAAAAGCTTCCATGCTCTCCCCGCGCTTAATCCGCTCTTTGACCAAGTCCTGAGTCGACGTGACCTCATCTAAAAAGGCGATCTTCATTAGGACAGGTGCACTCCCTTGTCAACATAGATTACGTCGCCAGTTAAGCCGGTTGACAAGTCGCTGACCAAAAAGGCGCAGGCGTTACCCAGTTCTTCTAAGGTAACGTTGACGCCATCAACCGTCCGGCTTTGGGCTTCTTTTAGCAGCTCTTTGTGGCCGCCAATCCCGGTTACTGCTAAGGTTTTCATCGCCCCAGCTGAAATGGCGTTAACGCGGACGCCTTGTTCACCAAGGTCGCGGGCCAAATAACGAACACTGCTTTCTAGAGCCGCCTTGGCAATGCCCATGGTGTTGTAGTTGGGCACAGCACGGGTTGAGCCCATAAAGGTTAAGGTAACAAGGGCAGCAGGATTTTTTAACAAATCTTGCTTTTCAGCTTCTTTAGCAACCGCTAAAAGAGAATAGCTGGACACGTTTTGGGCGGTCAAGTAGCCATCCCGGGTAGAATTGAGAATTGACCCTTCTAGTTCCCCTTTCGGCGCAAACGCAATAGCGTGAACGATCCCGTCCACCTGACCAAAGCGGCTCTTAATCTGGCTAAAAGCCGCCTCAATGCTCTCATTGCTAGCCACGTCACACTCAATTAGTTTATCTTCGGTCAATCCCAGCTTTTCCAGGCCCTTTTTCAGCCGGTCATTTTGGTAGGTGTAAATGACCTCTGCCCCTTGCGCTGACATCTGCTTGGCACAGCCCCAAGCAATGGAGCGCTGGTTGGCCACGCCCATCACAACGATTTTTTTACCTGTTAAAAATCCTGACATTTTCTCACCTAAAATTTCCTAAAGCGTTCATGCCGTCTGGCGAGTAGTTCCTCACTAGACAAGGCCTGAAGCTTTTTTATTTCCTGACTTAAAACTTGATCAATTTCTCGGCACTGCACTTGCTTGTCTTGGGCAAAAGGAATTACTCCTTCAACCACGCCGTCTTCCAGCAGCTTGTCTGGCGTCAGCCCCAATAGCTCAGCGGCTTCAGCGCTCCGGCCAGCATCCTTCCACAAAATGGAGGCAAAGCCTTCAGGCGACAGAACCGAATACATGGAGTACTTCAGCATGAAGACCTCGTCCCCGCAAGCTAGAGCCAGCGCCCCGCCGCTGCCACCTTCGCCGTAGATGACGGTGATAATTGGCGTTGGCAACTGGCCCAGCTCTAAAAGGTTCCTGGCAATAGCCTGCCCCTGCCCGTAACGCTCTGCCTTTTTGCCAGGATAAGCACCAGCCGTATCGACAAAAAGCAGAACCGGCCGGCCAAAATGGGCCGACTGCTTGGCCAGGCGCAAGGCCTTGCGGTAGCCAGAAGGAGACGGCTGACCAAAGTGCTTCTTCATCCGCTCTTCTAGATTTTTCCCCCGACTGGTCATGATCGCCGTTACCGGCTGACCGTGAAATGTCGCGATCCCGCCGACAATGGCTGGGTCGTCTCCGTAGGCGCCATCGCCATGCAGCTCGAAAAAGTCAGGAAAAAGGTATTCGCGAATTTCCTGGTCCGTGATCTTGTTGCTAGACCGGGCAGCTCTAACCGTTTCAATTGCCTGATTCATAACGACCTCCATTCTTTAAGAACCACGAAATCGTAGCTTTTTCTTCCTGCCGGCTAACAATCGCATCGATAAAACCATGCCGCATGACCGTTTCGGCATCCTGGGCGTCTTTAGCCAATTTTTCATGGATGGTCTGCTCAATCACCCGGCGGCCAGCAAAGGCTGCCATGGCCCGGGGCTCAGCAAAGGTGTAGTCGCCCTCGCTGGCAAAGCTGGCGGTCACCCCACCCGTTGTCGGGTCAGTCAAGACCACGATGTAGGCTAGACCTGCTTTTTTCAGCTGGGCCACCGCGTTTGACACCTTGGCCATCTGCATCAGGGAAAAAATTCCTTCCTGCATCCTCGCCCCGCCGGAGGCGGTAAACAGCACCACCGGCAATTTCCCAGCAATGGCCCGTTCAAACATCCGTGTGATTTTTTCACCAGTTGCCTGGCCCAGAGACCCCATGATGAAGGTGGGATCCATGATGCCTAAGGCAGCCTTTTGCCCGCCAAAGTCGGCTATGCCGGTCCAGACGCTTTCCTTTAGGCCCGAATGTTTCTCGCCCTTGGCAATTGTTTGCTCATAACCTGGGAAATGAAGTGGGTCTGCTGGACTAATCCCTACATCCCATTCTTCATAATCGTCGACCAGCCATTCTAGACGCTTTTTGGCAGAAATGCGAGAGCCATAGTCACAAGAGGGACAAGTCATATACTCATCCAGTTGGTCGCGGAAGATCACCCGCTGACACTTAGGACAGCGCAGGAGGAAGTCGTCTGGCACCTGGTCCCAGGTGGACTGATCAGTTTTTACATGCCGGCCTGACAGGGTATTATTTTTTTCAAACAGCTGCATCGCAGTCCTCCTTCCACTTCGGTAAAAATTCGCTCTCTAGATAGGTATTGGTAAAAGTTTCCTTGCCAAAAATCGGATCAGCCAGGATGGCCAGGTGCAGGTTCTGGTTGGTGGTGACGCCGCGCAAGACCAGCTCGCTTAAGAGCCGCTCCATCCGGGCAATCGCCGCCTCCCGGTTTTCGCCCAAAGCCACCACCTTGGCCAGCATGGAATCGTAAAAGGGCGAAACGGTCATGCCCTGGTAGAGGGCCGAGTCGATCCGCATTCCCGGATTGCCCACTGGCAAAAAGAGGTAGTCAACCTTGCCAGTGCTTGGCATGAAGCCGTTTTTGGCGTCTTCAGCGTTGATCCGGCATTCGATAGCGTGGCCTCTAGGCGCTAGATCCTCTTGCTTAAAAGGCAGCTCCTCTCCAGCTGCCACCAAGATCTGGGCCTTGACCAGGTCGATCCCGGTCACCATTTCGGTTACCGTGTGCTCAACCTGGAGCCGCGTATTCATTTCCATGAAGTAGCAATTATGGTCTTGATCCATCAAGAACTCGATGGTCCCGGTGTTGACGTAGTCAGCTGCTTTGGCCGCCTTGACCGCGATTTGGCCAAGTTTTTCCCGTTCTTCGTCAGATAAAAGCTCGCAGGGGCTTTCTTCGATCACCTTTTGCTTGCGTCTTTGCAGAGAACAGTCTCTTTCAGGGAAGTAGACGGTATGGCCAAAGGCATCCCGGAAAATCTGGACTTCGATGTGCTTAACATTGAGGAGCGCTTTTTCCAGATACATGGAATCGTCGCCAAAAACCTGCCGGGCTTCGGTTTGGGCTACCGACAGGGATTCGTCCATCTCGCTTTCGCTAGCCACCTGCCGGATCCCCTTGCCGCCGCCACCAGCCGCAGCTTTTAAAAGAACTGGGTAGCCCACTTCGGCCGCGATCTTTTTAGCCTCTTGGCTGTCATGAATAAAGCCGGGACTGCCTGGGGTCACGGGCACGCCATTTTGGGCCATTAATTGTCTTGCATGCTCCTTGTTGCCCATGGCGTCAATGGTGTCAGCGCTCGGGCCGATAAAAGTGATCCCGCAAGATTCACATAAACGAGCAAACTCGCTGTTTTCTGACAAAAAGCCATATCCTGGGTGGATGGCTTCGGCGCCTGTCCCGACAGCAGCGGCGATAATATTTTTCATATTCAAGTAAGAATCCCCAACCCGGGGACCGCCCACGCAGACGGCTTCATCGGCCAGCTGCACGTGCAGGCTCTCCCGGTCAGCGCTTGAATAAATGGCGACTGACTGGATCCCCATTTCTTTTAAAGTCCGGATCACCCGGACTGCGGCTTCGCCCCGGTTGGCGACTAGAATTTTCTTAAACATGCAACTCACCTAGCCAATCATAAAAGTCAATTCCGCCGTAGCAGCTTTTTCCCCGTCAACGCTGGCAACGCCGATTCCCTTGCCGATGTGCCCCTTCACCTTTTCCAGAGTTACTTCTAAGCGCATGGTGTCGCCAGGCTTGACCATCTTGCGAAAACGAGCCTTGTTGATGCCGCCAAAATAGGCGGTCTTGCCGGCAAATTCCGGTTGACTGAGCAGGGCCACTGCTCCCGTTTGCGCCAGGGATTCGATGATCAAAACGCCCGGCATGACGGGATTGCCTGGGAAGTGGCCTTGAAAAATTTCTTCGTGGATCGTTACGTTGCGGATGGCGACCGCCCGCTCGCCTGGCGCAAGCTCCACCACCTTGTCGATCAAGAGCATGGGGTAGCGGTGAGGAATGATTTTTTGAATGGCAGTACTATCTAATTCCATCTAATCCTCCTTGACCAAGAAGAGTTCCTGGTCACACTCAATCAGGTCGCCGTTTTCAACGCAGACCTGGCTCACGGTGCCGGCCACGTCGCTCTTGATCTCGGTCAGCATCTTCATGGCTTCCACGATGCAGACGACTTGGCCATTTTCAACCCGGTCGCCCACTTTCACGTAAGGAGCTGCGCCTGGCTTGCTTTGCAGGTAAACCGTCCCAACTAAGGGGGACTTGATGGCAGTACCAGCTGCTTCATTCTTCTCTTCCGAGCCATCTTCTACAGCTTTTTCCTGTACCTTTTCGGCTACAGCTTCAGCAGTCTTTTCCGGATTAGCTGCTTCTTGCTTATTTAGGGCAGCTGCATTCGTATTTTTGCTTAAAAATAAGTGTCCGCCATTTGCGTCCACTTGCATTTCCCTGATAGAAGAAGTTTCAAACTTGTCCATCAGGCGTTCAACATCTTTTAATTCCACGCTTAGCCCTCCCATTTTTTCAAAGCTAAAACCGCGTTGTGGCCGCCAAAGCCAAAAGAATTGCTCAAGGCATATTTCACATCCTGGCGGCGGTTGTCTTCCCTTACCAAAGTCACGTCGCATGCAGGATCTTGCTCGCTTGCGCCCACGTTAACCGGCAAGATGCCTTTTGCAAGACTTGCGGCCGTGATCACGGCTTCGACTGCGCCAGCAGCGCCCAGCAGATGCCCGGTCATCCCCTTGGTTGAAGACACGAGGACCTTGTTATTTTTGCCAAAAAGTTCCCGGATCGCACGCGACTCACCTTCGTCGTTAGCGTGGGTGGCCGTGCCGTGGGCGTTGATGTAGCCGACCTGGTCTGGGCTAATCTGAGCGTCTTTCAGCGCCAGCTTCATGGCCCTGGCAGCTCCCTGGCCTGCCGGATCAGGGCTGGTGATGTGGTAGGCGTCACTAGAGACACCGTAGCCCACGATTTCACCGTAGATCTTGGCGCCCCGGGCTTGGGCGTGGCTTAATTCTTCCAAAACCAGAGCGCCCGCGCCTTCGCCTAAAACGAAGCCGTTACGCTTTTTGTCAAAAGGCAGAGAAGCTGCCAGTGGATCAGTTGCGGCCGACAAGGCGGTCAGGGCCGCAAAGCCGGAAATCGCCGTTTTGTTTAAGCTCGCTTCACTCCCCCCGGTTATGACTATGCTGGCCCGGCCTTCTTTAACGTAGCGGTAGGCTTCGCCGATGGCATTGGTGGCTGAGGCGCAAGCGGTGACGACAGTGGTTGAAATATTTTGGGCATTGAAGCGAATGGAGATGTTGCCGGCCGCCATGTTGGCGATGGCCATGGGGATGAAGAGCGGTGACACGCGCTTGGGCCCCTTGTCGTGCATCTTGATGACCTGGTCTTGGATAGTGGTTAGCCCTCCAATCCCGCTGCCCCAGATGACGCCGAAGTCTTCAGGATCAACGGCTCCGTCAAGGCCCGCCATGTCATAGGCTTCCTGGCAAACGGCCAAGGCATACTGGGAAAATAGGTCCATTCTCTTGGCCAATTTTTTCCCGCCAGCTTGGTCAACATTAAAGTCGTCGATCTGGCCAGCCACGCTGATGCCAGTGTCTGCTGCGTCAAACTTGGTAATCGGCTTGATCCCGATTTGCCCTTCTAGGGTATTTTTGACAAAAGCCTCGTAGCCATTGCCGTTGGGGCTGAGGGCGCCCAGGCCCGTAATCACTACTCTGTTCATCCTAATCTCTTTTCTAAATTGTCATTCCGCCGTCAACTACTAGGGCTTGACCCGTAATGTAGTCGTTTTCTGCCAAAAAGACTGCCGCGTGGGCGATTTCACCAGCCTGACCGTAGCGGCCAAGGGGAATCGCTGCTAGGGCAGCTTCCGCAGCTTCGTCGCTCACTGCCTCAGTCATCCGGGTCTCAATCATGCCGGGGGCAATCGCGTTCACCCGCACGCCGCGAGCAGCGCCTTCTTTAGCAGCGGTCTTGGTCAAGGCGATTGCGCCGGCTTTAGCTGCGGCATAGTTGGCTTGCCCTTGGTTGCCGTGCATCCCTACTACGCTGGACAGGTTGATGATCGCCCCGGACCTTTGCTTCAGCATTTTTTTCATGGCATACTTGTTGATTAAAAAGCTTCCGCGGAGGTTGACATTGATCACCTCGTCAAAGTCGCTGGTCTTCAGGCCAATCATGATCTGGTCCTTGGTGATCCCGGCACTGTGGACCAGTACGTCCAAAGATCCAAACTCAGCGACCACTTGCTTGATCAGGCCTTTCACATCTGCTTCCTGACTGACGTCAGCAGGCAGGTATTCCCATTGACCCGGGTAAGCCGCAAGTTCAGCCTGCAAGTCCTCCGGCATTTCCTTTCTGCCGTTAAAGACGACCCGGCTGCCTTTTTGTAAAAAAGCTAAGCCGCACGCCCGGCCAATCCCATGGGTTGACCCGGTCACCAGTACCGTTTTATCCTTCAAATCCATTTTGATAACTTTCTAAAAAATCTTGGTAATCGGCCATGCTGCCGATGTGGAACTTGCCGAGGCTCCGGTCCAGGCTTTTGGCAAAAGAACTGAGAGTCTTGCCTGGGCCAATTTCCAGGGTCTGGGTGAAGCCAGTTTCAGCCTGCAGCTTGGCAAGACAATCGCCAAAATTGGTTGGCTCCATCAGCTGCACTTCCAGGATTTCCGCCAGGTTGCCAGCCGTAAAAGGCTGGATGATGGTGTTGGAGTAGACCGGATATTGGGGCTGGTTAAAGGCCACACCTCTTAAGCGGTCTTGCATCTTTTTGGCTGATTCGAGAAAAAGATGCGTGTGGAAGGCCCCGGCGACGTCTAAATTGACAACCCGCTTGGCTAAGCCCTGCTCCTTGATCAGATCCAAGGCCTGGGCCAGATCATCCTTGGTCCCGCCGATCACCACTTGCTTGGGTGAATTGAAGTTGCAGAAGTAGACCTGCTTGCCGGCGCTTTCTAGGTCGCCAAGTAACTTTTTCAGCTCGTCCAGTTTTGGCTTTACCAAGGCGGCCATGGAGCTGGCTATTTTTTCGCAATCGGCCTGCATGTAGCTTGCTCTGTCGCTAGTCAAAGCAATGTCCATTTCTAAATCCAAGGCGCCTGAGGCAATCACTGCGCCGTATTCACCAAGCGACAGCCCCAACATGCCGGCTACGTCTAAATCGGTGTCCCGCATGAGCATCTGCCAGATCCCGGCTTCAAAAGCAACCAAGGACGGCTGCACATAGCGGGTTTGGTCCAGTTCACCGTGCTCATTTTTGAAAACGGCGACTAAGTCCAGCTTGCTGGCCTCGCTGGCTTTTGCAATTGTTTCAGCAAACAGGGGATCTTCGAGGAGGTCCAGCCCCATGCCAGTTGCTTGTGCGCCCTGCCCGCTAAAGAGGACGGCGAATTTTTCCCTAGTCATCGAGTTCTGCCTTCACCGTCTTGACTACGTCGCTCACCTTAACCAGGCCTTCGTCGGCGTCAAGATCAATGTCGTACTTGTCTTCCAGTTCGCTGACAATTTCAAACAGGTCCAAGCTATCAGCGTCCAGGTCTTCCTTGATGTTGGTGTCCATGGTAATGGTGCCGGCGTCAATATCCAATTGTTCAGCGGCGATTTCCTTTACGGCTTCAAAAATTTCTGCTTCAGTCATGATATGTGTTCCTTTCGTTTTTTTAAAAATCTTCGGTTTAGTAATTAATTTTTTGCTTATTTTACAATTTGACCAACAGGCTGCCGGTGGTCAGCCCCCCGCCAAAGCCGGCCAGCATGATGGTTTGACCCTTTTTGACCATGCCTTTGGCCAGGCATTCATCCAGCAGTATCGCCTCGCTGGCGGCGGAGGTATTGCCGCATTCAGTGATGTTGACTGGAAACTTGTCAAGGGGCTGGTCCAGCCTTTTGGCTACCTGCTTAATGATGCGGGCGTTAGCCTGGTGAAGAAGGAAGGCGTCGATAGCGCCAAGCTCTACCCCGGCCTTTCTAGCCGTTTCAACAATGCTTTGCGGCACCTGGTGGGTGGCAAAGGTGTAGACTGCTCTGCCATTCATCTGAAAGTAAGAGTAGTCGTGCTGCTGGCCAGGAAAAGGCCGCGGGGACGTAATCCCAGCTGACAGTTCATCAGCCTTGTCCCCGTAAGTCTTCAGCTGGCTGGCTAAAAAGTGCGGCTGATCGGCGTCTTTACTAAGTAAGACACCCCCGGCCCCGTCGCCAAAGAGGACCGCCGTCGACCGGTCGCCCCAGTCTAGCAGCTTGCTCAAGACTTCGGCGCCTAGAACTAAGGACTTTTGCCCGTCGGCCAGCATCTTGTCTGCAAGGTCTAAGGCATAGACAAAACCCGAGCAGGCAGCCGAGATGTCGAAGGCGGCCGCGTTTTTAGCACCAAGTTTGCCTTGGATAATGGCGGCGGTTGAGGGCGTTGCCGCATCAGGCGACATGGTGGCCACAACGATCAAGTCTAAGTCGGCTGGATCCAGCTGGCTGTTAGCTAGAAGCTTTTTGGCCACTTCGAGGGCCAGGTCACTGGTATTCTGGTCTGTGGCCAGGTGCCGGCGCTTGATCCCGGTCCGGGTGTAAATCCATTCGTCACTGGTGTCCATGATCGCAGACAACTGGTCGTTATCCACGACCAGAGCCGGCAGGTAACTGGCCGCCGTGACAATTCTGGTAAAAGACATAGCGTGTCCTCTCTAATCTTATT
This sequence comes from Lactobacillus equicursoris DSM 19284 = JCM 14600 = CIP 110162, assembly GCF_001434815.1. GTDB lineage: Bacteria > Bacillota > Bacilli > Lactobacillales > Lactobacillaceae > Lactobacillus > Lactobacillus equicursoris. Next base: position 60,208 of record NZ_AZDU01000004.1, read on the forward strand.
TGTCGGCATTTATTCGGCTCGACGTACTTTGAATTATAGCTTTCAGAAAAACGAAGTCAATACGTTTTCTGGTTCGTATAGTTTGTATAGAAATCACCAGTCCCGCCGTGACGGGGGCGAATGGTATACAAATTTTTTTCGTATAGTTTTAAGCCAATTTTGTTAGCTAAGGTCGTTTTGGACGGCTTAGGCCCCCGAATCTCGTTAGCCGAATTGCTATCGCATCATTTTCTAAGCAATCATTCACAAAAATCTAAAAAACTAGTAAAATAAAGTAGTGAAGATTTTTAGAAAGAGGAATCACTCTATGAACTTGACCATTCCTGAAAAATACGATCCCAAGATGTCTGTCCGCGAAACGGAAGCCGCAATCAAATACATCCGCGATACCTTCCAGCGCGAATTTGGCAAGGAGATGGGCCTCGAACGGATCTCTGCTCCCCTCTTCGTGCCAAAATCATCTGGCTTAAACGACAACTTGAACGGGGTTGAGCGCCCGGTTGCCTTTGATGCCCAAGACATCCCTGGCGAAACCTTCGAAGTTGTCCACTCCCTTGCCAAGTGGAAGCGTTATGCCCTTGGCAAATACAACTTCCAACCTGGCGAAGGTCTCTACACCAACATGAACGCCATCCGCCGCGACGAAGAACTGGACAACCTCCACTCTGTCTATGTTGACCAGTGGGACTGGGAACGGGTTATCACCCGCGAACAAAGAACTACCGAATACCTCCAATCTGTGGTGCGCGAAATCTTTAAGATCATCAAGCACATGGAACACGAGGTTTGGTACAAGTTCCCAGCCGCGGTCTACCACTTGCCGGACCAGATCACTTTTGTCACGACTGATGAACTAGAAGACCGCTGGCCTGACAAGAGCCGCAAAGAACGCGAAGATCTGATTGCCAAGGAATACGGCGCTGTCTTCTTGTCCAAGATCGGCTGGCCGCTGAAAGACGGCGAACCTCATGATGGCCGGGCTCCAGACTACGACGACTGGCTCTTAAACGGCGACATCCTCTTCTGGTTTGAACCGCTGCAGCGCGCTTTGGAAATCTCTTCCATGGGGATCCGGGTTGACCGCGATTCTTTGAAAAAGCAGCTTGCTGCCGCTGGTGAAGAAGAGCGCTTGAACCTGCCATTCCACAAGGCCCTTTTGAGCGACCGCCTGCCGCTGACTATCGGCGGCGGGATCGGTCAATCTCGCCTTTGCATGCTGCTGCTTGGCCGGGCCCACATCGGCGAAGTCCAAGCCGGCATCTGGCCAGACGACATGATTGAACAATGCGCTGAAGCTGGCATTCACCTGCTCTAATTTTTAGACATAAAAAAGCTCACTCCAATGGAGTGAGCTTTTACTTTATTCAAAGATTACTTTTCTTCTTGGCCACTGATTTGAGCGTAGAACTCAGCTTGTGCCAAGTTTTGGTAAGGCAGGGTCCAGATGCTTAAAATCCCAAAAGTCAAGAGAGTAAGCAGACCCCAGCCAATGAAGGAGATGTTCAGGCAAAAGAGCTTCCAAACGTGCCCCTTCATCATGCGCCAGCTGGCACCCATTTGCTGGAAGATGCTGCGATCATTGCCCTGCTCAATGTCATCATCAATGATGTACGGCGTCATGTAGAAGCGATACTGAATCCACAAAACCAAAATCGATAAAAGCAAGAGGAGGGCCAAAAAGCCAAGAGCAGTCAAGATGATGGGAGTTGGATTGCCATCAGTAGAGAAGCTAAAGGCCAAAGCCCCAGCAACTACCATGCCTAAAATATAGATAAGGTAAAAGGCGGTCAAGGCAAAGGTCAGCAGGGACATGAAGAAGTTGTAAACCAGGCACTTCCAGGAGTGAGCACTAGACAGCCCGACAAAATAGCCTGGTGCTTCTCCTTCTTCTTTGGCCAATTTTTGCTGGTAGCGCTTGAAGTAAACCTGCAAGTTGAACTTGAAGATCATGACCAAGAATTCCAGAAGGTACAGGATCAACAGGCTAGTAGTCTTGCCATCGTCTTTGTCAAAATGCTGACCAATCAGGCTCGTAACGACAACCACAGCCATGTAGATCAAGGCTTCGACCATGTAGTGTTTCTTGGGGATCTGCGCCAGTTTTTCCCGGGCCTGAGCCCGCAATTCTTTAGCTTTCATTGTTACTTCCTCCTATTAAAAGCGATGATATTTTTATTCGTAATTATACCATAATGAAATTGAACATTTGCTTTAATTTGAGGATTGTTTAAAAAATATTTTTTTGCCTAACGCTCCCTAATCTGCCCCTGGCGGCTCCGATAAAAGTGCTTGAGGAGATTCCAGGAATATTTAGCCTCTGCTTGGTGAGTTACGTGCTCTGCATTTTGAACCAGAATAAACTGAGCAAAGGGATTTCGGTAACACTTTTTCATAATTATTAATAGTCCAGCCATAAGCCGCAATTCCGGCAAAGGTCCGAGGTGGAAGCACCGCCATTAGAAAAGCCCAGAAGACGTAATTGGCGATCGTAAGGCACGCTTTTTAGCAAAGTAAAAGCACGCTTACGCGTGCTCAACATGGTATTCAAATTTTTTAAGTTGCCAGCAACTTGCAGCTAAAAAGACTTGAAAATAAAATCTAATATTCTCACGACTAAGGCTATCACGGCAATTATCATGACAATGAATAACAGCCCAAACATATTAAATAGATCATAAATCTTACGAAAAATTGACTTTCTTCTAGGACGACCTGCAACGGCGCTATTTAGCCCTTCTTCCTCATAATAAGCTTCAGATCTGATACTTTTAGATGAAAGATTCTGATTCTGATTAACTACACTATTTGGAAAAATCAATCGTAATCTAACAGATTCAACTACATCATCATCTTTCTTAAACCTAACTAGACCAGTTTTATTATTAGCTTTAAGAGGGGGCTCATACATGTCATCATGCTCATTAGTGTTTGAATAAGCATCAAGGAATTTCACGTTCTGGCCAAGCTCAATCGTCACTTTGACATCATCAGCCCAGTTTTCTCCGCGAATCTCAACAGCCTTAAAATTAAGATCACTGGCATCTTTATAGGTCTTGACTGCATTGGTGATTGTATATTTATAGGTGACTCTAGGATAGTTCCAATTCTCATAATCCCGTTTATAGCGATATATCTTAAATTGGTAATAATTCCCGTTCTTTGTTAGCTGATAAGTACCACCCTTCTTAGAAGAATTATCTTGCTCGAACTTGAGTGGATTATCTCCTAAATCATCGACTGCTACGATAACATTCTTTAGTTTCTGTCCCCGAAAGACTTTTTGCTTGAAGTTGATGATTGGAGTGGGGCCATCTTTAAAAGCATAAAGAAAGTCATAATCAATTTCATTTATTACTGAGAGACTGCCATCCTCATTCACCTTGCCGTTAATATCAATGCTGGAGATTGAATTTTCGGCCATGACTGTTTCTTTGGGCATCACCCAAAAAGCAAGCAAAGCTAAAACTAGGAAGAAGATTCTTTTATTCATTTTCAAAAAATTCCGCAAATAACAAAGCAAGTGCCCCAGCACTTGCTTTGTCTTATTTCAAATCTTCACCGTTTGAAGCGATCACCTTTTGATACCAATAGTAGGAATCCTTGACCGACCGCTTGAAGCTGCCCTGGCCGTGGTTGTCAGCGTCGACGTAGATCTGGCCGTAGCGCTTCGCCATCTCGCCTTCGCCGTTTGACACCATGTCCACGCAACCCCAGTAGAGGTAGCCCATCAGGTCCACCCCATCCAGCTCAACGGCGTCCTTCATGGACTGGATGTTGACCCGCATATAGTCGATCCGGTAGTCGTCGTGGACCGTCCCGTCTTCCACCTGGTCATTCCAACCGATCCCGTTTTCTACGCAGAAGAGCGGACAGTGATAGCGGTTGTTAAAAATGTTCAGAGCAATGCGGAGGCACTGCGGGTCGGTCCCCCAGCCCCAAGCGTTAGTCTTGAGGTATGGGTTAGCCGCCTGGCCAGAGCCATTGGCCCCATTTCCTTCGCCGATCAAGGCATCTTCGTGGGTCGTGTAAGTGGCTGACCCATAGCAGGAGAAGGACAAAAAGTCGCAGACCCCTTTTTTGAGCAGCTCTTGATCGCCGGCTTCTTCTGGCAAGACAATACCTTGGCGCTGATAGTCCAAAAGCTTGTAAGTCGGGTATTCCCCAGTCATCATCACGTCAGAAAAGGCCAAAGTATTATTTTGTCTTTCGCTGGCCAGCAGCTGGTCAGCTGGGTCACTGGTTAGCCCGTAGCAAGGGCTAAAGGCCAGCATCATCCCCACCTTGATGTCAGGGTGGCTTTCATGAGCCCGAATCACCGTCTTAGCCGATGCCAGGAACTGGTGGTAAGCCGCGTTAGCAATGTTTTGCGGGTCGGCATGGATAAGACCAGCCGTTACGTAAGGCGCAGCTTCCACCAGGTTGATTTCGTTAAAAGTCAAGTAGTACTTAACCTTACCGGCAAAGCGATCAAACAGGGTGCTAGCGTACTTAACGAAGAGGTCCACCAGGCGCCGGTCGTTCCAGCCGTTACATTTTTGGGCAAAAATTAGCGGCGTTTCGTAGTGGTGAAGAGTGATCAAAGGCTCAATCCCGTATTTCAGGCACTCGTCGACCACCTTTTCATAAAAGCGCAAGCCTTCTTCATTTGGCTCACCTTCTGGATCAGGAAAGACCCGGCTCCACTTAACGGAAAAGCGCAGGCACTTGAAGCCTTCCTTGGCCATTAAGGCAATGTCCTCCTTATAGTGGTGGTAAAAGTCAGATGCAATGTGGCTTGGGTAGTAATATTTCGGGTCATCCAGTTCGACTGGCACGGCGCCATCTGGCAAGTGGCGCTCTGGTGAGCCGAAGCAAAGCGGCGTTGAGCCGGTTTCACCATCCGGCTTTTTCCAAGTAACCTGCCGTCTCACGGTGTGAGAGCCATTGGTCATCACGTCGCCGGTACACAGGGCCGCGCCGCCTTCATGGACTGCCCCTTCATATTGGTTCGCAGCGGTTGCCCCGCCCCATAAGAAATCTTTGCGAAAAGTCATTTTTGTCTCCTTCTGTCCCCCGGATTGGTTGGTTATACTTCAAAAATATTTTCTCTAGTTCCATGGTAACACTTTCAAAGCTAAATTGCTAGAAAAATATATTTTTTATAGAGATACATATATTTACTAGCCATGTGGCTTGACTTGCACAAAAATTGACTAAAGTAGCGACAAGCACGGTCCAATTCTTACTCAACTGGTGTCTCTTTTTATAAAAAGCTTCACACAAACTTACTCAAGTAACCCAACCCCCGGCCAAAACTTTACTCAACCAGCAGCGCGACCAAGTTAGTTGACATAGTTTTTGAGCAACATTTTCCTTAGTTGAGTAAGTTTTTGTGCAGTGATTTGCCCAGTTGAGTAAGTTTTTGTGCAGTGATTTGCCCAGTTGAGTAAGTTTTTGTGCAGCTTTTTCCCTACTTGAGTAAGTTATTGTGCAGCGATTTACCCAGTTGAGTAAGTTTTTGTGCAGCTTTTTCCCTACTTGAGCAAACAAGCAAAAACAGCAAGTGCCTGAGGCACTTGCTGTCTAATAATTATTCTTCAGGTAAAACCGGGATGTCGACGTATTCGGCCTCGTTGCCGTGGTCTCGGACCAGCTGCACCAGGTCGTCGGCATTCAGCCACACCGTCGCCGTATTCTCCATCGGGTGGGCCGCCACCTTGTTACCGGCAAATTCAGCATCGATAAAAAAGTGAACCTGGCGCTCGTCATCATTGAGCAAACCCAAAGGCGTTACCGAACCAGGCGTCAAGCCTAAAATGTCCATGAGGTCGCCTTCTGAGCAAAAAGACAGAGACTTCAGCTCTTGCCGCTGGGCAAAGGCCTTCAGATCAACGCGCTTTTCGCCCCGGACCAGGATCAGGTAAAAATGCCGCTTTTTCCGGTCGTGGACGAAGAGATTTTTGGCATTGGCTTCAGGGTACGGAAGATCCACGTCGCGCAGGTCCTCCATCGAGAAGACAGGCTTGTGCTCCGTCACTTCATAAGGGATCTGGTGGTCGGTCAGCCACTGGTAGGTTTCTTGTTTATTCATTGCTTGTCCTCCTGCTTCTTTTTCCATACTTCTTCTTAAAATAAGCCAGATCTGTCTTACCCAAGGGATCCTCAACGGTGACTGGCACGTAGAGGAGCATTCCGTCCTCGCTTTGATAAACGCGGTAGCTGTCGGCGGTGACGGTAAACTCCTTGGGTACGGTCAAAAGCTTTCTTAGCTTAACAATTGGCATGTAAGCGCACCCTAGATTAGTCTGCTACCATTATACGCTACTTTTTGAAAAAAGGATCCGGTGTTAAAAAGTTTTCCGCTTAAGCCATCTCAAAGAGGATCAAGACCAGGGGCAAGACGGTGACTACCCAGCCGGCCAGGAAAAGAATCAGGTGTTTTTTCTCACGGTGGATGGCGACAAATTCCCGAATCAGCGCACTTGGCCAGTAGTAAGGCGCAACGTGGGCGCCGACGCCGGTACACTTGAGGCCGATCTTGCGACAATAGCGCAAAGCCCGGTAAACGTGGTAATTGCTAGTCACCAGGACCGTGTACTTGCGACCAGGGCGGGCGTCAATCAGGGCCTTGGAGTTTTGCAGGTTCGCCAGGGTCGTGAGGGACTGGTCTTCTAAGAGGATGTGGTCGTCAGGAATGCCGTGGTCGCGCAGGTACTGGGCCATAGCGGCCGCTTCAGAGAGGTCTTCGTCGCTGCCCTGCCCGCCCGACGGGATCATCATTGGTGGGGTTGGGTCATTTTTGTACAGAAAAATTGCCTTGTCCAAACGGTCAGCTAGGAGTTTGGAGACGCGGCTGCCCCCAATCAGGCCGCTGCCGTGGATGATGACATAGTCAAAGTCGTGCTTGTGGGGCACGATCTGCAAAAGCAGCGTATAAAACATGAAGGAAACAAAGACCAGCGAGCCGTAGACGACGGAAACAGCGATGAGGACAAAGAGCCATGACAAAAGCGAGGCCTTGAGCGCTCCGTGCTCGGTCATAGACTGGAAAACGCCTAAATACGGCAATAAGATCGCTAGCACCGTGCAGATTTCCCCGGCGCCAACGATCAGACCCAAGAACAGCGACAGCAGGTTCTGGAAGCGGGTCCCCTCCTTTTTGATCATCTGCACGCCGTTGACAATCAAAATCACGGGTACACAGAAGATGACGAGGACGATCAAGAGCGCGATCGCCACAAAGGCGGCCTCCTGCCAGGGGCCAAACAAAGCGCTGACGACCGGGATAGTGAACAGCAAGGCGATAAAGCACAAGACCGTGTTCCGGTAGCGGCTGCGGTCCCGCCACATGGACAGGGCCAGGATCCCCCAGCAGACTATGGCCGGAATCGCCATGTGGAACAGATTATTGGCATAGGCAGCCGGCGACATGTTAAGTTCCATTTTTAGCAAATACTCCCTTCAATAGCTGCATAACATATCTAGTATACAGCAGAAGGTCCTTTGAAGATATGAAAAAAGCGGTCAGCTGAGACTGGCCGCCATGGTGAGGTTATTATTTTTCTGCTGGAGTCAAATAGGACTACTTTTAAACAAGATGGGATCACTTACTATTTTTCGGCTTAAGCTTTGATAACAATTCACTTTCTTCCGGTGATCTGCCTTTTAAAGCACGGAATCGGCTACTCCCATATCTTCCAAACATCCGGTTGATAGCCGACCGTCGCCTGTTGGCCATTGCGGACCACAGGCTGTTTCACCACCAGGGGGTGCTCTTGCACCTTCTCAAATTTGTCCTGGTCGGTCAGGTACTTGATGAGGACGTAGGTGTCTTGGTCTTTAGTGTTTTCGTCTAAAAGCTGGTCCATCCCGCCAACGGCTTGCAAGATCGAGGTTAATTCTTTCTTGCTGAAGCCCTTTTGCTTGAGATCAATCGATTGAAATTTGATTCCGCGCTCTTTAAAGAAGCGCTCGGCTTTTCTGGTGTCGGCACTTTTCTTGGTGCCAAAAATTTGGATGTTCATGATTGTTGCCTTTCGTTTGGTTCTTTGTCTGATTCTTCCTTATTCCTTCTAGCCTCTCCAGGAGATTTTAACACTTCTGAGGTAGATCTTCTCTCTACAAGTGTCAATCGCCTTAAGCATAATCCCACATCATCTTTGGCTCAGTCATAACATCCATAGACTTTTCGCTGATTTGTCCGAGACTAATGCATTTGATATGGAATTTGGAGCTGGTAATAGCCCTTACTTTTAACCTTAGAGGCTGTAGCCCCCACCAGGCCACTAAAGCGGACAATTTGCGGCTTGGCATTGCCAGATTTCTTGGTCTTGCCAATGTCGGTCGTTGCCGGAAAAAGCACTCTAGTGATCAGACGCTTCAGTTGATGATCGGTACCATTGATTGCCAAGTGGGATAACACGGCATGGTTAGCAACGACAAACCCATAGTAGAAGTCAACTTCAATTTTCGGCTTCTTGAGCTTGAAGTTGCCAACCGGTTTATAGCGTTTGCCATCTTTAACGACTTTGACACTAGCTTCTGAATTTTTGTAGGGCTTTTTGCTATTGACCTTTAAAGTAACGAGGTAAGGCTTGATTGGATTTTCATCAATCGTTTTATTCATCGTATCCATCCTCGTCTGCTTGGTCAAAGCAGCAGATGATCCGGTCACTCACCCAGGCACTCTGATCTTCATTGACCACAATCACGTCATTTTCGCTAACTGCCGCCTTCTGGTCATCAAGGGCTTGCGGTTTAGTTCAGGATGTCAAAAAGAGTAAGGTGAGTAAAATAGCTGTTTTACACCAATGAATCGGATCTCAAGTAATAGGTTCCACGACCTACCCCACGTTTGACGATAACATTCTTTTCAACAAGTTCTCTGAGCGACTTCTCTACTGCAGAACGGCTAAGTCCTGGACACAGTTCCATAATTTCACTTTTAGTAAATTTACCAATTATCATATTTATTGCTTTATGAACTTGGTCTACTGCGGTCGATTTTTGATCCACAATATCAATTCGTTCTTCAAAATCACGATAAGCTGCAATGATAATTTGTAAGAGATATTTGATAAATGGCGTGACGTCCTCCGTCCCTTCTCTCCAACCTACCTGACTATCGTTTAAAGCCTGGTAGTATAACTGCTTAGTTTCGGCAATCTTTTTTTCAAGAGAAACATAACGACCAACGACATAACCTGAACGATACAGCAGCAGGGTAGTTAATAGCCGGCTCATCCGCCCATTGCCATCACTGAATGGGTGGATACATAGAAAATCATGGATGAATATCGGAATCAATATTAGTGGATCAACATCTTCTGAAGCTAATTCCTCATTATACTGCCTACAAATCATTTTTATTGCAGGCTCTGTTTCATAAGGCTCTAGAGGCGTAAAAACTATCTGTTCAAGACCGTTTGCATCGATCGAAATAATTTGGTTCTGTACATTTTTGTACTTACCACCTAATGATTTATTGGAAAAACGGTACAGCTCTTTGTGCAGTTGCAAAATATAATTTGAGGTAATTGGGATGTCTTTGTAATTATTGTGGATGATCTCTAAAACGTGTCGATAACCAGCAATCTCTTCCTCATCTCGATTTTTGGGTGTCGTCTTTTCTGCAACCAACTGTTTCAAGCGGTTACTTGTAGTGCGGATACCTTCAATGGCATTAGAACTTTCAGTACTTTGAACCTTGGCAATTTCAACCAACTTGTCCAGGACAGCGGGTCTCTGGGATAGATACATTGTTTGGCGGCCGCGATATTCATGGATACCGGCTACTAATCCCATGATTTTACCGTCCCACTTGTAGTCCCGGTATTTTGAATAAATAAATTTACGCATAAAAGTTCTCCTTTGCCCGTAAATTATACCCTATTTTACGGGCAAAACAAAAAATTAAGCGTAAATCTCTCCATTACCCCGTAAAATGACCCCTATTTTACGCGCAAAAGTCACTTTATACGCACAAAAAGAGTATTCATGTTGCAGAGGTGCAAAGGTGTTTGTCTTGCATGACCGTGAAGAACATATAGTCATCAGTGATGCCATATACTTTACAAGGGTGAATTTGGTCTTGGAGCTATTTACCCTCCACTTATTAGTAAACCGAAAATCGCAAAATTGATATGACCCCCGAAATTAGGACACTA
>NZ_AZDU01000040.1 GCF_001434815.1 Lactobacillus equicursoris DSM 19284 = JCM 14600 = CIP 110162
AAGTCAATGCCTTAACTTAATGACATTGCCCATTTGGGAGGCGATTTACTTTTTTCTAGATTAAAATTGCGATCTCCAGTTGAGTCTTTTTTATACCGGATTATTAAAAAAGTGGCCGTGGTTGAATAAGTTTTTTCCAAAAGATTAAAAAATAGCCAGCAGTTGAGTAAATTTACTTTCCAATTATGAAAAAAGCCGTCGCAGTTGAGTCAATTATGGCACAAATTATTAAAAAGCAACGGCTAGTTGAGTAAAAAGCTGCCGATCAAACGACCAGCCGATCAACCGATCAACCGATCAAAACTTAAACCCCTTCTGGAAGATCGGCGTTTGCCGCAGGTCGTAAACAAAGCCATCAATTGGCGTAATCGCAAAGGGCCGCAGTAGTTCCCGCCGCTCCGACTCAGTCTTGTTAATTTCAAGCATTTCCGGGTGAGACGCGTAGATCAAGTCAAGGTAGGACAAGTCGACTTCCTCCACGGTCCCGTTCAAGGTGAAGCCCACGCTAGACATGGTTTCCTCACCCTTGAGCGCCGTGATCGACACATAAGGCTGACTGTGCAGTCTCTGGTAAAAAGCTTTCTGGTAAGTCGTCGCAAAGTAGAGCTTGCCGTCTTTTTCCAGCTCAATGTCTGCAACATTGCTAAAGGGACGGCCATCTGCAATGGTCGCAAAAACTACAGACTGGAAGGCAGCGGGGATCAGGGACAGGAATTCTGCTTTTGATAGACTATCGTCTAACATTGGTACTTGTTTGCGCATCTTTTTCTCCTTGTGATAAATGAAATATTTATTATTACATCCAAATCTTACTCTATTTGCTTCAAAAGTGCAATAAAAAAACAGCCCTAACAGGCTGTTTTTCTTAGTTTAGCTTAGCCAATAATTCCTTTAAGAAGTCCTTGGCGCTGCCAACTACCTTGTAGTCGCTGAGGTCCAGAATCAAGGCGTTAGGATTGATGTTGACAGAAACGATTTCCTTAGCTCCGGTAATACCGTAAGTGTATTGCGGAGCACCAGCAATCCCCAAGTTGATCAAAAAGTCTGGAGCAATCTTGTGGCCGTTGACGCCGAGTTGCTGGCCGCGGTTAAAGTGCTGGCCAACCAAAGGCCGAGTAACGCCAACCATCCCGTTCAGCTTTTTAGCGGCCGCTTCAGCCAGGGCGATGGTTTCTGGGTCGTTAGCCCCGCGGCCAAGAGCAAAGACAACCTTAGCACTTGGCAATTGTGGACCAGCTTGAGAAGCGCTCGATACAGCATCAACTGAAGCGTTTGAAGCAGCGCCAGCTTCCTTTGATGCCAAGAGGGCAGGGAGGATTTCGTCAATGCTGGTCAATTCCTTAGCATCCCGATATTGCTTTGGTACAGGCACGCCGGCCATTTCTGCATTAGCAATTTCGGTGTACATCTTTTCCAAAGTACCTTCAGCAATTTCCATGGCGCGGGCGTCACGGATCAGGTGTTCTGGGGCAAATTCAGCACTGTAGCCGTAGCCGCCCATGATTTGCAAAAGCAAGTCGCCAGTTTCAACGGCTGCTTGACTGCCGAAGCACTTTGCCATAGCGGAGTCTTCCATGTATGGTTCACCAGCGTCTTTTCTGCGGGCAGCTTCTTGGTAAACCAAGCGGGTCAATTCCTTGTTGGTTGCCATCTTGGTCAGCTTGTAGTGGGTTACCTGCATGTCTTTCAAGAGGGAGTCGCCAGAGTAGCGCTTAGCCACGTAGTTCTTGGCAATGTCCAAGGCATGTTCTTGAATCCCAGTCAAAACGGCACCCATCAAGTAGCGGGCATCGTCGTGGGCGTTGTTGGCAATTTCCAGGCCTTGGCCAACCTGGCCCAAAAGGTTTTCTTCGCCAACTTCAATGTGGTCCATAACCACTTCCCCGCAAGGAATCCCGCGCAAGCCGATGAAGCGTTCAACGTAGCCAAAGGAGAAACCTGGCATGCCCTTGTCCACGATGAAGACTGAGTATTCGTTAGGACCAGTCTTAACGTTAACTGAGTAAACCTGAGCCAAGGTCCCGTTGGTGATCATTACCTTATCGCCAGAAATAATCCACTTGTCGCCCTTCTTTACAGCGTATGATTGATGCTTGCTTGGGTTTGAGCCGCTTTCTGGTTCCGTGTTAGAAAAGCCCAAAATTGCCTGCATCCCCCAAGGGAAGTACTTCTTCTTAGCAGCTTCCGTACCGTATTTGGCAATTTGGTCACAGCTCTTGTAGTGGCCTTCCAGCATGACGCCGACACTGGCGTTAGCCTTGGCAATGATGTTGACGATCTTGCCACTGGTCATAGCAGAAAAGCCCAGGCCGCCGTATTCCTTAGGAATTCTTACCTTCAAAAGGTCAAAGTCAACGACCTTTTGGAACAAGCCGTTTGGCAACTTGGCTGCCCGGTCAATTTGCAGGTCAAAAGGGGCAATGTTCTTCTTGGCAAATTCCGCCACATCAGCTAAGTATTTTTCTTCAATTTCTAGAGTCATAAGATTCTCCTCAATAATCAATAGTCCATTATCAAATCGCTTACATTATTAATCCTAGCACGAATATAAGAATTATTCAATCATTTTGGGATAATACTTTAATTAATTTTAAAAGTTATTGGAAGAATCCTATATATTTTACTGTATGCTTTTTTCTTTTCAGCTTGCGGAATTCGTCCACAACCATCCAGCTTGACCAAAGAGCGCACAGGCTGCGGGCAATCAGGTCTGCCCAAGAAAAAGATCCGCTGCCGACCGGCCGCAGCATCAGGTAGTTTAAGATCAGCTGCAGGATTAATTGCCCAACATTGCAATAGAGGTATTCCTTCATCAAGACCATGCTGCGGAGCATGGCTTCATTCAAGAACTTGGCAATGGACACCAGCTGGATGCCGATGAAGAGGTACATGTAGTTTTTGAAAAAAGCGTACGCTCCAGGATTTTGACTAGGATCAAAGAAGAGCTCGCTCAGCATCCGCATGCCCGGAATGGAAAAAATGCTAAAGGCCACCACATAGATTAGCGAATAGCGGGTACAGAAGCGGTAAACTTTTTTCACCATTGGATAGTCTTCGGCAGCTAGCCCTTGAGCGGCCAGCAGCGTCAAAGTTTGGGCAAAGCCAACCAGGATAATCCGCGCGACGCTCATCATCTTGAGAGCGGATACATAGCCCAGGATGACCTCCTTGCCGAAAGGGTTGACCCAGGCCTGAACCAGGGTCGAGGAGAAGGTGATGGCGAATTGCTGAAAAATGGTCGGGATAGCAATGGCTAGAATTTCCTTGACCCGGTTAAAGGTCAAAGTCGGTTTAATGGAAAAAGCCTCATCCTCTTTTTTACTTAATTGATAAACCAGGTAGAGAGTCACAACCATGACAATCCCTTGCGCGACTATCGTGGCTAGGGCTGATCCAGCCACGCCCATCTTGAAACCCATGATGAAGAGGAGGTTAAGGGCCAGGTTTAGGGCACTGGATGCAGTCAAGAGGGCAAAGGAGGTCTTAGCCCGCTCGTTAGCAATGAGCACTGCCCGCGCCACGTCGTAAAAGTAGATAATGGGCAACCCTAGCAGGTAAACCCGACCATAGGTCAGGGCATCAGTCATCATCGAACTTGGCACAGCCATCATCTGGTAAATCGCCGGCAGGCTAAACCAGGCTATAAAAACAAGTCCGATACCGATCAACCCGCTCAGGGCAATGGTATCCCGGGCCATGGCCAGCCGCTCCTTGGTCTTGCCTTGTCCCAAAAGCCGTGACACCATGACGTCCACGGCCATTTCAAAGCCGCCAGACCCAACTAAAAAGAGCATGATGACGTTGGCGGCATTGCCGACAGCTGCCAGAGGCTCCGCCCCCAGGAAGCGGCCGATGATGGTCATATCGATCAGGCTGTAGAGCTGCTGGACGAAAAGCTCGCCAATAATGGGCAGGCTGAACAGCCAGATTTTTTGATTTAACGTTCTTTCTTTGACATTTGCAGTCATTCTTTATCATTCCTCCTTGATCTGTTAAGATAAGCTTAAAGTATGACCTTAGGGCACAGTCAAGAAGGAAAGATGGATTTACTGTCAACTGGCGCTTTTGCCAACATGTGCAACGTTACGAAGAAGACCCTCTATTTTTATGAAAAAAAGGGGTTGCTCAAACCAGCCGTGGTCAAGGACAATGGCTACCGGTATTACCGAATTGAACAGGTGGACCAGATGGCGACGATTCGCTTGCTGGAAATCTTAGGCTCCAGCCTGGACGAAGTAGGCGACTTTTTTCAATTAGACGATTTGGCCAAAAGAAGCCGTTACCTGCAGGAAAAAGAAGACGCAGTCAAACGGCAGATGCGGCAACTGGGACGCATTCGGGACAGCCTGAACTTTTACCAAGACCGGCTGCAGGACTTTGTCAATTTAGGTACAGGCAAGATTGCTGAAGAAGAGCTGGATGAGGAGGAATTGAAATTAATTAAGTTCCAACACGGCGTGGCCCTCACCCCCATCACCTACGGCCCCCGCTACGGGGGGATGGTGGGGGACTTTGAAAAGCCCGTAATTACCAACTTTTTTAAGGTCGTCCCCAAAGGTGAAGGCAACTGCATCAAGCCTAGCGGCCGCTATCTATACTTTTATGAAGAAGTGGACAATGACGGGGTAGCCAGTGGCATCGTACCCGCCCTGGCCAAATTGCAGGTAGCTGGTCCGGTTGTTGCGCCCCTTTTTCAGGAGGACTTCTCCAGTTCGGTCTTAGGTCGGTCCGGGTCGATTGTCATCAAGTACTCCGCCCGCTTAGGGGAGGAGGGCTAGGTTCGGCTAACGAGATTTTTGGAATACTACCTGTCAGATAGAACCTAATCAGATAGGACATAAGGTGGAAGCAAATCTAGAAAATCAGCTCGGATGCGATAGTGGTGGGACTAATTAACAAATATAGAAAAAACAAACAAAGCGGCAACGTCTAAATATAGAAAAAGTTCCCGGAAAATCAACATTCCTGGGAACTTTTTTAAATCGTAGCCTCTATTCTTCTGTCATTAAAATTACTGTTTTAAAGAAACTAAACTATGGATTTATCTTGTCGATCCGGCAGTGCTATCGGTGGAGTGAATCGCATTTTTTAGTAACTACTGCAAGCTAGCCTTGATATCTGGCCATTCCTCAGCCAGCACCGCGTAGTGGTTGCAATCGTGATAGCCGTCTTTGAGGATCAAGCGACCGTGAAAAGTGCCTTCAATCCGCATGCCGCAGCGCTGAGCTACGCCATTGCTCGGCAAGTTGTCGGCCGCGCACTCCAGGTAAACCCGGTGCAAGCCGTATTCGTCAAAAGCGATGTCCAGCAGAGCTTGAACCGCTCTGGTCATAATCCCGTGTCCGCGGAAACTTTTGCCTAAAAAGTAGCCGACATCAGCTTCCAGGTTCATTTTATGAATCTTATTTAAGCTGATCTTGCCAGCCAGGCGGCCGTGGTACCAAATGAACAAGTTCAAGGACGTCCCAGCCGCAAAGCAGTTCAGGTCGTTTTGGATAGCAGGTAATTCATCGTCAGTTGACTGCACGTGGTCAACCCATGGTAAAAATCTTCCAAGGTCGTCACGATCTGCATCAATCAAGGCGTAGAGCTCGTCAACATCGCTCAGCCGCGGCAGAGCTAATTTAATTTCGTCATCAACTTTGTAGCTAAACATTTTTCCTCCAATAAGTCGTCAAACAATAAATTGAAACAAAAACTAAGTACGTTTAAGTGCCTTAAGTATAACATGCTGAAGCAGATCCTGACAGTCGACCAGCGCCACCTCTCTCGATTCTTTTTAAGTTACTTTACATAATATGTATTATTGGAACTATCATCTTAAAAGAAAAAGCGCTGCCCTCGCAGCGCTACTTCCTAGTTCACAATGGCTGTGAACTTGTCGTCTGATTTTGAGTTGTGGGATCAGCCGCCACCGTCGTCTTTGGAATCTTGATGTTGGCCGCTTTGATGTACAGGCCAACCCCGATCGACCAGTACTTGGACTTGCCGCCGTACTTGAGCCGGCGAGCACCGCCATACAAGGTCACCGAGCCATTTTTGACCAAAGAACCCAGGTATTTGCGGCGAATGCCTTTGCTGTTATAGATATAGCTGTTGTGCTTGAGCTGGACATCTAGACCAACCACGTTCATATATGCCACGTACTTATTGTTGCCGATCATAATATATGGCTTGTCGTTGACGTAAATCAAGTTGCTGTGGCACAAAACTGCCTTGCCAGCCGTAATCTTCTTGACTTTCAGCCGGTTGCCGGTCTGGTCATAGACATAGCTGTTGACCATGGCCGTCTTATAGTAAGTCTCATCATCCGCGCTGGCTGCTTTGGCACCGCAAGCGCCGATCCCAGCCAAAAGGCCTAGACCGCAAGCAAGTTTTGCTAACTGTCTAGGCTTGATTTTTTGACTAAAAATTTTTCTACTCAAATTCATCCGATCACTTGACTCTAGTCTGCAATTTCAACAGTTTCCATGACTACGGCTTCAAGTGGCTTGTCGTTGCCATCCTTATCAACCTTAGCGATTTCGTCAACGACGTCCATACCGTCGATGACTTGGCCAAAAACCGTATGGCGGTGGTCCAGCCATGGCGTACCACCTTGCTTGTAAACCTTAACGACTTCTTCTGGGTATTGGGCTTCGCGCAGTTGTTGAATGAAGCGCTTAGGCATGTTCTTGTTTTGCACGATGAAGAATTGTGAGCCGTTGGTGTTAGGACCAGCGTTGGCCATGGACAAGGCACCGCGGATGTTGAACAAGTTGTTGACGAATTCGTCTTCAAAGTTGTGACCCCAGATGGAGTGACCGCCAGCACCAGTGCCGTCTGGGTCCCCGCCTTGAATCATAAAGTCGCTAATCACCCGGTGGAAGGTTACGCCGTCGTAGTAGCCTTCCTTGGCTAATCTAACGAAGTTTTCAACCGTCATTGGGGCTTCATCTGGGAAAAGTTGGATCACGATGTCCCCGTGGTTGGTCTTGATGGTGGCCTTTGGCCCCTTCACTTGGTCTAAGTGTAATTGCGGAAAGAATTCAGTTTCTGCCATTGCTAAAAATGCTCCTTGCGTTAAAAAATTATTCTAACCAATTATAGCATTTACCACCCTCTTTTGCCCAAAAGCTGATCGACAAATTAGGCAAGATCCGCAAAGTACTGCTTTAAGCGCTTAGCAACTTCAAAGAGCTTTTCATCGCTAGCCGCATATGATAAGCGGACGTAGCCCTCTGACCCGGCCCCAAAGACCGAACCTGGGATGAGGCCCACCTTAGCCTTCTTGGCCAGGTCGACCGCAAAGGCAAAGTCGTCGGTCCCAAACTTTTCCGGAATCTTGGCAAAAATGTAGAAGGCCCCTTCTGGTCTGGTGACCTCAAAGCCCATTTCAGCCAGTTCTCCAAGCAAAAAGTCGCGTCTACGCTTGTAGGCTTCTCTAAAGACGATTGGATCATCTAAACCCTTGGTCAAGGCTTCGATCGCGGCATCTTGAGCCAAGTTGTCCACGCAAGTTACCAAAAAGCTGTGAACCTTGGTGACCTTGGCCATGACGGCCGCGGGTCCTGCCAAGTAGCCCAGCCGGTAGCCGGTCATAGCGTGAGACTTGGACAAACCGCTAACCAAGACAACCTGGCCTGGAATCATGCTGGCTAGAGAATTGTGGTCATGGTCAAAAGTGAGCTCGCTGTAGATTTCGTCACAGATCGCTAGCAGGTGGTGCTGTTTAATCACTTCTGCTAAAGCCTCTAGTTCTCCTTTCGTATAGGTCTTCCCTGTGGGGTTGCAAGGGTAGTTGAGGATGATCGCCTTAGCTCTTTCCCCGCTAGCCACAATCGCTAATTCCAGTTGCTCAGGCGTCAGGGTAAAGTCGCTGCTGGACGTATCGATCATCACCACTTCCCCGCCGGCCATTTCGGTGTTGGTAAAGTAAAGGGAAAAGGCTGGAGTCGGAATCAAGACCTTGTCGCCGGGATTCAAAAGGCCGATTAAAGCCGCAGAGATGGCTTCCGTGGCCCCATCGGTCACGATGATTTCCCCATTTGGCTCATAGTCCACTCCCCGAGTTTTTTTGAGATAAGCTGCAATAGCTTGTCTTAGTTCCAGTTTGCCGGCTGAAGGGCCATAGTGGGAGTCGTCGGCCTGGACCCCGCGAATTACTGCTTCTTTTACATGGTCTGGCACGGCGAAGTCAGGTTCACCCAGAGTGAGCTTGATAATACCGGGAATTTGGGAAATTTCGTTGTCAAAGGCCCGAATGGCTGAAGGGGCAATCTGGGCTAGGACCTGGTTGCCCAAGGGGCGCAAGTTAGGATCTGCTGCTGGCATCTGTATACCTGATTTCTTTTTTGAAAAAATGATCGATTACTACAAAATATTCTCTAAGCCGACATAAAGCTGATCAAGGTCACTAGCCTTTTCCAAGGCCACCTTGACCCCGCTCATGAAGCTGGAGCGGTCAAAGGAGTCCTGCCGGATGGTCAAGGCTTCACCAGGGCCGCCAAAAAGCACTTGTTCGTGGGCCACGTAGCCTGGCAGGCGGACGGAGTGGATCTTGATCCCCTCATAGTCGCCCCCGCGGGCCCCAGGCAAGGTTTCCACGCTATTTGGCGCTTTCCTGTCTGATACTTCCGCAATCATCTTGGCGGTTGCCAGGGCCGTGCCGGACGGAGCATCCTTTTTATCAGCATGGTGCATTTCAATGATTTCCACATCTGGAAAGTACTTGGCAGCTTCTTTAGCAAACTTCATTAAGAGAACCGCTGACATACCAAAGTTTGGGGCAATGAGGCCGCCTAAGCCCTGTGTTTGGGCCAGGTCTTTTAGCTCAGCCTCTTGCTGGTCAGTCAAACCGGTCGTACCGACAATCGGCGTAAAGCCATGTTCCAGGGCAAACTTGACATTTTGGTAAACCGAGCTTGGTACCGTAAAGTCAACCCAGACATCAGCCACGCCCGCTTCCACCTGGTCCAGGCTGGTGTACATGGGGGTGCCAGCTGCTAAGCCGTAATCTTCTGGATTTTGGCTGGTCAAGCGGTGGGCCAAACCAGCCGTAATTTCAACGCCTGGCATCCCCTTAACCAGCTTCACGACCTCCTGTCCCATTGATCCGGCAAATCCTGCTAAAAGTACTCTGGTCATCGAACGATTTTTCCTTTCTTTATTACAAAATAGTATTTCTCTGATTATTTTTTTATTTTTAAGCAAGCTTTCTAGCTAAACGGCCAAGCAAGGCATCACTGGCAAGACCCAGGTGCAGAGCCAAGTTTTCCTTTTCTTCATCATTGAGCGGCACAAGTGGCAGACGGCATCCCCCGACTTGGTAGCCTTGGGCGTTAAGAACCGCCTTCACTGGTGATGGGGATGGGTACATGAACAAGGCATTCATCTTTGGCGTCAGCCATCTCTGCATGGCGCCGGCTGCGGCGTAGTCCCCGGCGTAGAGGTCATCGTACATTTGCCGCATTTGCCGGCAATAGAGGTGGGTAGCAACTGAAATGACGCCGGCTGCTCCTAAGACGCGGGCCGACAGCGCTTGAGCGTCTTCACCCGTAAAGACAGCGAAGTCGCTTGGGGCTTCGGTCACCAGCTGCTCGATTTCTTCAATAGACGCACATTGCTTGATCCCTGCGATATTTGGATGCTGAGCTAGTTGCAAAATGGTTGATACATCCATCTTGACGCCGGTTCTGCCGGGGATGTTGTAGATCACGACCGGCAAGTTGACGCTGCCAGCGACTGCGGTAAAGTGAGCGACCATGGAGCGTTGGTTAGGCTTGTTGTATGGCGGAACGACGACCAAAGCATAGTCGATGCCAGGAATTGCCGCAACTTCGTTGGTAAAGGCGATCGTTTCCTTAGTGTTGTTGGAGCCAGTCCCAGCGATGATGACCGCGCGCCCGTCCACAATTTGACTAAAGCGGGTATAGAGCTCAATCTTTTCGTCATGGGTCAAGGTTGGGGTCTCCCCGGTCGTGCCGCCGATGACAAAGCCATTTGAGCCTTGCTCAATCAGGTCGTTGGTCAGTTCTTCCAAGGTATTGAAGTCGATCTCGTCGTCTTCGGTAAATGGTGTAATGATTGCGGTCATTAAATCTGCGTCTTGTAGTCTCATTTTTTGCCTCGTTTTTTGGTAAAAAGTCTCTTCGATAATTTTCGGTATTTGATATTTTTGAGTTTTCTAAATTATCCTTGCGCCATCCGGTATGCCAAAAAGCCGGTAATGGCTTGGACACCCTTGTAGATCGCTGCTTCTTTTGGCGTAAAGGTGGCTGAGTGGAGACTGGAATCGTCGTCCACGCCCAGCCAAAACATGGTTCCCGGGATCTTATTCAGCAAAAAGCCGAAGTCTTCCCCGGTCATGGCGGGTGCCGTTTCGATGTAGTCGACGTCTTCAGCATCCCTCATATAGGAAATAAAGTTTTTGGTAAGTTCCGGATTATTCTCGACCGGCCAGTAGCCGCCTTGGTTGAATTCTGGCGTCACCTTGACCCCGTAGCTGAGGGCCACCCCCTGGCAGACCTCCTTGATCCGGTCAATGATTTTTTCAATCATGGCCTGGGTCAATCCCCTAATCGTACCTTCGATCCGGGCGTGGTCTGCGATCACGTTTCTGATGTGCCCAGCTTCCAGCTTGCCAAAAGTGATTACCCCGCTTTCGATCGGGTCAATGCTTCTAGAAATAATGGTTTGAATCTGCAGGATCAAGCTGGCAAGTGCCACTACCGAGTCTTTGGCCTTTTGCGGAAAAACGGCGTGCCCGCCCTTGCCTTCAATCTCAATATTGACCTCGCAGGTTCCGGCAAACAGGGTTCCTTCCCGGCAACCAATGGCACCTGCCGGCAAATCGGGCTTGTCGTGGAGGCCATAGAACTCGTCAACCTGAAAGTCTCCGGTAAAAAGTCCTAAGTTATATGCCTTCATCCCGCCGCTTTCGCTTTCTTCAGCTGGCTGGAAAAAGAAGACCAGGTTGTCTTTAGGCTGCTTTTCACTAAAGTAACTGAGGATCCCCAGGGCCACGCTCATGTGGATGTCGTGCCCGCAGGCGTGCATGATGCCGGGGTGGGTGGATTTATAAGGAAGTCCCGTATCTTCTTCCACCGGCAAGGCGTCGATATCGGCGCGGTAGCCGATATTTCTTTGGGGGTCGCTGCCCTTGACCAAAACCAGCAAAGCCGTTGGCAGTTCGCTCGGTTCTTTGACTACTAGAAAGTCCTGCTTCAGTTCCTGGACCTTTTTTAATAATAAGTCGTGGGTCTCGCGCTCCTTTAAAGCGAGTTCCGGGATCTGGTGCAAGTGTCTTCTGATTGCAAACAATTCACTTTCGCTAAAAACTGCCATTAGTCTGCCTCTTGTCTTTCTACCTATCTTTTACTATCTTTTGCTAGCTTTTCTCTATTTTTTAAAAAACTACAGCTTTCTCAAGTCTTCCTCTAAACCGGTCTTGCTAGTGGTCTTTTCGTCAACTTCCTTGATGACTCTGGCAGGGACACCAGCGACCACCACGCCGGCTGGAACGTCTTTAGTTACGACTGCGCCAGCGGCAACAACTGACCCTTGGCCGACGTGAACGCCCTCTAGGACAACGGCGTTAGCCCCGATCAAGACATTATCGTCGATTCTGACCGGCAAGGCGCTGGCTGGTTCAACCACGCCGGCTAAAACCGTCCCGGCCCCGATGTGGCAGTTCTTGCCGACCGTGGCCCGGCCACCTAGGACTGCTCCCATGTCGATCATGGTCCCTTCGCCGATCACGGAGCCGATGTTGATGATGGCCCCCATCATGATCACGGCGTTATCGCCAATTGAGACCTTGTCCCGGATGATGGCGCCGGGTTCGATCCGGGCGTTGATTTCCTTTAAGTCGAGCAGCGGCACTGCGGAGTTGCGGGTGATGTTTTCTACGCGAACCCCGTCAAAATCAGCTTCATGTTCTGCCAAAAATGGCTTAACGACTGCCCAGTCGCCAAAGATTACGCCGGATTGGTCATTTACGTAAGGATCGATCCCTTCTGGGAAGGCAACGTCAGTCAAGTTTTCCCCCCGCAAGTAAACCTTCACTGGGGTTTGCTTCTGGGCATTGCCGATGTAGTTGATGATGGCTTGGGCGTCTAATTCAGTCATGGATATTTCCTCTGCTTTCTGTATACTCAGATAATTATTTTTTCGAAGAGGCAAAAAAACTCCAGATTGCTTAACAATCTGGAGTACGAAAAATCTAAATGAGTTAATTCCGTCAAATTGCAAGCTCAACGCAAGAAACCTTGCGACAGTCTATTGCCTCTTCAGCAATAGCCCAGCTCTCCCGCATCGCCGGTGCGGGCGCTTCGGCAGCATCCCCTTTCAGCTAGATCATCGCCTGGCGGGCTCTTCTAGCTTACTCTTGTCAGCTGCGCCTCTTCAATTTGTCATTAGTTTATAATTTCTAATTCATCTTGTCAACGCCTTTTACTCACTTTTTCTGCATATTTCTTATACAAAGGTTGGCTGATGCCTTGATTTAATGCAGTATATCCGCTTTGAAAATATTTGGCGAAAAAATTTTTTTGCATTTTATGAAAATTAATGGTACATTCCTACTTAGCCAAGCTTAATTTTAAATTAAAGCTTTTCGCAAATTTAGAGAAAGTGTGTGTAGCGCATGAAAGTTGTAAAGTTCGGCGGCAGCTCCTTGGCGAGCGGCAAGAGCGTCAAGAACGCTTTAAAGATTATCCTGGCAGACCCAGAAAGACAAGTTGTAGTAACTTCTGCGCCAGGCAAACGGTTCAGTGACGACATTAAGGTGACTGACCTGTTAATAAAATACGCAAATGAAGTTCTCAAGGGTAAAAGTAACCAGGAAACCGCCGAAACAATTTTTCAGCGCTATGTCCAAATTGCTGACTACTTTGGCCTAGGTGAAGAGGAACTTGCGGAAATTAGGGAAAAGCTTTTTGCCCTGCCTGAAGCTGCTTATCCTAATAAAAATTACCTGATGGCCGCCTTCAAGGCCCACGGTGAGCGGCTGAATGCCATGCTGATTTCTAAGATCTTGCAAAAGCGCGGAGTTAAGGCTAGATACGTTGATCCTAAAGATGCAGGTCTCTTGGTGACCGGGACGCCCAACAATGCGGTGGTTAACCCAGAGAGCTACCATTTGATCGCCAACGTGCCGCTTGCGCAAGATGAAATCCTTATCTTCCCCGGCTTTTACGGCTATACGCCTGCTGGCCACATTGCGACCTTTTCACGAGGCGGGTCAGACATTACCGGGGCAATCCTAGCCCGGGCTTTCCACGCTGACATCTATGAAAACTTCACCGATGTCGACGCCATCTTTACAGTGGACCCGCGCGTAGTAGCCGATCCTGAGCCCATCAAGGATATGACCTATCGGGAGATGCGGGAACTGTCTTATGCTGGCTTCTCGGTCTTCCACGATGAAGCCTTGATTCCCGCCATCCAAGGGCAGATCCCGATTAATGTTAAAAATACCCAGCACCCTGAAAAGCGCGGCTCCTTCATTTTACCGGAAAAAGGCTTCACCCCTCAAAGAACCATTACCGGGATCGCTTCTGGCAAGCATTTTGCGGCACTTTATTTACACAAGTACCTGATCAACAAGGAAGTCGGCTTTACCCTGCGGATCTTGAACATCTTAGCCAAGTTCAACCTGTCTTATGAGCACATGCCAACCGGGATTGACGACTTGACCATTATTTTTGACAGAGACCACCTAAACGACGCCTTGATCGATGAACTCTGCAATGCCATCCAAGAAGAGATTGACCCAGACAGCCTGGAATGGATTGACGACTACGCCTTGATCATGATCGTCGGCGAAGGGATGCGCCAGCAAGTCGGCGTGATCAGCGGGATCACCCAGGCCATTGCCAGCAGGGGGATTTCCGTCCGCATGATCAACCAGGGGGCTAGCGAAATTTCCATCATGCTGGGCACCGCGGCTAAGGATGCCGACAAGACGGTGGCTGCTATTTACGATTACTTTTTTAACAAGGACAAGGAATAAACGATGACTGAATTACTAAAGGTCCACGGCTCACAAAACAGCTTCTTCCTCCTGGATCAAGCCAATTTGGCTGTGCCCTTGACGGACCCTGAAATGCAAAAATTAGCACGAACGTTGACCGACCGGGAAACTGGGTTACTTGGCGGAGCGGACGGCTTGCTAGTTACTGACGCCAATCACCCCCAAATGCGGGTGATCAACGCCGATGGGAGCGAAGCCTCCATGTGCGGGAATGGGCTTCGGACCGTAGCCCGCTACCTGTCTGAGAAAACGGGAAAAGACCAGTTCAAGGTAAAGACCATGTACGCCAATTTGGAAGTAAGAAAGGCTGACAATTTGGCTGAAAACGTGCCGGCTTTTGGCGTGGAAATTTCACCGGTTTCATTTAAAAAAGAAAGTTTACCCTTTGATAATCTGGATACAGACCATTTGCTCAATACCGAACTGCCCCAGCTGGTTCCCGGCTGGCGGTTTACTGCACTATCGGTGCCTAACCCCCACTTGGTCGTTTTTATCAAGGAAGAAGAGCTGGACAGTCCAAAATTGGGCGAGCTCGGCCAATACCTGAATGGCGACAACCCCTACTTCCCAGACGGGGTCAACGTCAACTACGTGGTGGTCAAGGGCGACAGCCAGATTTTTGTCAAGACCTTTGAGCGCGGGGTTGGCTTTACCAACGCCTGCGGGACGGGGATGTCAGCTAGTTCCCTGGTCTTTGCCCTCTTGAACCCAGATCTTGGCCATTTTGAAAAAGAGATCTCAGTTTACAACCCCGGGGGGATGGTCAAGACCATCTTGCATAAGAATGACGATGGCGCTTACTGGATTGAGCTGGTGGGGAATGCGACTTTTACCCACGAAATCGAGATTCCGGAAGAGCAGCTGCACTCAGCTGAGCTTGATTTTGACCAGATCAAGACCCGTGACACTTATGAACAAGAGAGCTACTTGAACTTTGTGGAGGGACTGAAGAAGTAAGTAAAAGGACGTACCAATGGTACGTCCTTTTTATTAACCGACGATGGCCGTGATCTTAAGCTTGTAAAAATTTTACCGTCCGGGCGGCGAAGTCACTGGCATTTTGGAAAATGCTCA
>NZ_AZDU01000041.1 GCF_001434815.1 Lactobacillus equicursoris DSM 19284 = JCM 14600 = CIP 110162
CGTACTTGAGTAAGTTTTTGAGCAGCTCCCACCGCACTTGAGTAAATTCTTGAGCGTCGACCATCCCAGTTAGTACATCCCTGCTACCTAGGTATCCTACTTCTTAACTTTTCGGTATACAATTCTGAGTACCGTTGCTTTAAATAGGAACCTTTTTTATAATATTATCTTGAATGCCTAACCTAAAAGGTTTTTAGGCAAAAAAGAGAAGAATTTGATAAACATGACAAAAGAAGATAATGAACAAGTGCAGGCAGATTCCCAAAAGGTGAAAGGCCGCCCTTTCTACCACGGCATCAAGCGGGTATTTGACTTCGTAGCATCGGCTATCGCCTTGGTACTGCTATCGCCTCTATTTTTATTTTTAGCAATCAAGATTCATGGCGAAGATGGCGGACCCGTTTTTTACTCACAGATTCGAATTGGCAAAAACGAGAAGCCCTTCCGCATCTATAAGTTCCGCTCTATGGTTGTTAATGCCGATCAGTTAAAAAAGAAGCTCCTGACGCAAAACGAAGTTGAGGGTGCCATGTTCAAGATGCATGACGACCCGCGGGTCACCAAGATTGGCAAGTTTATCCGGGCGCACAGCTTAGACGAACTGCCACAGCTGTGGAACGTACTAAAAGGCGACATGAGTCTGATCGGTCCCCGGCCGCCTCTGCCAGATGAAGTGGCTGAATATGACGACTGGGATAAGCAGCGCTTGCTAGTTAAGCCTGGTTGCTCAGGCCTATGGCAGGCAACAAGCCGGAATGAGGCGGATTTCAAGGGCATGGTTTTGCTAGACATTGAGTACATTAACAAATCCAGCCTGCTTTTTGACCTGAAACTAATCTTGATGACGATCAAGGTGATTATTCACCCTAATGGAATCTATGAAAAAATAAATAAGCAATAAATAAGTAGGAGGCAAATTATGTCCAAGTATTTAGTCGTTGGCGCTGGCCTGTTTGGCGCCGTTTTTGCACGCGAAGCCGCTAAGCGCGGCCACGAAGTAGTGGTGATCGATAAGCGCGATCACATCGCCGGCAATATTTACACCAAGGAAATCGCTGGCATCCAGGTTCACCAATATGGCGCTCACATTTTCCATACTTCTGACAAGGAAGTCTGGGAATACGTGCAACAGTTTGCCGAATTTAACCGGTACACTAATAGCCCGGTAGCCAATTACAAGGGCCACATGTACAACCTGCCTTTTAATATGAACACCTTTGCCCAAATGTGGGGCATCCGGACGCCGCAAGAAGCACTTGATAAGATCAACGAACAACGGGCCGAAATGGCAGGCAAGGAACCACAAAACCTGGAAGAACAAGCCATTTCTCTGATTGGCCGGGACATCTACGAAAAATTGATCAAGGGCTACACCGAAAAGCAATGGGGGAGAAAGGCAACGGAACTGCCAGCCTTCATCATTAAGCGGGTACCAGTCCGTTTGATCTATGACAACAACTACTTCAACGATGACTACCAAGGCATCCCAAAGGGCGGCTACACTAAGCTGGTTGAAAACATGCTGCAGAGCGACCAGATCACCGTTGAAACGAGCACCAACTTCTTTGACAACAAAGATGAGTATCTGAAGAACTTTGACAAGGTCGTTTACACCGGTCCAATCGACGAGTTCTTTGACTACCAGCTGGGTGAACTGGAATACCGGTCCCTGCGCTTTGAAACCGAAGAAGTGAACGTCGGCAACTACCAAGGCAACGCGGTCATCAACTACACTGACGCCGAAACGCCATACACGCGCGTGATCGAGCACAAGCACTTTGAATTTGGCAAGGGTGCCCCCGACAAGTCTGTGATTACCCGCGAATACCCAGCTAACTGGAGCAAGGGCGATGAACCATACTACCCAGTCAACAACGACAAGAATAACGCCTTGTACGCCCAATACAAGGACCTGGCTGCAAAAGAAGATGCCAAGGTGATCTTCGGCGGCCGCCTTGGCCAGTACAAGTACTACAACATGGACCAAGTGATCCGGGCGGCGCTGGACGCGGTGAACACAGAATTTGGTGATTAGCCTTGAAGGTTGTTAAAAATTACCTCTATAATGCTAGCTACCAAGTTCTAGCGATCATCGTCCCTTTAATTACTTCCTACTATGTCAGCCGGGTTCTGGATCCCGCCGGTGTTGGGGCCAACGCCTTTACCAACTCTGTCATCCAGTACTTCGTCTTGCTAGCGGATTTGGGGATCGCATACTACGGTAACCGGGAAATTGCCTACGTTCGAGACGATAAAAAGAAGATGGCCCAGACCTTCTGGGAAATCCAGACGGTTAAGACCTCGATGACCTTGATTTCCTACGTTGTGTTTGTGATTTTCATGAACTTCTATGTGGGCCAGCCACAGTACATGTGGGCTCAGTCTATCAACTTAGTGGCTGCCGCCTTCGACATCTCCTGGCTTTACCAAGGGTTAGAAGATTTCAAGCGAACCGTTCTGCGGAATACTTTTGTCAAAATCCTGTCCATGGTGGCGGTCTTCATCTTTATCAAGGACAGCAGCGATGTTACCTTGTACATCGTGATTGTGGCTCTGTCCAATTTCTTGGGCAACTTCACCCTGTGGCCACATGCCTTGGGGATGCTGAAGAAGGTGCCTCTTAAGAAGCTTCGTCCTTGGCGTCACCTGCCACCGGCTGTTTCCATGTTTGTGCCGCAGATCGCCATCCAGCTTTATGTGCAGCTGAACCGGACGATGCTGGGGATCATGGTCAATGAAAAAGCCTCCGGCTTTTACCAGTATTCTGACAACCTGGTCAAGCTGGTTTTGGCCTTTGCGACAGCGACGGGTACAGTCATGTTGCCCCACGTGGCTAACGCCTTTGCCCAAGGCGACATGAAAAAGGTCAACCGGATGCTCTACAAGTCTTTTGACTTTGTGTCGGCTCTAGTTTACCCGATGATGTTTGGGATCGCCGGCGTCTCCATGACGCTAGCGCCACTTTACTACAGTCAGGCTTACGCTCCAGTGGGCCCTGCCATGTTCATCGAGTCGATTGTCATCTTGATGATTGGCTGGTCCAACGTGATTGGTACCCAGTACCTTTTACCTGTCAACCGGGTAAAGGATTTCACGGTTTCCGTAACCTTAGGGGCGGTTGTCAACATCATTTTGAACTTCCCGTTAATCCACTTTGGTGGCTTAAACGGGGCCATGTGGTCTACGGTAATTTCCGAAGTCTCCGTCACGGCTTACCAGCTGTGGGTCGTTCGCCACGATCTAGACCTCAAGCTGCTTTTTAAGAGCAACTGGAAGTATTTAGTATCCGGGATCGTCATGTTCGTTCCAGTTTTCTGGCTGAACACCCACATGAAGGCTAGCTGGCTGTGGATGATTGCCGAAGTGCTTCTAGGCGTTATTATCTATGCGGTGATGGTCCTCTTGTTAAGAGCACCTATCGTTGACCAGGCTAAAGAATTGATCAAGGATCGTTTTCAAAAGTAAAAAAGAAAAGAGACAAAATGCTAGTAGGATACGTTTCACCGACCGACCCTTTTAAAGACCGGAAAAGCTGGTCGGGGACTTACTATAATACCCGTGAAGCCTTAGAGAAGGCAGGTCACCAGGTAGAATGGGTTAGCTACACTAACTGGACTAAGACCGATAAATTTTTTGCCAAAGTCTACAAGGCAATTTATGGGAGAAAGGGTTCATACATCCACTCCCGCCTAGCTAGCCATATCCGGACTAGAACGATCAAGCAGGACTTGTCTAAATACGATG
This sequence comes from Lactobacillus equicursoris DSM 19284 = JCM 14600 = CIP 110162, assembly GCF_001434815.1. Classification (GTDB taxonomy): domain Bacteria; phylum Bacillota; class Bacilli; order Lactobacillales; family Lactobacillaceae; genus Lactobacillus; species Lactobacillus equicursoris. The sequence goes on from NZ_AZDU01000041.1 coordinate 3,745, forward strand.
TTCTCTTCGTACCTGGACAGGTAGATATTGTGGCTGGTTTAAAGACGGATACGCCGATCATCTACTATACTGATGGGACGGTTCCGCTGATGATCAACTACTACTGGTTTGGTTTTACCAAAAAAGCAATCAAGGAAGCAGAGCTGGTCGAGCAACGGGCTATTGACAATGCTAGCTACGTTTGGCTGTCTTCAAAGTGGGCAGCTGATTCGGTGATTAAGGACTATCATGCTGATCCCAATCAGGTTAGTGTCTTTCCCTTTGTTGTTGGCAATAATGACGAGCAAAAAATTCACGTTGCTAAATATGATGGCCAGACTTTAAAGGTGATGTTCTCCGGCGTTGACTGGGAGCGTAAGGGTGGCCAGTACGCGGTTGATGCAGTAGAAACTCTTAACCAGCGCGGAATTAGGAGTGAACTCTTGATTACCGGGATCCGGGACTTGCCAGAGGCGGTTAAGTCGAAAAAATGCGTCAAAAATCTGGGCTTTTTAAATAAAAATGAGCCTGAAGGGCTGAAAAAATACCTGGCAACCTGGCAAGAAGCCAATCTGTTGCTTCTGCCGACTAGGGCAGAATGCTCGGCGATCGTCTTTTGTGAAGCGGCCGCTTATGGCGCGCCCGTCTTAACGACAGAAACTGGCGGCAACAGCACTTACGTGAAGAAAAAAGTGAACGGTGATCGGCTGCCGTTATCAGCCAGTGGGGCAGAATTTGCGGATGTACTAGAAAAATGGGTCAAAAATGGTGATCTAGACCGCTTAAGCCAAGGGGCTGAGCAAATGTATCGCGACTACAATAGCTGGAAAGCTTGGGGCGACCACTTTAACCAGGTAGTCCGTTAATCAAAAAGACGACTTGCAGATGCAAGTCGTCTTTTACTTTGGCATAATTGTCCTTTAATTCTTGGCAAATAGAATTTGCTTGTTGCCTTCTAAGTTGGTGTAGATGGTAATGACGTGCTTTTTCACATCGTAGGTGGCATGTTCATGCTTGGCATTCATGTAGTACTGAATGTAGACCTTTCTATCTTTCTTGACGATCTTCTTGCCATTGGTTAAGGTGAGGTAGTATTTCTTCTTTTGAAGGACTACTTTGCTCAGCTGGCGCAAGTCTTTCTTCTTGGATTTGACGGCCAATGGATAGATATTCTTAGCATTCTTATTGATCTTTTGCTTAGGGAGACGGTCAATATTGATATCAATTGGCTTGCTGGATTCCGCATTGGCATGAATAGCGATTGAAAGATAGCCATGTGACTCATGATAAGTTAGATGTGCATATTTTTTACGGATGTTTAAAGTTTTCTTCTTACCATCGTGATTTTTGAAGTAAACCTTGTAGGCATCGCTATTTTGGGTAACCTTGATTACCGAAAAATTATTAGCGACATTTTCTACTTGGTTGACGTATTGCTTAATCGGAGAACGCTGACCAATAAAGAAAAAACCAGCTGTTAGCAGTAAAAAAGCACCGCTAGTGATGATTAGGCCTTTCTTGAGGGGAGTGTCTTTTTTGATCATTGCCCAGATAAAAGCAGTGATCAAGGTAATCGCCATACAAATAATTTCAAGAGATTGGTGCAGGTATAGGAAATCTGCCAAAGCTTCCATTAATATGCTCCTTTAAATATTGGTAAAATTCGGGTCCACGCTATATGATGATACCATAGAAGTGCTACAGTTGTAGAGAAAAATGCGGTTAACAATTGACAAGTTTACATATATTAGGCTAGCGTGGTAAAATAGACAAGATTGCTTCTTTATCTTGCGAATTAAATTAAAACGTTATTGTTATAACCGAAACTGATAAATGCATAATTTGAAGCTGATGCTAGGATAGAAAATTTCTTTCAAAAGTTAGGGACAAAATACATTAGCAGTTAGATGCATCAGTTATTACGATTAACTAGGATTAATATGACTGAAGACAATAAACCTTTTGTAAAAATAATTATTGCGGCACATAAGAAATATCAAATGCCCCAGGATCCAATGTATTTGCCGGTACACGTGGGGGCAGCTGGCAAGCTGGGCAAAGACGGTCAACCCTTAGACATTGGCTACGTTAAAGACAATACTGGGCAAAATATTTCAGATAAAAACAGTGAGTTTAGTGAATTAACCGGCCTGTACTGGGCCTGGAAAAATGTTGATGCGGCTAATTTGGGGCTAGCCCATTACCGCCGGCATTTTTCTTTTCGTAAAAAGAGCAGCAACCCCTTTGAAAATGTGTTGACTAGCAAAGAAGCTTCTCGCTTATTGCATCAGTACAAGGTAATTGTACCTAAGAAGCGCAATTATGTGATTGAAACGCTTTATTCTCACTACGCTCACACCCACTATGCTGAGCATTTGGACATTACCCGCAAGATTATCGCTCAAAAATACCCAGATTATGTGCAAGACTTTGACCAGGTTATGGAGCACCGAGAAGGCTACATGTTCAACATGTTCATTATGAGACGGGACTTAGTAGATGCTTATTGCCAGTGGCTCTTTGACATCTTGTTTGAACTGGAAAAGCAAATCGGTCCTAAAACGGCTAAGATGGACAACTTCCAAAAGCGACTTTACGGTCGGGTGAGCGAAATTGCTTTTAATGTTTGGCTGCGGCATGAAGTCAGGACTGGCGTTTTAAAGGCATCCGATATTAAAGAAGTCAGGTGCATCTACATGGAGCCGATTGACTGGGGCCGAAAGATTGCTTCCTTTATCAAGGCCAAGTTCTTTGGTCAAAAGTATGACAAGAGCTTTTAGCCATGAACGAAGAAGTTACAGTAATTATCCCAGCCTATAATGCTGCTAAAGTTATAGGGGATGCAGTAGCAAGTATTCAGAAGCAGACTTTTTCTAATTGGCACTTGATTATTGTGGAAAATGGCTCAATTGACGATACAACGTCTGTGTGTGAGTCTTTTTGCCAAGAGGATTCACGAATTTCTCTGGTTCACAGTTCCAAAGGCGTTTCAAATGCCCGTAATTTTGGCCTAGGCCAGGTAAAAACGCCATGGTTTACTTTTTTAGATGCCGATGATCAATTGTTGCCGGAAGCCTTAGAATCTTTACTAAAAAATGCTTCTGGTCAAGATCTAGTAATTGGACAATATACTAAGGCAACAGAAGCTTTTTCTGGAAAAAGCAAAGTATATCAAGCTGAGCAAATTCAGGATTATTTAGTAGAAGCTTTAAGTGATGCGACTAAAAAGGCAGTGGTTGGTGGGACTTTATTTAATGCCCAGTTTATCAAAGATAATCATTTACGCTTTGACTCTGACTTGGCTCACGCTGAAGATAGCGTCTTTATGTTGACTTGCTTGAAAAATGCTCGGGCGTTCACAGTCGTTGATACGCCTGTCTACCAATATACTTATAGTGCTGACTCAGCAACCCGGTCAGCCGGGAGCAAGTTGGTTATGGGATTTACAGGAGCAATTGAACAAGTCTACAAGCTCTGCCAAGGCGAGTCGGCAGAAGTGATCAATGCTAGCTATTTGTTTGCTTTGACCCAGTTCTTAATTATTAGCGTTAATGGTTTGTTTAATAATTCTGCTACTTTAAAAGAGCAAGTGGAGCAGGCTAAAGAGGCCCTAAATCAACCTGTTTACGTCCAAGCTTTAGCTAAGATCGATTTAAGGCCCGTGCCCCGGTCGAAGAGGATGATGCTTCAATTGCTTAAGCAAAAAAACTGGCTGCTCTATGGACTGGCTTGCCGCGGCAAGGCTTGGCTCAATCAGCGAAAGGGTTAGTGGGAGTAAGCGAAGAGGGAGTAAAATGAAACCTGAAATTACGGTGATCGTTCCGATTTACAATGTGGAGCGCTATATTCGGAAGTGTTTAGATAGTTTGCTAGCTCAAACTTTTGCCAACTTTGAAGTCTGGGCGGTTGATGATGGATCTCCTGACAATTCAACGGAAATCGTTTTAGAATACGCTGCTAAGGATCAACGGATCAAGTCTATACTTAAAGAAAACGGTGGTTATGGCTCGGTTTTACAAGACAGCATTGACCGTCTGGAAAGCAAGTACTTTTTAATCTGCGATCCTGATGACTGGTTAGCGCGTGATGCTTTAGAAAAGCTGTATAACTTTGCAGAAGAAAAGCAGCTAGACTTAGCTGTGGCGGACAAGTATAACGTCTATGAAGAAGATGGCGAGGAAGAATACGTCAAAAGCATCCCCAGCTGGATGCAAAGCATCAAGGCAGATACGGTCTATACCGCGCCAGAAGATGTGCATAAGTTTTCTCTCTTTGAAGTAACCCCGCATGCCAAGCTCTATAAAACTAGCATCGCTAAGGGAATTGTTTTTCCGCAAAAGGTCAGCTACACTGACTTCGTCTTATACATGCTGGCTTTAAGCAAGACAAAGCGAATTGCTTACGATCAAGAAGCTTTAGCTTACTACCTGAAAAATCGTCCTGGTAATACGGCTACTGACGTCCGGCCATCAGTGATCAAGGACTACCTGACCGGCTTTGATGACATTTTAAAGCAGCTGCCCCAAGAGCAAGCTGACCGAAATCAGGTGCTTTACTACCGCTTGTTTATTCAGCTTCGCTATATCTGCAAGCAGTACGCCAAGGTGTCAAAGGATCCCTTTAAGGATGAGTACATCAAGCTGATCTATCAAGGTGCTGCTAGCTTGCAGCCTTACCGGCAGGAAATTTATCAAGTGACGATGGAAAATACCACCAAATCTAGTCGGATTTTCCAGCATGGCTTGCTGACGCCAGTAACCAGTCACTGGTTTGTTAAGAAAATCATCAAAAAGTTTATGTAATCGCGAGGAAAGCATTCGTGAATGTAAAAAAGTCTATCCAAAATAACTGGAAGAATTTGCTTTTTGGGGCTCTTTACTTTCTCTGGGGAGCCTTTTTTCTGGTCTACAAGACAGTTAATATTCCCAAGCCGCCAATTTTAGACAAGTTTCGGCTGCTGCTCAATCTAGTTGTTTTGGCAGCTCTATTATTCTTAATCCTGCTTGATTGGATTAAGGACTGGCAAAAGGGATATTATTCCAAAATTCTTTTTTCGGGAATCTTTTTGGCAATCGCCTTTATTGTTAAGGGCCACGGAGATGGCTGGCTGTCCTTAGTCATGTTTGTCTTTTTGCTTGCTTCAGCCAGCATCAATTTTAATTACATCCTGTCGGCTTTTCTTGGTTTTAGTGGACTAGTTATGATGGGGAGCTTTTTCCTGTCCAGCCGCGGGGTAAACATCCTGCGCAATTTTATCAGTGTCAGGGCTGGGCATGGGGCCATCCGCTATAGTTTGGGTTTTAACTGGGTGACCAACCCAGCTCAGCTAGCCTTTTTCTTTGTGGCTGCTTACGTAGTTTTGCGCAATCAAAAGACGACTTATTGGGAAATGCTCTTGCTTGAGCTGGTGTCTGGTTACATCTACTTTTATACAGATACCATTAACCCCTTCCTCTTAACTACGGTGCTCTTGGCATACATGGCCTTTGAGCGCTTTAGAGCTTTTAAGCCGCTTTTTTTGCGTGTGCAATTCTTTAAGTCAGTCTTGTCTTACCCCTTTGCCTTAGCTGCGGCGCTAATGTTTATGGGAGCGATGCTCCCGCAAGGGCGCGTATTCCAACTTTTAAATCGGGTGTTTAACCGGCGCTTTTGGCTCAGCTATAACGGTCTAGTGGAATACGGCATTCATCCCTTTGGCCAGCGAATCGTCTTCCGCAATCAAAGTGAGCAGGGAGGCTTCTTGGCTGGATATAACTATGTTGACAGCTCTTATATTCAATACACTCTACTGTATGGGATTTTCTTCATGCTGTTGATTATTGTTGCCTTGTCACTGGTTACCAGGAATGTCGTTAGCGAGAATAACGAATTATTGGCAGTTGTTTTAGCCATCCTGGCCATCCATGCAATGTTTGACCCGCAGCTTCTGTGGCTATGGTATAGTCCTTTTGCCATGTTGATTGGTATTAAGTGCTTTAATCCTCGTCAGGAGCGTCAACGATTCAAGTGGGAAGAAAATCTTTTTGGACTGCTAGGACCGAAAGTTAAACAAGCCTAATTAAATAAAAGGCAGGTTAGCAGCCTGCCTTTTGCTGTAGCTAATGTGATATTCGATAATCTAGGAAAGACTAGATAATGGTGAGGCACGATGACAAAAGTAAGTATCATAATTCCGGTTTACAATGCAGTAAAATCATTGCCGTATTTGCTCGCCGATTTACAAAAACAGACTTATCAAGATGCAGAATTTATCATGGTTAATGATGGATCTACTGATGAGAGTGCTCAGGTAATCGCGGATTTCATTAAGAAGCAGACCACTAGCAGCAATTCCTATATCTTGATTGACCAAGCAGATGAAGGTGTTTCTGCAGCTCGAAACAATGGCTTGCGTCATGCCGGTGGAGAATATGTGATGTTTGCTGATTCCGATGATCGTTTTGTTCCGAATTTTGTAGAAGAGTACGTTAAAGCGATCGAGCAAAATCAGACGGATATCGAGATTTTTTCCTTAAGTAAGGTTAACGATCTGGATACGCTTAACGAAATTGGTCGGGTTGATTATACCGACTTGGCCAAGCAAGGGATTTTGTCAGGATCTGACTACTTTAAGTATTTAGCAGCTGATCAGATCTATGCCTACCCGCATTCTTATATTTTTAAAAGAACGCTATGGCAAGGAAGGCAGTTCGATCCTAATGTTAGCTATCAAGAGGACCGCCTAGCATTTAGCTTGATCGTGGCGAATACGCCGGGGATTAAGATCCACGTAAACCAAGAGAGCTACTACTATTACTATATCCACGATGACAGCGCGACGCGGAAGTTGCCGGCTGCTAAGCTAGAAGAAACGATTATAGTTGATCAAAGAATTATCCGTGCTGCCTTAAAATCGGGGAATATCGATGTTTCAGAAGCCGTGTTGAACCAGCTAATTACTTCAACCTATTGGCAAATGCTGGTTTTAAGCGTGCAACAGGATGACCAGAAACAGTTCAATCTCGCTAAGCGTGGCTTTTTGCACTATGTTGGGCAGACTGAGTTCAATACGGCAGACATGGCAAAAAAGCGTAAGCTTCAGGCAGCACTGTTGCGGCTTAACTTGGATTTTGTCGTTAAAAGCAAGATTAGGCATTAGACAGTAACATTAGAGAATTAGAGGTAAGAGATGCCAGAAAAAATTGACGTGGTCTTTTTGTGGGTGGACTCAGCTGATCCAGCCTGGAGGGATAAAAAGGCCAAGTATCAGCCAGCTAAAGCAAGTGAGGCTAGTGCTTCTGATGTTAGATACCGGGACTACGGAACTCTCAAATATGCTTTAAGGAGCCTAGAAAAGTATGCCCCATGGCTGAACCAGATTTTTTTAATCACGGATCAGCAAGTGCCGGAGTGGCTAGATACTTATAGCAGTAAAGTAAAGATTATTGACCACCGCGAGATCATTGATGATAAGTATTTACCGGTCTTTAATTCCAGTGTCATTGAAATGAATATCGATAAGATACCTGGCCTATCTGAAAAGTTCGTTTACTTTAATGATGATATGCTCTTAAACTGTCCGTTAAGTCCAGAAGACTTTTTTCAAGGCGATCAGCCCTGTGATTATCGGATTTACAAGCCGATTGTACCTTTTGAAGAATTTGATCATATCTTGATCAACAACGGGATTTTGCTCAACCGTTATCTAGATGGCAAATGGCCTTTGTCTAAGAAGGGAATTTTTAGCAAAAAATATGGCAGCGACTTGTTTAGAAATCTGTTGATGATGCCGTATTTGAAAAGGTCGGGGGTGCCGGGCTATGTGGAGCCGCACGGCCCTTTGAGCTTGAAAAAGTCAAGTTTTGCTCTTGCGCGGCAAATTTGGCCCAAGGAAATTGCCGAAAACAATACGCATCGCTTCCGGGAATATAATGATGTTACGGTTTGGCTAGTGCGTCACTTGCAGCTGGAGCGGGGGGAATTTTGCCCGCGGGATGCCAAGTTTACTCGCTTTTTGCGCTTAAATCAAACTGATGAAATTAAGCAAACGCTGGAAAGCCAACGGAATGGGGCAATCTGCATCAATGATGACGTGGTGGATGACTATGAAGCTTGTGCTCGTAAAGTTGACGAGTATCTTGAAAAGAAGTTTCCAGAGAAGTCCAGTTTTGAAAAGTAAGATGTGCTGGATATTATTTGAGTATTTATGAGAAAAAGAATCGAGTATATTGACGTTGTTGAGACCTTGGCAATTTTCTTTGTCGTGTGCTGCCACAATACGGCTCTTTTAGGTCAGTCTGTTTTAGCAACGGCTATTTTGCAATTTACGACAACAGTTGCGGTTCCGCTCTTTTTTATGGCTAATGGGGCCTTGTTGATGTCAAGACCACTAGATCTGAAGAAGCATTTGACTAAAACTGGAATGCTGGTTATCGCTGTTTTTGCTTGGAGGCTCCTGACTTGGTTCTTGGTTATGCCTTTTGATACTAAGACCTATTCACAAATTGGTGCGGTTAACCTAATCAATTACCTGCTAGGGGGAACAACATCAGCTTATATTCCGGTGGAAGACTATTGGTTTATGTACCGCTTAATTGCAATTTATCTTTTTTTGCCAATTATTAAATTGGTCTATAATCATGATTCAAAAGTCTTCAAGTATTTAATGGTGATCATGTTTGTGGCAGCTTTCGTTGTTACTGAAATTGACTTTATCTTTAAGCTAGCATCAAAGTGGTATGGTATCGGTTTGATTTCTGTAGGTTCTTTTAGAGATAAGATTTTTCCTCTAAGCTTGATTGCTGATAGCGGCTTTTACTTTTTGGCTGGGGACTTTTTGCATAGAAACTATTATCAAAAAGAGATTAGTAAAAAATCTAGGATCCATTTAGCTATTGTTGCTGTAGCTGCTTACGCTTTATTGCTATTTCAGAAACTCTTGCAGCAGGGAACTTTATCAGGCAGCTGGCAACGGCTAGACAATGACTATTTGCGGATTGGGACATTAGTGCTGGCTTCTAGTATATATGCTCTATTTGCTAACACTGATTTTTCTAACAAAAAGCATTTGAATCGCTATTGCCAATTTGTTTCAGTACGGACGATGAACATCTATATGATTCATATGTACTTGATCTATGTATTTAATCGCTTGCTTGTTCCCAAAACTTCCTTCCGTGGAGTTGGAATCTACTTGTTAAGTACGTTAGGAATTGCTATTGTTGGCTTACTTGTTACGGAGCCTTTTACCTACATTGGCTTTATTAGAAAAATTCTAGGTTTACAGCCTAGACGATAGTGAAAAAGAGACTGCATGTTATGTCATCGCTTAAAAAATATCTGCCAGGGCTTGCAGTTGTAACCCTGTTCATTTTTTACTTGTTTTATCAAAGCCAGGTTCAGCAGTACTATGGCCTCTTCCAAAAAGGGGACACCTTCTTTCATGTCAGTCGGATTTATGAAATTAGGTATGCCTTTTTGCATCATGAGCTGCCAAACTGGCTGAATTATCACTCCTATTTTGGCATGGGACAAGCAGTCAATGGGATGTATCCTGACTTGTCGCTTTGGCCCCTGGTCTTGGTGACCTTGCCGCTGCCTTTGATGAAGCAAATTATCGCTATCCGCTTGCTGATTTTAGCCTTAACCTGCCTAGTAACCTACCTGAGTCTGCTTAAGCATAAGTATCAAAGCAACTTGGCGATTTTTGCGGCAGTAATTTACACCTTGTCAGGCTATTCCTTGTACCAGGCAAGCACTGAGGTCCAGTTAGGGACAGGAATTATCTATATTTTTTCCTTCCCGATCTTCTTTGCCTTGGTAGACCTATTTAAGCGGGAAAAAATTGACTACAATTTAGTTTTGCGCTTAGGCTTGCTATTTACGATGATTGTGTCTTCGCACCTCCTAAGTGCCGTGATTGTGGCTTTTATCGTAGCTTTGCTTTTGCTCTACCGCTGGTTGATTGATCGGGACTTTAATTGGGCAGTGCTTGCCAATCTAGCCTTGTCTGGCGTGATTTCGGCAATCTTATCACTTCCGGTTCTTTACAGGTACTTTTATCTCAGCAGATCTGGTTTGGCTAAACCGTATGGGCAGGGGATGATTACAGCTGAGAGCGTGCAAAAAATGCTCTCAGACATCGATTGGTCAACTAGGACGACCTTTTCAGTTGTTTCACTGGTACTGCTAGCAATTTGCCTCTTCTTTGGTAAAAAGAGCGAAAAGATGTTGAAACTACTTTTACTTGAGCTGATGTTGGCTGTCTTATGCACTAATTTTTTCCCGTGGAATCTGATTGATAAGCTCCCAATGTTGAACAATCTCCAATACACTCCTTGGCGTTTTGGAATCTGGTTGGGGATTATTCCGATTGTCCTTTACTTGAATACTTTTGCTGATTCATTAAAAATCGGCTCAAAACTGCCATATAAGTTTTTGCTTCTCTTAGCGCTAATGACGCCGCTGATCAGTAGTCAAGCGATTAAGAGCCTTAACGAGGACTCGTCCAAGAAAATTTTTATCACGCAAAAGTTTATGGATAACGCTCAGGGGAATGTTGAAACAGTTAACGACGAATTTCACAATTACCTGCTTATCCGTGACTATGCTCCGATTGAATCAAGTGTGACAGATGGCAGCAACCGAGTGACACGACAGACCTCTAACTTGGCTTTTCACCCTTATATTGCGAATGACCAGGGCCAGCAGGCCAAGATTTGGCGTGAACCTATTAACAATGGGGTTAAGATCCATGTTCAGGCTAATTTGAAGGGGAGAAGCTTTAGACTTCCGCTCTATAAGTATCGAACGGTTCAATACTCGGTTAAGGTTAATGGACAAAAGGTTGGCTATCAAGCAGATCAGCAGGGATATCTGCAGATTGTTACTAAGGCATCGCTAAGAAAGGGTGATGTGTTGATAGTAGAAAGCCATAATCCATCGGTATATTTAGTGCTTGTTTGGATTTCATTGTTGCTGTTCATAGGGGGGTGTGCCGTGGTTGGGTGGCATGACTGGCATTTTAGATAAATAATGTGGTCGCTCGGAGTGCTATCCCCCAAAATATGTCAACCGATCTGGATTTTGTTGAAAAAAGCCCCCAAAGT
>NZ_AZDU01000042.1 GCF_001434815.1 Lactobacillus equicursoris DSM 19284 = JCM 14600 = CIP 110162
CTAAATTGTCCCAATTTTGGGGGTCACATCAAATCAGAGTTTTTCTTTATCAAATTTCACTTTTTCTTTTATCTGCTTCCGGATCGATAATCAAGCCATCTGGCAGGATGAAAATGCAGAAGACCTTGCCGTAGTAGTCATCTTCAACATAGCGGCTAACGGTAGAGATTGGCTTAACTTCGCCATCCTTGGTCAAGATGTGGTAGTCCAAGAAAAGGACGTCATCGTCAATGTTACCGGTCAAGGCCTTAATTTGCTCTTCCCGGCTAGCTACCACTTTTTCTATTTTCCATTGTATGACGTAGTATAAGTCTTTTGCTTATCAGTGCGAGCGTCAATAACCGTCACTTCCCAGTTAAAAAGGCCCTTTTTGCTAGCATAGACTTGGTAGTAGTAAGGCCGATCGGCATCATCTTTGCTGATCTTTACCCCTGCTTTCTTCATGGCCGCATAATTCTTGTTACGGTTTTCCTTGGTAACAAAGGTGCTCCAATAGTAAGTTGGAAAGCTAATCTTGGCTTGAACATCTATTGGCGTTAATTCACTATCGACATCGTAGCCATGTTTAGGTAAGGAATTCTCCATGACCGTCATTGCCTTGTCTTTTTGACCATCACCGTAAACATCCAGCACCGTATACAGAATGCAGAATATGGAAACGATCATGAAGACCCATGACAGGATCTTGTTAGTGGTTGGATTTTTTGAAAAGCGCATATCTATCTCTCCCAGTTCAATATGTCATCGCTCACAAGTATGTTTTGATCCATTTACGCCTCTTTGTCAAGTGAATTTGGAGCTTTTACAAATTGCAATATCTTTCTTTGGGAGCAAGTGTATATATTCTTAGATTTTCCCGTTTTCTACATCATCAATAAACTTATAGAGCGATGCAAAAAATGCCTTAGGATTATCAATATGGTGACAATGCCCGCCATCAGGAGTAACCACCATCCGGGAATTCTTCAAGGTCTTGTGCATTCTTCTCACAGCATCAAGCGGCATCGTATCAAATTCCCCTACCGTCAGCAAAGTTGGAACTGTGATCTCCTTCAGTCGATCTCTAAAATCCCATTCCGTCAGCTTGCCAACCATCATGAACTCGTTATTGCCCTGGAAATAGTTGTAAATTTGAGTATTAGTCGTTGATACCAAATGGTGGGGAGAATTTTCGGGATGACGAATCAAGTAAACAGAATAAAGCTTTTTCACCATTTCCTGGTACATGGCATCCTCGTAATTGTCCTCTGCCTCGCACTCATGCATGTAGTCAACCTCAGCCGGGCTGAACATCTCTTCTCTTTCCCGATTGATGTTCTCTGTGTATTCATCTAAGTTGTCAATCATGGATTCGATAATGACGCCTTTTAAATGTTCACCGTATTTAGCTGCATATTCTTGTGCTAAAAGTCCACCCCATGAGTGTCCCAGCAAGTAGAAGTTATCCAGACCCAATTTTTGTCTGACTTCTTCCAATTCATCTAGGTAGTATTCAACATTTAAAAACTTCTGGTTTTCTGGCTTAGAAAAATCTGGCTGGTCTGACCAGTATGACCCCAATTGGTCATAAGAATAGACTTCAACGCCTTTGCCAGCTAACCCCATTTTAAAGTTTTCAAAATCTTCGTGGTTATCGCCAGGACCGCCGTGGACACATAGCAACTTCACCGGTCCTTCATTGACCTTTCTGGTAAAAAGGTGGTAGCCATTCTCAAGCGTAACGATCTTAGTTTGATCCATGATTTTCTCCTTCAGTCTTCTTGCTCATTTTTCTTTGCTTACTTTTTCCGATTATTTGAAGTAGGCTCTGGTGTAGTCAACCATGCCGACCTTGTGCCATAACACGCCCTTCAAGTTGGACTTAACCAGGTGGTCTTCAACCATGGTGTAAAGTGGCAAAACTGGGTAATCCTTGTTCATCTGCTTTTGGGCAGCCAAAAGGTTGGCAAAGTATGCTTTAGTAGTCGTAGCGTTCTTGGACCGAGCCAGGTTCAATTGTTGGTTAAAAGCAGTGCTCTCGTATTTCCCGTAGTTGTGGGAGTTGTCGGACTGCAGGGTTTCAAGTTCACTGATTGGGTCAGCGTAGTCGTTTAACCACAGGGACAGGTAAAGGTCATACTTTCCAGTCGTTACTAAGTTCATCGAGGACTTAGATGGCAGTGACTTAACTTCGACCTTGACGTTCGACAATTTGCCTTGAACTTGAGATTGAACAAATTCTCCTACGTTTTTGTCGGTAGTGGTGTCAGAGGTAACCAAAGTCAAGGTAACGCTCTTTAAACCAGCTTCTTTCAAGCCTTTAGCCCACAATTTTTTAGCCTTAGCCACATTGTAGGTTTCTGTTGGCTGAGCCTTTTTAGCAAAATCAGTCTTGGTGCCAGGGTACTTAGCAGCGTTAGGTGCTGAGAAGGTGTAAGAAGCCTTTGATCCGTCAGCCAGGACTTTTTTCGCCAATTGATTCCGGTCCATAACCAAGTAAAGGGCATGGCGCAGGTCTACATTGCTCAAAGTCTTGCCCTTGGCCATGTTTACGTTCAAGAAGTCATTGCCTGACCGGTAGAGGTGGTAAAGATTCTTAGACTTTTGGAGGCCCTGGGCGGTCGTGCCCGTCACTGTCGCATCGTCTAAGCTGCCTTGTTCAAATAGCTGGTGGGCAGTGTTTGAATCCTTCACTACCTGATAGTTCATCGTTTGGAGCTTAACCTCACTAGCTGCGTAGTAGAACTTGTTCTTGACCAGGTGCCACTTTTCATCGGTATTCTTCCAACCCGTCACCTTAAAGGCACCATTAAAGGCCATCGCCTTGGAGGTCATGCCATACTTCTTACCGTATTTTGCCACCAGCTGGGTGTCCATCGGGTAGAACGCAGGCATTACCATCTTTTGCACAAAGGTTGGCATTGGGTATTCCAGGTCAACTTGCAAGGTGTGGGCATCAAGTGCCTTGACCCCTAGAGTACTTGCCTTCTTCTTGCCACTGGAGACGGCTGCCGCATTCTTGATCCCCTTGAAGATGTAGTTGTAGCCTGACATAGCCGTTGGTGATACCCCTTTGCGCCAGGCAGTCACGAAGTCCTGAGCAGTTACTTGATCGCCGTTAGACCATTTGGCCTTCCTCAGGTAAAAAGTATATCGCGTACCGTCTTTTGACTTTTTGTAGCTCTTAGCCATGGCCGGAACTGGATTATCATTTTTGTCAGATTTGTAAAGGCCAGCCATGGTTTGGACCAAGGTGTCCCATTGGGGAATTGAGGCCGTAGCTGAAGTATCTAGGGAAGCAACTACGTCGCTTTCCATCAAGTTTAAGCTGGTCTTAGCCTTGGAGCCATTGGCCTGACCACAAGCCGTGAGCGTCATTGCTGCTAGAACTGTTCCTAAAGTAAGTAATTTTTTCTTCATTGTCTTGTCCTCTTCTTCCACTTTTTCGAAAAAGAAAAGCGCCCTACTGGACGATGTGTCCAATAGGGCGCTGAGATGCGCGGTACCACCTATTTTCGCTATGAATAGCCTTCGCGTGCGGCGATGTTAATCGCGATACGCTGCCGCTGTAAAGGGCGAACCCTGAAGCCACTCGTTTTGCAGCTTCAACTCAAAGGTGATCTTCGCTGACTTAGCTTGGCCGTTTCCTTTCACCGAACGGAAACTCTCTGCAGACCTTACTAAAGCTACTGTCCTTTTCGAAGTTAATTTTTTCTTAAGTTGATAGCTTTAATTTTAAGCTTGATTTTATTTTTGTCAAGAGTCTTTCTGAAAATACTGTTGTGCTTTTTGCAATTTCCTTCAGAAGTTCCTCAATCAGACTGCTATTTTTGATGGCAAAATCACTAAAATCGCTCACCCCTACTTCACTACAGAGTATAAGAGAGTGAACCCTCTAAAAAGATTCAGCTTGCTTTTTTCCAAGCTAAATAGTAAATTAAGCCTAACCATTATTTTCTAATATTTAAAAGGGGAACTTCATGAAAGCAATTAAAATCGAAGACTTCTTGCACTACGCTAACTTGGGCAAACTTAAGACTAAGGGACAAAGCCTAGTCTGGGTCAAGGGCTTGCCAGACGCAGTGAACAAGGATAAGTACAAGTACACCCTGGACACTTATCAAAATGGCCAGGTTTTGCCACTAACCTCTTTTGGGGAGGAAAAAGACTTTGTCTTCATCGATGAACAGACCGTAGCCTTCACTGGCAATCGCAGCAAGGAAAAAGGCAAGACCTTTATTTACAAGCTAAGCCTTAATGGCGGTGAAGCACAAGCAATTGCTAAGCTTGATCACGAAGATTTCAGCCTCGTTGATGTCCTGGAAGACGGCCGCCTCCTGCTAAGCAGACGGGTTGACCTAAACGAAGCTGAAAAGAAGAAGGACAAAGATTCAAAAGACTACACTGTCTTAGATGAATTCCCCGCCTACTTCAACGGGGATGGCGTTTTGTCTAAGCTCCGGGATCGTTTGTACCTGTATGATCTTTCCAGCCGCAAATTAACTGAGCTCTTGCCAGACGACAAGTACTTTAACTTTGACGACCACTACCTTTTTGACAATACTCTTTACTTTGTTGGCGATAGCTATACCCAAGCTAAGAGCCGCAAGCCTGGCTTATTTGCGCTCGACCTGACGACTTTAGAAACGAAAAATCTTTTGCCAAAAGACATGTGGGTCATCTATGACGTTTGCGTCTTGCATGGTCAACTCTATGTGGTTGCCACTGACCAAAAGCGATACAGCGTTGAAGAGAATCCGCAGTTCTACAAATATGATGCCGAAAATGCAGATCTGACTTTGGCCGCAGCCTGGGACGATTGCTACGGCGACTGTGTGGACACAGACCTCTGCCTACTGGACGTGCGCACTAGCCGGGTCTTTAACGATCGGCTTTATTTCACGACCACCAAGGTTGACCACACGATTCTAGAGTGCTTTGACGGCGAAAAAGTTACGCCGTTTTTTGAGTTCCCTTCAATCGAATTTTTCGATTTCACCGCTGACGGCACTTGCTGGTTTACCGGTCCAGCAAGTAATGAAACTCAGCAACTTTACAGTTATCAAAACGGCAAGATTGAGAAGCACTCTAGCTACAATGAAGCTGCTTTGAAAGATCACTATGTTGCGGAGGCCAATCAGGTCGACTACAGCGACTACGCGGGCAACACACAACACGGCTGGGTTCTTTATCCGAAGGATTTTGATCCTGAGAAGAAGTATCCTGCAATCCTAAACGTTCACGGTGGTCCAAAAACCGTATACGGTACATCGCTTTTCCATGAGATGCAAGTTTGGGCTAGCGCTGGCTACTTTGTCTTTTTCGGCAACATTTATGGGTCGGATGGACAAGGCAACGATTATGCCAACATGCGCGGGCACTGGGGACAGGAAGACTACACGGACTTGATGAAATTTACCGATGCCGTTTTGGAACAGGTACCGCAAATCGATGGGGACAAGTTGGGGATTGCCGGGGGATCATATGGCGGCTATATGACTAACTGGGTAATCGGTCATACTAACCGCTTTAAGGCCGCGGCAACCCAGCGATCCATGTCAAACTGGCTGAGCGATGCCTTTATGTCTGACATTGGTCCCTGGGATGACCTGTATGCAATTGACGCCAAGGATTTGGATGAAAAGCTGGATTATGCTTGGCAGCAGTCGCCTTTGAAGTATGCGAAAAACGTGACGACCCCTACCCTCTTTATTCACTCCTTGGAAGACTACCGTTGTCCATTGCCTGAGGGGATGCAGATGTTTAGAGCCCTGCTTTACTACGGGGTGGAAGCAAGAATGTGCCTCTTCCACGGCGAAAACCATGAGCTTTCTCGCAGCGGTCAACCCAAGCACCGGATTCGGAGACTGAAGGAAATCACTGATTGGTTTGACCAGCATTTGAAGGATTAGCTGGGGGATTACTTGTCATATTGCTTCCGGAATGGTATTTTGTTAACTTTGTTTTATGTGGACGCGGCTTTGCCGCGTCTTTTTTGATTTAGTAATTATTGTGGTAACACTTAGGATTTACAGCATATGACCGTTTTCAATTATTCAGCCATTGGGTATTCAACCGGCTGGTTGGTCGTTTCATATGCGGGCAATCCCTTGTATGCTCGGTAAATGGCCCGTTCAATTGAAGACAAGCCCGCCGAGTCCGCAATGGCAAAGCGTAGCTTATACTTTTTGACATACTTTTGCAAGGTCTTACTAGTCGCGTGCTTATTCAAGTTCTGAACCATCACGACCAAGTCAGTATGCCGCAAAGCCTTTTTATAAAACTTGTCGACATTGGAGAACTTAAAGGCATCAATCACATTCCCCTTGCCATTATGTGCGGAAATCAAACTGTTAACCACTGTACTTCTGATTTCATTGCCAATCACCACCGTCACCTTTTTCCCGTTTAAGTTATAGGCAATGCTGGTCATAGACTCATTGGTTTTATTTTTTTCTTCCTTGACGTTTTTCGGAGTCGGCACGCCCTTCTTTGGCGTTGTGGCATTTGGCGCTAGTTCTTTCTTCTTTTCCTTTATCTTTTGAGACGGCATGGAACCCAAATTGGTATCTGGGTAAACCCATCGAATCCGGATTTCTTCAGGCCGGTCTTCCTTCCAGGCCAGGTCCAAGATGTCACCTTCACTGACAAAACCATTGCTTGACGTCAGCTTATTGACTACGGTCGGAATAAAATAGGTATTTTGGGTCGGATTGTAGTCGCTCAGCTTATCGCCGCCGACATTAGAGTCCACATACAGGGTGTTAGCCGCACTTTCTCTTTTAACCACAGCAAAATGGAACACATCATTATCTTCTGGCTCATCAACTTGGTGCAAGGTTCTGACAAAAGCAAAGCGGCCTTCTACCGGGTTAACCTCAATCAGGGAGCCATTGCCGATGTTAAAACGGCGGGTGATCTCCTCGTTTAAGATGCCAATATACTCATTGGTATTAGCATTGTGCAAACGCACGCCTTGCAAGGACCTTTCTACAATAACAGCACGGTGACCTGTCGGAACACCATATTCATCCTCCACCGTCTTAATTTCAGGAATAGGTTCAGACTCAGATTCTTCTGGAACTGCTTCTTCTACAGTTTCGAGCTTTTCTTCTTTATTCTCTTCAGATTTTGGAATTGTCTCAGTTGCTGCATCCTGATCATTGTCTTCTTTAGGTTCTTCATCCCCTTCTGTTATTTCCTCGTCATCGTTTTCATTAGTATTATCACGGTTAGCGCCTTCATCGTCTTTTTCACTTTGCTCATCTTCTTCATCGTTGTCATCGCCGTCTTCTTTGACCATGGCCATATCTAAAAGTGAAATAATCGCAATGGCACCAAGGTTTAACGAGTCTTGGTCGCCTTTAATGTTGTCTAAAATATTCTGTAAATTTTCTCGGTAATCTTGATAGTACATGATTTTCCCCATTCACGAAATCCTTAATCTACTATAAGCATAGCAGATTAAGGATTAATTACCAGAGATATTTTTGTTTACTTTTACAGTTATTGCAACCTGTAAAAGATTTGCTTGACAACTAGTCAAACATGTAAAGAAGTCCAATGCTACCGATAGCATTGGACTTCTTATTATTTAAATGTACTGGACTTTTACTATTTTAATTTAAAGCTCAGTCTCACCGGATTGTGGTCCGCATACTTAAACTGGGTGTTAATATTAAAAGCTTTAGCTTCCGCATTTTTGGACACGATAAAGCCATCGCAGATGGTCATATAGTTGACTTTGGGATCATAGGCCATGTCCGTTGCCCGGCAGGTAGGCACAGTCTCCCGGTTTGTAGCTTTAACCATGGAAAAGCCTTTTGGCAGCATTTTTTCACTCAAGACTGAGACCCAACTAGGAATCTTTTCTTCATGCTGAAAGTGCGTCAGCATGTCTTTGCCCAGTGCATGGTTAAAGTCGCCACCCACAATCACGTAGTTGCCCTGCTGGTACTCTTTTTCAATCACGCTCGAGAGCAACTTCATTTGCGCTTTTCGCATCTTACCGCCCTTGTCATAGGCTGACATATGGGAGTTGATCAAAATCAGGTCTTTCCCATTGTCGACCCGGTAGCGCATGACGGTGAAGCAGCGGTCCAGGTCAACGAACTTCTCAATAGGGCCACTAGATACCGGGTACTTGCGGCGAACAGCACTGGCCATCCGGTACTTGCTTAAGGATAACAGGCCACTTCTAACCGTGCCATGCGGGTTATTCAGCGGCAGCGCAATAAAGGCCGCATGGAAATTTAATGCAAAAGTATTGCCGTAACCCCGAAAAGCCTGCTCCACCTTTTTCACCTGACTTACATGGTAAGACCGGGTTGAATTAGTATCAATCTCTTGAAAAAGCATGAAATCTGCCTTCTGCTTTTTCAAGGTTGAAATTACCCCATTGGTTGACGCCAGGACTGCCTTTTTGGAAAAGGCTGTGCCTCGCGTCCCTCTAAGCTTAGTTCCATCCTTTAGTTCCCCAGAATCCATGAAAAAGGAAAACTTCTGGTTGTATGCCCCAAAGCCCACGTTATAAGTCGTTGCCCGGTAAGTCTTACCGGCTTTTAAAATTGCCGTTTGATTATTGTGAATCGCTTGCTTCTGCTTATCTGGAATTCGGTAGTAATGGCTAGCCAGGTAAATGTAGTAACCACCCACCACGACTATTAAAACTGCCAGCAAGCCCAGCAAAATTTGACCAATTTTCTTTAACAGCTTCATTTGTACCTTTTCCTAATTTCTATTTTTTACGTTGCTTTTTCATTATAACATGTCAATTTTACAAGCATCCCTCTTGACAATAGTCCACATAGAGACTAAACTGGTCAAAGAATTAGTACACAAGGGGACTTTTCATGGACAAAAATCTTGCAGATAATAAAGAAGACAGTTTGACCGAGCTTGCTAACCTGGCCACGATCAAGATGAGCCATGCCTACCAGCACTACGATGAAAGCTGCGGGCTTTCCCAATACACCAGCATCATTCTTTATGAGCTCTTGACCCACAAGCAAATGGCCCAAAAAGAGCTGGTTTACCGCTCCGGTATTCCTAAGCAATCCATCAATAAAGGGATGCACCAACTTGAGGACGCCGGCTACCTAACCCTGACTCCCAGTCCTGACGACAAGCGGGTCAAGTTTTGCAAACTGACGGCCAAGGGGCAGACCTATGCCAAGGAAAAAATCGCTCCCTTAGTTGAGATCGAAGAGCGCGTAATTGCTACCTTCGGCCAGGACAAAGCCAGGCAGGCCGTTCAGCTCATCAGTGAGTGGGCAGACCTTTTGCAAACTGAAATTGCCAAAAGTACCAACTAGTCACCATTAGAAAGAGAGGAAAAATGAAACAACTACTACCCTACTTAAAGAATTACAAAAAAGACGTGGTGGGGGCAGCCATTGCCATCCTCCTCTCCGTCTTTACCACCCTCTATCAGCCAGTCCTGCTCCAGCAGGTTCAAGCAGAACTGCTTGTGGGCCAATCAGGTGCCGTTTTGCGCGACACCAGCCTCTTGGTGGCAACGGGGATTTTAGCCATTGTTTCCGGCGTTTTCAACGTTTTCTACGCTGCCCGGATTACCCAGGGCGTGGTCAGCGATTTAAGAGAAGACACCTACGCCAAGATTCAGACTTTTTCCCTAGCTAATATTCAGAAATTCTCTTCTGAATCCCTCAGCGTCCGCCTGATTAACGACATGCAGCAAGTCATGAACATGGTGATGACCATCTTCATGCAGCTGCTGCGCCTGCCGATCATGATGATCGGCTCCTTTGTCATGGCGATCGTGATTCTGCCTCGCTACTGGTGGGCCGTCTTTGTCATGCTGGTCCTGGTCCTAGGGATCGGCAGCTACGTTTTAGGCAAGATGACCGGCGATTTTGAAAAGTTCCAGATCTACATGGACAAGCTGTCCGGCCGAGCTGGGGAATTTCTCCAAGGGGTCCGGGTGGTCAAGTCCTTCAACCAAGAAGGCCAAGAAATCAGCAAGTTTAACAAAGACTCTGACGACTTAAACCAGATCAACATCCGAATCGGCTACTGGTTCTCCATCATCATCCCAGCCGCCACCCTGGTTTCTTACCTGACCATTTCCCTGGTGGTTTACCTGGTTGGGACCTCTATTTTGAGCCACCCAGGCGACGTGACAGTCATCAGTCCTTATGTCAACTATGTCTTGACCCTGCTCTTTGCCATCCTCTTTGTCGGCATGGCCATGATGGCCATCTCCCGCGGGAATGTTTCCTTAAAGCGGATCAAGGAAGTCATGGACACTGAACCAGACGTGGTCTTTAATGACCAGGCCCCAAAGGATGCCTTAGCTGGCTCCATCGAATTCAGGGATGTCTCCTTCACCTACCCCGACGGCGACCAGCCAGTCTTAAAGCATGTTTCTTTTAAGGCTGATCCGGGTCAGATGATTGGGATTGTCGGCGCCACTGGGTCTGGCAAGTCCACTATCGCTCAATTAATCGACCGTCTCTATGACCCAACGGCTGGCAAGGTCAAAATTGGCGGGTCCAACTTAAAAGAAGTCAGTGAAGAAGCCCTGCACAAGACGGTTTCTTACGTTTTGCAAAAGCCGGTCCTCTTCTCAGGAACGATCGCTGACAACCTCCGCCAGGGAAAGGCCGACGCCACGCCTTATGAACTTGAGCGTGCTGCCCAAATCGCCCAAGCCAGCGAATTTATCCAGACTTACGGCGACAGTTTCAACCACGAAGTCGAAGAGCGGTCTGCCAACTTCTCCGGCGGGCAAAAGCAGCGGCTGTCCATTGCCCGAGGGATCATTGCCGACTCGCCAATCCTGATTTTGGACGATTCTACTTCTGCCCTGGACGCCAAGAGCGAAAAGCTGGTCCAAGAAGCCTTGGAGAAAAAACTGTCTAAGACCACGGTCGTCATGATTGCCGAAAAGATCGTCTCCGTCATGCACGCTGACAAAATTTTAGTACTAGATGATGGCAAGCTGGTCGCCCAAGGCACCCACCAAGAATTGCTTAAGAGCTCACCGGTTTACCAGGAAATCTACCAGACCCAAAAAGCCAAGGAAAGAAAGGAGGACCTCTAATGCAGGAAAACGCAACCGCCTTTAACTACTTTAAGAAGTACCTCAAAAAATACAAAAAACAAATTGTAATCGCGGCCCTCATTTACCTTTTAGCCGCCGCGGCTCAGGTGGTCGCCCCAACCTTTTTAGGACAAGCTGTTTCTAGCTTGACCAGCTACATCAAGGCAGCCTCAAAGGGCAATACCACTTTGTCCGGCTTTTTTGAAGTCCTGGCCCTCATGTCCGGCTTTTACGTACTAAACTCAGTGGCAACCTTTATTGCCTGGATCATGATGACCAAGTTTAATGCCAACGCCAACAATGACATGCGCAAGGGACTTTTTGGCAAATTGCAAAGAATGACCATCAAGTACTTTGACACCCACCAAGACGGGCAGATCCTGTCCCTGTTTAACTCAGACCTCGACAACATTTTTAACGCACTAAACAATGCCTTCTCAGAAATCATCTCTCAAGGCTTCCTCTTCTTCGGGACCATCGCCTTCATGTTCGTCCTCAACTGGAAGATGGCGATCGCGGTTGTGGCAACGACGCCATTTATCTTGATGATCTCCTTTATCATCATGAAAAAAGCCCGCGTCTACTTAGACAAGCAGCAAGACGAAATCGGGTCATTAACGGCCTACATCAATGAACAGCTGAATGGCCAAAACGTGATCCTGACCCAGGGGCTGCGACAAGACTCTATCGCGGGTTTTCAAGAAAAAAACAGCAAGGTGCGTGAAGCCATGTTCAAGGGGCAATTTTACTCTGGAATCTTGAACCCCCTCTTAAACGGCTTTGCCATGCTCAACTTTGCCATTGTCATTTCCGCTGGGGCCTTCTTGATGGTGACCGGACAAGTCAGCCGGGCGGCCGGACTCGGCATGATCGTGACTTTTACCGAATACTCCTGGACCTACTTCCAGCCGCTGACCCAGATCACTTCCATTTACTCCATGATCCAGCTGGCAATTACTGGCGCCCGCCGTTTAGCCCATGTTGAAAAACAAGACGAAGAAAACCGGGTAGAGAATGGCCAAAAGATATCCGGCGTCAGCCAGGCTGTGCGCTTAGAAGATGTCGACTTCGCCTATAACCCTGACAAGCAAATCCTGAAAGATGTTTCGATTGAAGTCGCTAAGGGCCATTCAGTGGCCATTGTTGGCCCAACCGGGAGCGGGAAGACCACGATCATGAACCTGATCAACCGCTTCTATGACGTGACTGCTGGCAAGGTCACCTTCGACGGGACTGATGTTAGAGACATTCAGTTGACCAGCCTCAGACAAAACGTCGGCATCGTCTTGCAAGACTCTGTTCTCTTCTCCGGCACGGTTGCCGACAACATCCGCTATGGCAAGCCGGACGCTTCCATGGACGAAGTCATCGCGGCAGCCAAGGAAGCGCAGATTCACGACTTTATCATGACTCTCCCTGACAAGTATGAGACCAAGATCGAAAACGGCAAGGCCAGTTTTTCAACTGGGCAAAAGCAATTGATGTCCATCGCCAGAACGATGCTGGTTGACCCCGCCTTCTTGATCCTGGACGAAGCCACCAGTAACGTTGACACGGTGACGGAAGAAAAGATTCAAACGGCCATGGACAACATGATCGCTGGCAGAACCAGCTTCGTGATTGCTCACCGCTTGAAGACCATTTTGAATTCAGATAAAATCGTTGTCCTTAAAGACGGAAAGGTGATTGAACAAGGACCGCATAAAGAGCTCTTAAAGAAGCACGGCTTCTACTATCAACTCTACACCAGCCAAATGGCCTTTGAATAGTCACATTTGAATACTCCTGCATGGCCGAAAAAAAAGCTTCGAAACAAAAGACGTTTCGAAGCTTTTTCTATAAACCGCTAATACGGTAGATCCGATTTTTCAAAGTTGTACCATTATCTTTGGCATGGTAGGCCACTGTTAGGTAAAGGTCACCAGACTCACTTACCTGTATTCCTTCAAATTCGGTCGCAAAGCCAAACTGGTCAAGGACTTTTTCGCGATCTAAGTCTGCCACCGACCACTTTTTACTATCAGCTTCACCCCAAGGAATCTTGACGATCTCGCGGGGGCTTTGCTGTTTATAGTGGCCAAAAAGGCCGGGCTTAGGACTAGGCTGGCTGGAGACGTAGATGTTGGCGTCGTTGTCGATGGCGTAGCCCTGGATGGATTTGAGGGGATGCTGATTGAAGTGCGGGATGGTAAAAGCACCAAGGCACGGGATGTCTTCAATGTTGACATTGGCATGGCTAGCTTCAGCCTCGTCCAATTTTTCCTGAATCAAATTATTGTCGTAGATGGCAAAGTGACCTACATGATTGAGATCAATCGTGGCGACTAAGAAAGTTTGCAGGTCTGGTGAAACGGCAGCTTCCATTCGCTCATACAATTTTCCCTCGTATTGGACGCTTCCATCGCCATAGGTCGCCCCCGCCCGGTTTAGGTGGGACAGGCGGACCATCTGGGTATTAGAGTCATGCTGAATGGGGACGACATCCAGGTCTACCCGGGCAATTTGGATGTCCCAGAGGGTATGGCCGGATTTTTGGTGCTTGGTGCCAATGTACCACTTGTGGTCGCTTCCGCTATAGGTAAAAGTCTGCGTGTGGCCACCCGCCTTGTCGGTTAGATAGACATGCGGAAAATGCGGGTCAAAGTAGACCTTTTTCCCGCGGGCATTGCCATGGTAGACCGCGATGTCAGTCTGCTTATGGAGCAGCTGCAAGGCGTAAACGGATTCGCCATCGACGTAAGCTGCCTGAACCACGACATGGTGGAGATTTTCTAATTCATATAATAAGCTGACTTTTACTTCTTTTTTGATCATCTTTTTGCCTCTTACTTTTTAGTATAGGCTTCTTTTTGGAAAAAGGTAAATATCTAGTGGTGATGATCCCCCAACCTTTGTTAGCCATAGGCTTTTA
>NZ_AZDU01000043.1 GCF_001434815.1 Lactobacillus equicursoris DSM 19284 = JCM 14600 = CIP 110162
CTTGGTGGTCTTCTTGGCAGCCTTCTTAGCTACCTTCTTGGTTGCTTTCTTAGCCTTTTTAGCAGCCTTCTTGGCTTTCTTAGTAGTCTTCTTGGCTACCTTCTTGGTGTCCTTGGTTGACTTCTTAGTGTCGGTAGTCGTCTTAGTGTCTTCTGCCTTCTTAGTGTCAGTAGCAGTCTTGGCGTCTTCTGCCTTCTTAACGTCAGTAGCAGTCTTGGTGTCTGCTGCTTTCTTAGTGTCAGTAGCAGTCTTGGTGGTGTCAGCTGCCTTGGTAGTTTCGGTGGTCTTAGCAGTGTCAGCAGTAGCAGCTTGAACCACTGGAGTACCAGCAGCGAGTAAACTTACAGCAACAGTAGCTTTACTTAATTCCTTGAATAAACGGTTGTTCTTCATGATCTAGGTTCCTTTCCCTATAAATAATCAATTTTTCTAATTCCTATATTCCACATTATAACGCGCTTTTTAATGAAATAAAGATTAACTTTTAAAAAAATGTGCTATTTTGATGAACTTTTTACACGCTCTTTAAAAATAGCAAAATATTTGAAATGTATTGATAAAATGCTAAAAAGCGACCTGCTTTTACAAAAATATACAAATATCAAAGACGTATCCTATTCGTTAGCAGCTTTTCTATAGGGTGATAATTTTCACAATTTAATCATAAAATTGTTCATCCTGCATGGCAAAGCAAGCCCTCTCAACTATCGCTATCCATTATACAAGCGCTAACTTCTATTACTTACTACCACATCCTAAAATAAGTAGTAAAATATAAGTAACTAAAGAAGTGAGGAGGACACCACTATGCAATTTACCAAGGTATTTGAAGGCACTTTTACCCAAGTTAAAGAAGCCATTGATGAATTCGTATCAAAGGGCGGCCACGTTGACGCCGTGATCACCGACCACACCGGTGAAAAGGTCACTGAAGACCACACCTACGGCTACAAGATGCGCGTGATCGCAATCTGCAGCGAAGAAGAAAGCTAAACTTTTTTCCCTCAGATAACTATTAAAGGACATCGCCACCCGGCGATGTCCTTTTTTGCTAAAAATCTTTGTCAAAGCAATTGACTTTTTATTAAGAGTTCCTTAAAATTAGACACATGAACTATTATTATAAACTCATTAAAATTTCAGTAGCCTCTAGCATCCCTGTCTCCTAAACCAGACAGCCCTGCTAGAGCAAGGCTTGTTTAGTTAGGAGAAAATTATGAAAAAGATTAAAGTGTTAAGCATTATGGCGGCAAGTTTGGCTATGGGAGCGGCCTTGGCCGGCTGTTCATCCTCGACATCATCAACTGGATCCTCATCTTCCTCTAATAAGGTTTACAAGATCGGGATCTTGCAGCTGGTGCAGCACGAGGCACTGGACGCGGCCACCAAGGGCTTCAAGGATGAAGTGACCAAGGAACTGGGCAAGAGCCACGTGAAGTTCGACACCCAAAACGCCCAAGGCGACTCGTCCACGGCAACCACCATCGCCACCAACTTTGCTTCTGAAAAAGAAGACTTGATCTTGGCCAACGCCACTGCTTCTTTGCAAGCAGCTGAATCAGCGACCAAGACCATTCCAATTTTAGGGACGGCGGTTACCAACTACCAAGTAGCCTTGAACCTGAAGAAATTTAACGGAACTGTAGGAGGCAATGTTTCCGGGACTTCAGACTTGGCACCACTTGACAAGCAAGAAAAGATGATCAAGGACTTCGTTCCTAAGGCTAAAAAGCTTGGCATCCTTTACTGCTCAGCTGAGCCTAACTCCAAGTACCAAGCCGAACAAGTGGCCAAGTACGCTAAGAAAGACGGCTTAACCGTTAAGACTTACACTTTCTCTGACACTAACGACGTCAGCTCTGTTACCCAGCAAGCTGCAAGCAACAGCGACGTTATCTACATCCCAACCGACAACACCGCAGCATCCTGCGCTAAGACCATCAACAACGTGGCTTTGAAGGCTAAGACTCCAATCATCGCCGGTGAAGAAGGGATCATGGCCAAGTGCGGCGTGGCTACCCTGTCCATCGACTACTACGGCTTAGGCAAGACCACCGGTAAGATGGCTGTCCAAATTTTAACTGGCAAAAAGAAGATCTCCAAGATGCCAATCCAATACTACGCAAATCCTGTTAAGGAATACAACCCAACCATCTGCAAGAAGCTGGGCATCAAGGTACCAAAGGGCTACAAGGCATTCAAGAACTAGTCCACTAGATTTGTTAGAAAGAAGAGTTTGACATGGGAGCATACCTATCATCACTGAGTTTTGTGGACCTGGCTGGCCGTTTGCCAGCAGCCGCCGCTCAGGGGCTGTTCTGGGGCATCATGGCCTTGGGCGTCTACATTACTTTTAGAATTTTGGACATCGCCGACTTGACAGTCGACGGGACCTTCGCCACTGGCGGGGCCGTGTCCGCGGTCATGATCATGAAGGGGGTCAACCCCTGGGTGACCGTTTTGGTGGCTTTAGTAGCGGGCCTTGCGGCCGGCTTTGTGACTGGCTTTTTACACACCAAGTTCGGCATTCCTGCCATCTTGGCCGGGATCTTGACCCAATATGCCCTCTACTCCATCAACCTGGCTATCATGGACTTTAAGGCCAACACCGCCGTTAGCTCCGCGACGCCCAACTTAGTGATGACGGGTCTGAACGTCAACCAGTCCCTCCTGGTCTGCTTCATCTTGGCCGCCGTCATCATTGCCATCATGTACTGGTTCTTTGGGACCGAGCTTGGCTCAGCCCTCCGGGCAACTGGCGCCAACCAGGAAATGAGCAAGGCTCAAGGGATCAATGTTAACCGCATGAAGGTGGTAGGGCTAGCCATTTCTAACGGCCTGGTTGCCGTAGCAGGCGCCCTGTCCACCCAGTACTCCGGCTTTGCCGACGTTAACGCGGGCCGTGGCTCCATCGTTATCGGCTTAGCCGCCGTCATCATCGGAGAAGTTGTGGGCGAGGCGATTTTTGGCAAAAAGCTTAACTTCGCTGGCCACCTGATCTTTGTCGTAGTCGGCGCGATCATCTACTACCTGGTCTACACCCTGATTTTATGGCTGCAGATGAACCCAAACCTGATGAAGCTGTTCACAGCCATCATCGTCGCCCTCTTCTTGGCGGTACCATACCTGAGAAGCAAGTCCAAGAACTCTTTTGCCAAGGCTGGCAAGCAGTCTAAAAAGGAGGCCTAGCCATGCTGGAACTGAAGAATATCACGAAGACTTTTAATAAAGGGACCATCACGGAAAAGCACGCCTTGAACGGGGTCAACCTGACCTTGGAAGACGGCGACTTCGTCACGGTCATCGGCGGCAACGGTGCCGGCAAGTCCACGACCTTGAACGCCATCGCCGGCGTGTGGCCAGTGGACACGGGTTCGATCATCATCGATGGACAGGACGTCACTGGTTTGCCCGACTTTAAGCGTGCATCCTTGATCGGCCGCGTTTTCCAGGACCCCATGACCGGGACAGCGGCAACTATGCAGATCGACGAAAACCTCGCGCTGGCTGCCCGCCGCGGGAAAAAGCGCGGGCTCAAGTGGGAAGTGACCGCGAAGGAAAGAGAGTTCTACCGGGAAAAGCTGAAGCTGCTGGACCTGGGCTTAGACCAACGCCTCAGCGCCAAGGTTGGTCTTTTGTCAGGTGGGCAGCGTCAGGCTTTGACCTTGCTCATGGCCACTTTGGTCAAGCCAAAGGTGCTTTTGCTCGACGAACACACCGCGGCTCTAGACCCCAAGACGGCCGAAAAGGTGCTGAACGCAACTGACCGGATCGTTGCAGAAGGCCACTTGACCACCTTGATGGTGACCCACAACATGCGGGATGCTATTGAGCACGGGAACCGCCTGATCATGATGAACGAAGGTAAGGTCGTGGTCGATGTTAAGGGCGAAGAAAAGAAGCAGCTGACGGTTGAGAAGCTGCTCCAACTCTTTGAGAAGGCCTCTGGGTCAGAATTTGCTAACGACCAAGCACTTTTAGGATAAAGAAAGCGCCAAGCTCATGTGTGAGCTTGGCGTTTTTGTGTGTTGCAAATCTTTTTTATTAAAAAGGATTAGTTAGTTGAGTCTTTTTTAGGGGACTTTATTAAAAAAGTCGCCGTAGTTGAGTCAATTTTATGCCAATTATTAAAAAACAGCCGGCAGTTGAGTAAAATCGTTTCGGCTTGATTAAAAAGTGGCTGGTGGTTGAGTAAACTTTTTACCGGATTATTAAAAAGCAAGCTTTAGTTGAGTAAAACGGCACAAGCCCCCTTTTTCCCAGATGGCAGGCGAAGGGGTCAGCTTCTATTAAAATGCTTCTTAAAGAATTCCATCTCTTCGTCGTTGCACTGCCGTGCCAGGTCGTCTTTTTGGTTGATCAAGAAGACGTGCGGCTCTGGGTGGTCAGCATCCCCGAAGGACTTTTCCACCACTTCCACGCCCTTGGCCCGCAAAAAGCCATCCAGCCGCACCGCGCAGTCGTGGATGAAGTCCTCATTAGCCGTGCTGATGTAAGTTGGCAAAAAGTCGCTGGTGATGTACTTTTCTACGTTCAGAAGGTCCAGCTTTTCCGGATCGGCCATGACGTCCGGCTTGAAGTAGGCCGCCGTGCCGCCGCCAACCATTCCTGGGTCCAGCATGAAGGTGGCCGGGCTGTTCAAAGCGACCGCTCTAAAGTGGAGGTTTGGCAGTTCATACCCCAGCTTTGCCCGGTAGGCTGGATTGGTCAAGACCACCGTGTACTGCTCAGCCATCTGGCCGCCAGCTGAGTCCCCGATCAAAAAGACGTTGTCCCGGTCCAAGTTATATTCATCGGCGTGGTCGCTGACCCAGTGGACGTATTCGTTCACCTGGTCCAGTTCTTCTGGAAAAGTACTCTCTGGCCCGAGCAAATAGTTGGCATTGACAAAGGCAAAGCCGCGCTTGGCCAGCCCCAGTCCGTAAAACTGGTAAGTTTCCTTGGTGCCGTAAACCCAGCCGCCGCCGTGGATTTGAATGATCACCGGAATCTTGCCGCTCACGCCATTTGGCACGTACAAATCCAGCAGGTTCCACTTCGGGTCTTTCCCGTACTGAATGTCGTTATGCCGGACTACTTCCGGAATTTCGGTTGGCAGGCCAGCATCACGGGCGTCATCGCTCTTCTTCCATTCCGTTCTCATCGTCATCACTGCTTGTAAAACTTCATCTTTCGTCATGGTATCTCTCCTTCCATTTCTATATTCACTCACATTCTAGGCTAAGAAAAAAGATGCCGAAAGTGGTATCTTAGCTAGTTTTTGGCGCTGGTTGATCTTTTAGCACCTCTTTTTAACGTTAGAAGCAACTCTAGCACTTCCACCAAAAGCCGGGTCACCCGGACATTTTTTGACCAGAATCTGCCCGGGCTGCGTCTGAAACTTTTTCCCATTAATCTTGAATTCGTCAATTTGCCCCCGGATAGTGTAAGACAGTTCGATCCCCTCGTGCCAATGGGGTGCAATGGTCGACGGGCCCGTCAGGTCCTTAAAGATATGGACCCAGGCAAAAAGCGGATCCGTGGGAATGACGATTTCGTGGCTAAAATTTTCTGCCATTAGCCTTCAACCTTGAGCAGCAGGTTGTAAAGGGCCCCGTAAATGTTGGCCGTGTTCATAAACTGCGCGCGGACGATCTCCGGAGGGGTCAGGCTCATCTTAACGACTGGAATTTCCTCGCGGATCTCGTTGATCGCCTCCCTGATCCCATCAATCACGGCGTCCTGAGCAGAAATCCCACCGCCAATGGTAATCCGCTTTAAGTCAACCACGGATTGGACATTCAAGATTAGATAGGCCACGTTCTTGCAGTAATTTTTAAAAATCGCTACCGCTTCCGGCTTACCCGCGTTAATGGCGTTAAAAGCGGCCAGTCCATCGGTTGTGTCCTCGTTCCCAATCGCCTGGTTCACCCGTTCAATCATCCCTACAGCTGATCCGTAGGAGCCGACCGTGGCGTCGAAGCCGGTCTTGTCCACATTGAGAATCCCAAAGCTGAGCTCGCCTGCCTGGAAGTGTTCACCGGCCAGCAGCTGCCCGTTCACGATGATCCCGCCGCCCACGCCGGTGCCCAGGACGATGGCCGCCCCATTTTTCACGCCCTGCAGGCTGCCCAGCCAGCTTTCAGCCAGGGCACTGGCCTTGCCGTCGTTAACCACGGCAACTGGCAAGCCGAGCTTTTCATATCTTTTGGCAAAGTCCACCCCGTCTAAAAAGGGCAGAGCCCCGCCAAAGCGGATGGTCGTGTCTTCGATCTTGCCGGGCGCGCAAAAGGCAATCCCGCTTAAGCCATCTGCTTGGAACTTATCAACGATTTGGTCAATTTCTGCCAAAAAGTCATCCAAGTTGTGTTCAGTCTTTACCTTGCCCTTGGCGATCACGTCGACGGATTCGTTCAATTCGGCGTACTTAACGTTAGTGCCGCCGATGTCAATACTGAGGTATTTAGTCATTTTTCGCTCCTTAAAAATCGCTTACATTGACATTCTACTGTTATTTTTAGTTAAAATAAAGCCAAAAATTGACCTCTTTTTGGCAATTACAGCTCTGCCCCATTCGTAGCGATGACCTGCTGGTACCAGGCAAAAGAATCCTTCTTGTAGCGTTTGCCGCTGCCTTTGCCATTATCATCAAGGTCTACGTAAATAAAGCCGTAGCGCTTGCTCATCTGCGAGGTACTGGCGGAAACCAAATCGATTGGCGCCCAAGAAGTGTAGCCCAGCAAATCCACACCGGCTTCGACCGCCTTTTTCATCTCGCTGAGGTGGCCCTTGAAGTAGGCGATCCGATATGGGTCGTGGACTTTACCAGCTTCCAACTTGTCAAAAGTCCCCATCCCGTTTTCTACGACAAACAAAGGCTTTTGGTAGCGGTCGTAGAGTTCAATGAGAGAAATCCGCAGGCCCACCGGGTCCACTGTCCAGCCCCAAGGCGTCGCCTCTAGGTAAGGATTTTTCCCTCCGGTCACAGTGTTGCCCGACGTTATCTCTAATCCTCGCTCATCAGCAGCCGCGGTCATTGACTGGTAGTAGCTAAAGGAGATGAAGTCAACCGGATTTTCCTTGATTATCCGTAGTTCTTCGTCAGTCATCTGGATATCCAGATGCTTTTTGGCAAAATAAGCCAGGATCAGCTTGGGATATTCGCCCTTAGCCTGAACGTCGGCCGGGAAGTAGTTCAGAAGATTTTTATTCAAAGTGGCCAAAACGTCTTCAGGCTTAGGCGTTGCCGGATAAGTCGTGATCTTGGTCAGCATGCAGCCCACCTGGCTGCCCGGAATCAGCTGGTGGGCCAATTTGGTCACTATCGCTGACGCAACGAACTGGTTGTGAAGGGCCTGGTACTCGTCTTCTAGCAGATTTTGGCTTTGGTCAGGGATGATGCCGGCTGAAGTGAAGGGGTGGCGGAGGACGCTGTCGATTTCGTTAAAAGTCAGCCAGTACTTGACCTTAGGAAAAGCCTTAAAACAAGTTTTGGCAAAGCGAACGAAGTAATCAATCACCCGCTTGTCGGCCCAGCCATTGTACTTGACCGCCAAATTCAGCGGCATCTCGTAGTGCGACAGCGTGATCAGGGGCTCGATCCCCTGCTTTTTCAGTTCTGCCAGGACCTTGCGGTAGTAGGCAATCCCAGCTTCATTTGGCTCCGTTTCTTCGCCTGTTGGAAACAGCCGGCTCCAGGCAATGGAGAAGCGGAGCACCTTGAAGCCCAGCTCCCCAAACAAGGCAATGTCCTCTTGGTAGTGGTGGTAGCCGTCAATCCCCCGTCTCTTGGGGTAATTTGTGTCCGTGGGAACCGCCATGGCAGCCTCGATTTCGGCGGTCGTAATCGCCACGTTTTTCTTGTAGTCCTTCACGTCCACGTCTTTTTTATAGCGAGCCACGTCAGCCACGCTCATCCCCTTGCCGTCTTCGTTCCAGGCGCCTTCTACCTGGTTGGCAGCCACTGCGCCGCCCCATAAAAAGTCGTCTCTAAAGCCCATTTTTTGCCTCCTAAAAAGCAAAAGCAGCCTGCACGTGCAAGCTGCTTTTTGCCAGATTAATCCAGGTCTTCGCCGTTTGAAGCGATAACCTTCTTGTACCAGTAGTATGAGTCCTTTGGCTTTCTGGACAGATCGCCTTCACCTTCGTCATTCTTGTTAACGTAGATGAATCCGTAGCGCTTGTCCATTTGACCAGTCCCAGCTGAAACCAGGTCGATTGGCCCCCATGGCAGGTAGCCCATCAGGTCCACGCCATCGATTTCAACAGCCTTTTCCATTTCGCTGATGTGCTTCTTCAGGTAGTCTACCCGGTATGGGTCGTGGATTTCGCCATCTTCAACCTTGTCAAAAGCACCCAGGCCATTTTCAACGATGAAGAGTGGCAGGTGGTAGCGGTCAGTCAGGTGGTTGAGAGACAGCCGGATCCCAGTTGGGTCGATTTCCCAGCCCCAGTCAGAACGTTCCAAGGTTGGGTTAACGGCAACTGCCTTTTCCAGGTCGCTTAATTCGTCTGGCTTCACTTTTTCACTCGAAACCGTGGTGGTTTGGTAGTAAGAAAAGGCCACGTAGTCAACCGTACCTTCTTTTAAGACAACCCGATCTTCGTCGGTGATGTCTGGACGGTAACCGTGCTGCTTGATGTAGGCTTCAACGCCCTTTGGGTATTCGCCAAAGACTTGGACGTCGCTGAAGAAGTCGCGGCGCTGCTCAAACTTGTCGGCCAACAGGGCGTCGTCTGAGCTTGGCGTCAGTGGCCGCACTGGGGAGTAGTTGATCATCAGGCCGATCTTAAAGTTGGGGTTGATCTTGTGACCAATTTTAACCGCCAAGGCACTGGCCACAAATTCGTAGTGGGCAGCTTGGAACATGGCCGCTTCCTTGTCTTCGTCGGTCATGCCGTCTTTAAAGAGGATGCCGGAGTTAGTGGCCATCAAGAAGTCGTTGTTAAAAGCACTCTGGTTGTCAATTTCGTTAAAAGTCATCCAGTACTTAACCTTGTCCTTGTAGCGCTTGAAGCAAACTTCAGCAAAACGGACGAAGAAGTCGATAACCTTGCGGTTGGTAAAGCCTCCATAGTTTTTGGCCAGGTTGAATGGCATTTCAAAGTGGCTCAAGGTAATGACTGGTTCAATGCCATACTTGTGCATTTCGTCAAAAAGGTCATCGTAGAACTTAAGGCCAGCTTCGTTTGGCTCCGCATCGTCCCCATTAGGGAAAATTCTGGTCCAAGCAATGGAAGTTCTAAAGGCCTTAAAGCCCATGCCGGCCAAAAGCTTGATGTCTTCTTTATAGTGGTGGTAGAAGTCGATAGCTTCGTGGTTTGGGTAGTTCTTGCCCGGAATCACGCCGTCGGTAATTTCCCGCGGCTTAGTCGCTGAGCCAACGGTCATGACGTCGGCCACGCTCATCCCCTTGCCGTCAACGTTCCAGGCACCTTCTAATTGGTGGGCAGCCACTGCCCCGCCCCATAAATATCCTTCTGGCATTTTTGCTGAATACATATTTGCCTCCATTATGCAGATAATACTTGCTTTCTTCTTAGCAATCGCTTACAAGCAAAATTATACGGCCCATTGAAAATTTCTGCAAGCTTTTTTCTAAAGTTGGTATTTTTTTCATCTTACAGCCCGCGCACTAGTAGGATTATCTTAACTTTGTTATTTTTGAGCAAAAGCCTACTATATAGAAAAGCGGTCATTATCTGAAACTTTTTCAAAAATCCTATGTAGAATTATTGTCAGTCGATTATTCTACAATTAGCTAAAAAGCTGTCAATTAGTACCATTTCTACTTCTGTGCTTATCTCTATTTTGAAAATATTCTACGCTTTTTTATGAAAAGCGCTTGCATTTTCTTCTACTGAGTTTTAAAATGAAAGCGTCAACCAAAGTTAGAGAGTTGAAAATTTCGGAGGAATAAATATCATGGCTCAAAAAACTATTATGCTCAACTGTGCTGCTGGGATGAGCACCAGCTTACTCGTTAAGAAGATGCAAGAGTCAGCTCAAGCTCAAGGCAAGGACTACGAAATCTTCGCTTGCCCAGCTTCAGAAGCTGACCAAAAGCTTGCTACTGAACAAATCGACTGCGTCTTGCTCGGGCCTCAAGTCAGCTACATGAAGGCCGACTTTGAAAAGAAGCTTGATGGCAAGAACATTCCTTTGGCAGTTATTCCAATGCAAGACTACGGCATGATGAACGGCAAGAAGGTTTTGGAATTAGCTGACAGCTTAATGGCTTAATTTTTAAGAGGAGTAAAGTTATGGCTGAATTAAACGATACTTCAGAAACTTTAAAGCAGGCTGCGGAAAACCAACAAAGTCGGGAAGAAGAAACTTTGATGGCGGCCATGGGCCTGATTGCTAACGGCGGCAACGCCAAGAGCTTGGCCTTTGAAGCCATCCGCGACGCCAAGGTCGGCAAGATTAAGGAAGCTCGGGAAAAGTTGGCAGAAGCTGACAAGTCCCTTTTGGAAGCTCACAATTCCCAAACCAAGATGCTGACCCAAGAAGCTCAAGGCAACCACACTCACGTGACCTTGCTGGTTGTGCACTCACAAGACCACTTGATGAATGCCATCACCTTTAGAGACCTGGCTGGCGAAATGGTTGATCTGTACGAAAAACTGTACGCTGGCGGCACTTTAAAGGCCTAAGAATTTTTACGGTTGGTGATTTAAATGACACACACAAGCAAGATGCAAAAGCCCAACGAGAAGATCAAAAGCATTCGTTACCTCTATTTTTCGCGTTATCTGTTAGTTCACTTTACGGTAGCGGTCATGATGGTCTTTGACTTGTTCTGGCTTTTGGCGGACTTAAACTACAAGGCAACATGGGGGATGGTGCTGAGTTTAGTCTTGTTTATCTTGGCTCTGGTGCCGGAGATTGAGCTGATTCACAAGCTTGATGACCATGACAACCAGGCTCCAAGCACGAAGCGCTTTTTATTCGAGCAAATCGGTGCGAACGTCTTGCTGGGCATCTCACTTTTTACCCCAATCTGTAAAAAAATCTATCCTTTTGCGGCCGATCAAGGCTCAAAGATGGCGATTCTCGCCCTCCTTTTGGCCGGGATTATCTGCTGCGGCTTAGCCTTAAAGCGGCTAGACTCAATTGCTAAGTCCCGCGACCGCTACCTGAAGATTATCGATAATTACAAGAATTATCAACAATAAGCGATTCGTTAGAAATAAGAAAGTAGAGGAGCAAATTATGGCTGATTCAAAAGCCTCCTTTAAAGACAAACTTGCTCAAGGCATTGGTAAGTTTGCCGGATCACGTTTTGTTAGATCCATTATTGACGCCGGCTACGGCGTAATTCCATTCACTATCGTTGGGGCAATCTTCTTGATTTTGACTGTTTTGCCTCAAGCCTTCCCAATTCCGGGCTTTGCAACTTTGTACGCTAACACCCTTGGGAAGTTCTCCACCATGTTCACGGTTGTTTACAACGCCAACATGGGTATCTTGGCCTTGATCTTCGGTGGGACTTTTACCTACTCCTACACTAAGATCTACCAAGCTGAAGAAAAATTGAACGTTAACCCATTGAACGCTGTCTTCATGTTCATGATGGCCATGTTCATCACTGTGCCACAAATGAAGATGGTTAACGGCTCAATCCAATTCGTTCAATCTTTGAAAGCTGACAACATCATCGGCGGCGGGATTGCCGTTTCCGCTTCTGGGATTACGAGAATTGGTTCATCTGGTCTGTTCACCGCCATTGTCATGGGCTGGCTGACTGTTCAAATCTACCGCTTTACCATTAAGCACAACTGGCAAATCAAGATGCCAGACGTTGTTCCAGCTGGGGTTTCCAACTCCTTCAGTTCTCTGATTCCAGGTCTCTGCGTTGCCTTGGTCGTAGTTGTTATCGACTTGATCTTCATCGCCATGGGGACTGACATCTACAACGTCCTTTACATTCCATTCTCCTTCGTTGCCAACATTGCCAACACTTGGTGGGGTGTCCTGATTATCTTCTTCTTAATTCACTTCTTATGGTGGTTCGGTATCCACGGTGCCAACATCATGAGTTCCTTCTACACTCCAATTGCCCTGTCTAACATGGCTGCCAACGTTAAGGGTGCTCACCTCTTCTTTGCTGGTGACCCAGCAAATGCCTTCATTATCTTAGGTGGTTCTGGTGCTACCTTGGGGATGGCCATCTGGCTAGCAACGAGAGCTAAGTCAACTCAATTGAAGGAAATTGGTAAGGTTGAACTGGTTCCTGCCTTCTTCAACATCAACGAGCCATTGCTGTTCGGTTTGCCAATCGTTTATAACGTTAACTTGTTCGTACCATTTATCGGTGCCCCAATGGTCTGCTCCATGACCACTTACGCTGCCTTTGCAATTGGCTTTTTGCCAAAGATTATCGTGCAACAACCTTGGCCAACGCCAGTCGGCCTGGGTGGCTACATTGCTACGGTTTCCTGGAGAGGTGCGGTAGTTGCGATCCTCAACCTGATCATCGCCTTCCTCATCTGGTACCCATTCATCAAGAGATACGACAACAAGCTCTTGAAGCAAGAAGAAGCCCAAAAGGCTGCTGAAGCTAACGCTTAATTTAAATACCCTAGCCAAGTTTGGCTAGGGTATTTTTGTGCTTATGTGGGTGGCGCGGCGAGGCGAGGGCGGCGTAGTGGATGTGGGATTGTCGATGAGCGGCGATGTAGATGTGTCAGCCCAATATGATGTCAACTGGCGTCATTTTATACTGCTTCAGCGTTTACTTGAGATCGTTTTGGGCAATAACTTCCTTTAACTTGATCAATCAGACTATCTCTTCCTGATTTGGACCCCCGAGTTGACTCAACCAAACTCATTTTGCCGTTTTTTCGCCCTCGTTTTGACTCAACCGGGCTGCTTTTTCCCATTTTTCGCCCTCGTTTTGACTCAACCAGGCTGCTTTTTCTAAAAATTTGCCCCCGTTTTGACTCAACCGAACTACTTTTTCCAAAAATTCGCCCCCAAATTGAC
>NZ_AZDU01000044.1 GCF_001434815.1 Lactobacillus equicursoris DSM 19284 = JCM 14600 = CIP 110162
TTTCCGAAAATTTGCCCCCAAGTTGACTCAAGCAGGTCTCCTTTTCCAAAAATTCGCCCCCAAATTGACTCAACCGGACCACTTTTTCCGAAAATTTGTCCCCAAGTTGACTCAACCGGACCACTTTTTCCGAAAATTTGCCCCCAAGTTGACTCAACCGGGGGCGATTGACATACTTTGGGGGCGATTTTCGCCAATATCCAGCGCGGTTGACATACTTCGGGGGCATATTTCGCAAAAATCCAGCGCGGTTGACATACTTGGGGGGCAAATTCCGCCAAAAACCAGCGCGGTTGACATACTTTGGGGGCAATTTTCGCCAATATCCACCCCGGTTGACATATTTTGGGGGCTTTTTCCGCCAAAATCTAGCGCGGTTGACATACTTCGGGGGCATATTTCGCAAAAATTCAGATCGGTTGATATACTTTGGGGGCTTTTTCCGCCAAAATCCAGACCGGTTGACATACTTCGGGGGCGAACTCCTGCAAAAATCTACCCCGATCGACATACTTTGGGGGCGATTCCCAGCCAAACCAGGCTGGCTGACTGGCCACAGTCCACAAACCAAACCGCCAGCCCCATCAGCCAAACAAAAAAGGCGAAGCCACAAGTGGCTTCGCCTTACCTAACTCTTAATCAGTGTATTGGTCCAAGATTTCGTTCAACTTTTCCTTTGGAGTGTAGCCAGTCAAGCGGTCAACAACTTGGCCGTCCTTCTTGATCAGCAAAGTAGGAATTGCCATCACGCCGAAGTTTCTTGGCGTGTTTGGGTTTTCGTCAACGTCCATCTTGGTGAAGTGAACGTCTTGACGTTCTTCTGACAAGGCTTCGATTACAGGTGACTGCATACGGCAAGGGCCACACCAAGTTGCCCAGAAGTCAACTAAAGCCACGCCATCCTTGGTTTCTTCTTCAAAGTTTGCATCGGTAATTGCATCTACCATTTGTATCCCTCAAATCTATCTTTTTTAAAAAATTTCTACTTACTAATAACAAGCATCCCTCGATCACTTGTTGATATAAGTGTACCAAACTCACTTACTTTTTACAAGTGCTATGCTCACGCCTATTTCAAAGTGACGATCGTTGCCCCCGTACCGCCTTCATTAGCCGGTGCGTAGGCAAAAGACTTCACATGCTTGTTGCGTTTGAGGTACTGCTGGACGCCCTGGCGGATGGCGCCCGTCCCGATCCCGTGGACGATGGTCACCGTTGAAAGACCTGACAGCAAAATCGTGTCAAAGTAGCGGTCCAGGTTGATCATGGCCTCTTCGTAGCGCTGGCCGCGCAAGTCCAGTTGGCTGCGGGCGCGGCTTGAGCGTGAAGCACTCGTTGCCCGCACCTTGCCCCGGCCGTCGCCACTAGCCGCCAGCTTGTCGATGTCGCGGTCGCTCACCTTCAGCTTGATCCGGCCAAGCGCCACTTCGTATTCATGGTCGCCCAGCTTCTTGGTAACCGTCCCGGTTTGCCCGTAAGACAAGACCTTAACCTTGTCGCCCACCGCCACATGGTGACGCTTCTTTTCTTTTTGCAGGACCTTATTTTTAGCCAGATTGGCCTCCTGCTTAGCCAGCTGGTTAAATTCGCCCTTAGCGTCCATCAGCTGGTTTTCCTTGATGTTGGCCCCGTTCTTGCGGGCTTCTTCCAGGTCAGCAATAATCTTGTCTGCCTTCTTGCGCTTTTTGGCCACAATCTCGTTTGCACGCTCTTGAGCAAAGTCCAGCTGCTTTTGGGCGCGCTGGTTGTAGATGTCCAAGGCATCCCGCAGCTGCTTTTCCAGGTTCTTGGCCCGGTCCAGGCTGGACTGCAGCTTTTGCCGATTTTCCGTTGCCAGCTTGGTCTGCTTATTCAGCTCATCGATCATGTGGTTGATGTCAGAATCATCGTCGCTCATCAGCTTTTCAGCATCTAAAACGACGTCTTCCCGCATCCCCAGCCGTCTGGCAATGGCAAAAGCGTTACTGTGCCCCGGAATCCCCATCTGCAGACGGTAAGTTGGCGACAAGGTCTTCATGTCGAATTCCATGGACGCGTTGGTCGTCCGCTCGCGGCTGTAGCCATACAGCTTTAGCTCTGGGTAGTGGGTCGTCACCATGATCTTGGCTTGCTTTTTGCGGAAAAAGTCCAAGATACTAATCGCTAGACTGGCCCCTTCTTCTGGGTCAGTCCCAGCCCCGATTTCGTCGATCAAGACCAGGCTCTTGCTTGTCACCTTTTTCATAATGGCCACAATATCGGTGATATGGGATGAAAAAGTACTGAGCGACTGCTCGATAGACTGTTCATCGCCGATGTCGGCAAAAATCTGGTCAAAAATAGCTACCTGACTGCCTTCAGCCGCTGGAATAAAGAGGCCAGACTGGGCCATCAGCGACAAGAGGCCCAGCGTCTTCAGGGTGATGGTCTTACCACCGGTGTTAGGCCCCGTGATCAAGACCGTGTCAAAGTCCTGGCCCAGGCAAATATCGTTAGCCACGACTTTTTTCGGATCGATTAGGGGGTGGCGGGCCGCTAAAAGCTTAACCGACTGGTCAGTAGTAATCGCCGGTTGACTCGCCCGCATCTTTTTAGCCAATTTAGCCTTTGCTGACAAAAAGTCCAGCTGACTGAGGGCGCCGGCTACAAGCTGGATCGCCTCCCACTCTTCGCCCGCTGCCAGCGACAATTCATGCAAGATGCGGTGAATCTCCTGGCGCTCTTCAGCCAGCAGATTCTGCAGCCGGTTGTTTAAGACCAAGATCGCTTCTGGTTCAACAAAAAGGGTCTGCCCAGAGGCACTTTGGTCGTGGACTACCCCGCCGAACTTGTAGCGGTATTCCTGCTTAACGGGGATGACGTAGCGGTCATCCCGGATGGTCACGACAGCTTCAGACAGGTACTGGCTCATCTTGCCCCGGGTATAGGCGTTCATCTTTTCCTTGATTTCCGTTTCATTGGCCAGGCGGTCATGGCGCAGGCTCGCTAGCGCTGCTGATGCCGTGTCCAGGACTTCCCCGTCATAGGTCAGGGACGTCTTCAGTCGCCGGTACAAGTCATCTGGCAGGACCAAGTCCTCTAGCAAAAAGTCGATTGCGGAGAAGTCCAGATTGGCGTTTTCTTCGCCTGCCTCTTCGATAAAGTCGCTGCTTTCTTTAGCCAGGGCAAAAATAAGCAGGATATTGCCCAGTTCCTTGGCGTTTAAGTCAGCGTGTACCTTCAGCCGCTTTAAGGCCGGCGCTGCGTCATGAAAGTCGGTTAAGGGCAATTGCCCCTTAACCCGGATCAAGTCGGCCAGGGCCTTGGTTTCTGTCAAAGCCGCCTGAACCTTGATAGGATCGGTTTCCGGCACTAAATTCAAGGCCTGATTTTTAGCCGGACCGGTAATGGCTTCTTCAGCCAGTCGCTGGGTGATTTGGCCATATTCGAGAATTTCTAAAATTTTCTGGTTCATCATTTTTCTAGAATATTTTTCTTAAGTAAAAAGTCAAAGCAAACAAAAACAAGAATAAATCAAAAAGAAAAAAGTGGGTTTTGCAACCCACTCTTTTTATTCAGCTGATTCATCGCCGCTCAAACGGTCATCTTCTAAGAAGGTGTTGAGCACGCCTTGAACCATGTCCCATTCTGCATCAGAAGTAATTTCGTGCAAGTCGCTGCTCGTTACGTCGCCATCTTCGTCAGCGTCGTAGCTAAAGGCTTGAACTTCGATTTCTTCGTCTTCATCTACAGCTGCTGGGTAAAGCAGGATGTAGGACTTGTCGTTGTCATCAGAATGGAAAGTGAATAGCACTTCAAACAATTCTTCATTGCCATCTTCATCAACCAGGGTCAATTGTCTGTCCTGGTCCTTAGCGTTAACTTCAAATGCCATGATGTTAATCCTTTCGGTGTAAATCTAAATAGTTCTGCAAAATGAGCACAGCGGCCATCTGATCAACGACCTTCTTGCGCTGTCTGCGGTCATGCATCCCTGCTTGTTCAATTAGTATGCGCTCTGACTCAACAGTCGTCAAGCGTTCATCGTCAAAGTAGACGGGCAGATCAAACTTTTGCTTCAGCCGGTCAGCCATGGCCTGGCTTCTTTCAACTGAGGCGCCGTCACTCCCATCCATTTTCTTGGGCAGGCCTAAGACAAAGCCATCTGGCTCGTACTCTCTAACCAGCTTCTTCAAAGACCGCATCCCAAAATTGTG
The DNA here is from genome assembly GCF_001434815.1 of Lactobacillus equicursoris DSM 19284 = JCM 14600 = CIP 110162. GTDB lineage: Bacteria > Bacillota > Bacilli > Lactobacillales > Lactobacillaceae > Lactobacillus > Lactobacillus equicursoris. The sequence continues at coordinate 4,176 of NZ_AZDU01000044.1, forward strand.
CCGGTCTTCATCGATTTCAATGGTGGCTACCGGCTGAGCGGTAATGCCCAAGGGGTCGCTGACGGCAACCCCGATGGTCTTTGAGCCAACATCCAGTCCAAGCAAACGCATTATTTGTTCTTGCCCAAGTAGCTCTTAACCAGCTCTTCGATGATTTCATCGCGCTCATGCTTCAAGATCAGGTTCCGAGCATCGTTATGACGCGGGATATAAGCTGGGTCGCCTGAAAGCAGGTAACCCACAATTTGGTTAATTGGACTGTAGCCCTTTTCTTCCAGGGCTTCGTAAACATCCTCTAAGGTTTCGCGAATATTCTTACCCTTATTTTGGTTGAAATCAAAGTGCATCGTCTTATCAAGCGAACTCATGATTATTCCCCCTCTTTTTTATGCTAATTAATATTTTACTTAAAACAGGCTCATAACTCAATTATTTCGCCCGAAAAAAGCCTTAGTCAAGTTGACTGACTGCAGCGTCGATGGCGTCTTGGAGGCCTTCTGGCTTCTTACCGCCGGCTTGTGCCATGTCAGGACGGCCACCGCCGCCGCCGCCGAAGATCGCAGCCACGCTCTTGATGAGGTCGCCGGCCTTCAGGCCTTGGTCAAGCGCCTTTTGGCCCAAACGAATCAGCATGTTGGCCTTGCCTTCTGCCTTAGCACCCAGGATCAAGACGTCTGACTTGCCTTCGCTCTTCCATTGGTCAGCGATTTCGCGCAGGTCGTTCATGCCCTTGACGTCAGCGATCGTAGCAATCACCGTCAAGTCGCCGACCGTCTTCACGTTGTCAAAAATCTTCCCGGCCTTAGCCGCGTTGATTTGGGCTTCATAAGCAGCGTTTTGCTTTTCAGCAGCGCGCAGGTCGTTTTGCAGGCTTTCGACCTTGCTCTTGATGCCGTCAGGCTTGGTTGCCTTCACGGCTGCTTGGATGTCGTCCAAGATGTCTGAGCGGCCTGCCAGGTATTCGTAAGCCAACTTAGAGGTTACGGCTTCAATTCTTCTTACGCCCGCACCGATAGCTTGTTCAGAAATAATCTTGAAGATGCCGATTTGGCTGGTATTGTCGCAGTGGGTACCACCGCAGAATTCAATGGAGAAGTCGTCCATTTGGACTACTCTAACTTTGTCGGTGTACTTGCCGTCAAACAAGGCCAGGGCGCCCATCTTCTTACCGGTTTCTGGGTCGGTTTCAGTGGTCTTAACTTGGATAGCTTCCCAGATCTTTTCGTTAACGATCTTTTCCACGTTCTTCAGTTCTCTTGGCGTGGTTGGGTCAAGGGAAGTAAAGTCGAATCTCAGGTAGTCTGGTTCAACGACTGAGCCAGCTTGGTGGGTGTGTTCACCCAAAACTTGACGCAAAGCAGCGTGCAAAAGGTGGGTTGCTGAGTGAGAGTGACGCAAACCTTCCCGGCGAGCGCGGTCAATCTTCAAGGTGTAAGTTTGACCCTTTTCCAGTGGCAATACAACTTCCACAAAGTGCAGGTTTTGGTCGTTTGGTGCGTGTTGCACGTCGTAAACCCGGGCTACAAGGTTGCCCTCTTGGTCAAAAATGTCACCCTTGTCGGCTACTTGACCACCGCGTTCTGCGTAAAATGGGGTATGATCAAAGATCAAGGTTGCCTTTTCGCCTTCAGCCTTGTCAACCAGCTTGTCGTCAACGATGATGTCGATCAGCTTGCCTTGTTCTTCATAAACGCCGTAGTCAAAAGTAGAGTCGTCCTTGATTTCCATCAAAGTTTCGTCTTGAGAACCCATGGATTCCAATTTGCCCCGGGCCTTGCGGGCACGTTCTTTTTGAGCTTCCATTTCGCTGTCAAAGCCGGCCTTGTCAACCTTCAAGCCGTTGTCTTCAGCAGCTTCAACGGTCAATTCGTATGGGAAGCCGTAAGTGTCAAACATCTTGAAGGCATCTTGACCAGAGATGGTCTTGTCTTCGCTGGCCTTAGCTTTGTCGATCAAGTCGTCAAGCAGGGTCAAGCCGGCTTCCAGGGTTGCGCCGAAGCGTTCTTCTTCGTTCTTAATAACCTTGCTGATGAAGTCAGCTTGATCAGCAACTTCTGGGTAGTGGCTCTTCATGATGTCGCCAACAACTGGCACCAGCTTGTATAAGAAAGCGTCCTTGATGCCCAGCTTTCTGCCGTTCAAGGCAGCCCGGCGAAGAAGTCTTCTTAACACGTAGCCGCGGCCGTTGTTGCCTGGCAAGGCGCCGTCACCGATGGCAAAGGAAATGGCCCGGATGTGGTCAGCGATGATCTTGAAGGAAGTGTCGTCGTCCTTGTTTACGCCGTACTTCTTGCCATCGCTTAAGTCTTCGGTTGCGTGAATGATTGGCAAGAAGAGGTCAGTTTCGAAGTTGGTTGGCGCGTCTTGCAAGATGGACAAAACTCTTTCCAGCCCCATCCCAGTATCGATGTTCTTGTGTGGCTGTTCAACATAGCTGCCATCTGGCAGGTGGTTGAATTCAGAGAAGACGATGTTCCAGATTTCCAGGTAACGAGCGTTTTCACCACCTGGGAAGTTTTCTGGGTCATCTTCAGGAACGTCGTTGTTTTCTTGGCCGCGGTCGTAGAAGATTTCTGAGTCAGGACCACATGGGCCTTCACCGATGTCCCAGAAGTTGTCTTCCAGCTGCACAATGTGGTCTTCTGGCAGGCCAACGACTTCATGCCAGATGCGGTGAGCTTCCGTGTCCTTTGGGTAAACAGTTACGTAAAGCTTGTCCTTGTCCAGGTCCAGCCACTTAGGACTGGTCAAAAATTCCCAAGCCCAAGGAATGGCTTCTTCTTTAAAGTAGTCCCCAACTGAGAAGTTGCCCAGCATTTCAAACAAGGTTTGGTGGCGGGCCGTCTTACCAACGTTTTCAATATCGTTAGTTCTGATGGACTTCTGGGAGCTGGTAATTCTCCGGTTCTTTGGTACAACTGAACCATCAAAGTACTTCTTCATGGTAGCAACGCCGGAGTTGATCCAAAGCAAAGTTGGGTCATCCTTTGGAATCAAGCTGGCTGATTGCATCACCATGTGGCCATGTTCTGCAAAAAAGTCGAGGAACATTTGCCGAAATTCTGAACTGTTTAACTTTTTCATCGAATTCTCCTAAAAAAACAAAAAACAAGCATTGGCTAGTTCAAGGACGCTTTCGACGCGGTACCACCTTGATTGCAACAATGCTTGTTACCTCTTTATTATTCGAAATTTACCATTAAGGAGCATTTCCTAATCGGCGATAAGCCTTCTCACCAGCCGGCTCTCTCTTTGAATCTAGTGATTAGAAAACATGTCTTAAACTAGACTAATTTTACTACTAAATACCAAAATGTCAACGATTTTGTTCGCGCTTACGCTTGCGCAGACGCTTTTGGTGCCGCATTTCGTGGCGGGCTTCAATCTTCCGCTTCTTGCGGTTGTCTTCTTGAATAGCCTGCCTAATCTTCTTCTTGTAGCCAGGCTTTCTCTTAGCCTTGACCTTCTTGACCACGCCCTTCATGTGGGGGTCAAGCTGGCGGGCCTTGGCCGTGCGGTTATCCCGGCGGCGGTAGTGGGTTCTTGGCACCAAGGCGCCGTCTTTGATTTCAACGAAGTCAAAGTGAACGCCCATGTGCTCTAAGGCCCCAACCCGGTTCATCTCTTCTTCTCTGACCAAGGTTACGGCATGGCCTGGCAGGCCATTGCGGCCGGTCCGGCCGATCCGGTGGATGATGAATTCCAGGTCCTTCGGGATTTCGTAGTTGATGACTAAGCTGACCCCGTCGATGTCGATCCCGCGGGCAGCCAAGTCGCTGGCCACCACGTACTGGAACTGGCCATTTCTGACTTCTCTAAGGGTCCGCTTGCGCTCTCTTTCGGTAATGCCGCCGTGGATCTTGGCTACGCGGAGGCCCTGACTAGCCAAATAGTCAGCTAATTCGTCAACTTTTTGCTTGGTATTGGCAAAAATCAAGGCGAGGTAGGGCTGGCCCATGGTCAAGAGCTGGTAGACGATCTTCTTTCTGTCCTTGCTCCCAATGTCCAAGAGGTCGTTCTTGATGGTTGGAGCAATAACTGCCGGGTTGTCGATCACGATTTCTTCCGGCTTTTCCATATATTTCCGCAAGAAGTTGGACAACTTCACGGGAATCGTCGCCGAAAAGGCAGACATGACCACGTCCTTGGGCATCCGGGAGGCAATCTTGTCCACATCAGCCAAAAAGCCAAGGTCCAAAGTCATATCGGCTTCGTCGATCACGAAGTCCTTGACCCGGTCGAGAGTTAGAATCTTTTTGTCGGCAAAGTCCAGCAAACGCCCTGGAGTGGCAATCACTAATTGCGGCTTGTTTTGCTCAAACTTGGCAATTTGCCGGTCACGGTCTTGGCCGCCGGCTAAAAGCGCGATAGAAATATTGAGCCCAGATGCATCTCGGAGCTGTCTAGCTACCTTATAGAGCTGGTCAGCCAGTTCCCGGCTAGGTGCCGTCACGATGGCTTGAACGTACTTGTCGTCAACGTCAATGTCGTTTAAGACTGGCACCAAGTAAGCATGGGTCTTCCCGCTCCCAGTGGCAGCCTGCACGACAACGCTTTGCCGCTTCAGCATCACGGGGATGACTTTTTCTTGGACGGGGGTTGGCTTTTTAAAGCCAATCTTGTCTAGCGCGAAGCGAATTTCTTCTCTTAAGCGGCTATCGGTAAAAATGTTATTCATGGTCTTCCTTATATTCTTTAGTTACTTGCACTAATTCGGCAAAGATTTGGTCAATTTCCGCCTGGTCCTTGGCACTAGCGCCAGAGGCCAGCTCATGGCCGCCCCCATCGTGGGCTTCAGCCAGCTTGTGGATGTGCGGCCCCTTTGACCGGTAGTGAACCCGGTAAGTGCCGTCTTCTTTTTCGACAATGACCAGCCAGGCAATAATGCCCTTGATCCGGCCGGGGCTAGATACAGCAACGTGGGCGGCTGGCTGGGTCAAGCCTAGGCTCTTCAGCTCGTCTTGGCTGATCACAGTGATGGCGACTGAGCCAGATTCATCCAGCTGCATCTTCTCAATCGCGAGGCTTTGCAGCTTGGCTTGGGCAAAAGTTACTTCGCTTTCTTTTCTGGCAATTTTGGCGATGTCGATGCCAGTCTTCAATAAATTAGACACTACCTCAAAAGTATGGGCGCTAGTCGCGTCGTACATGAAGCGGCCGGTATCGCCGATAATACCGGCGTAAAGAGCCAGGGCGATTTCCTGGTTCATCGGCAGGTCTTCAGCTTGGATGAAGTCAGCGATGATTTCGCTAGCAGCGGCAGCTTTGGGGTCCACGTAAGACATTGGGGCGTATGGATCGATGTCTGGGTGGTGGTCAATCTTGATCAAGAAATCGCCCAGCTTGTAGCGCTGGTCAGAAATCCGCGGGGTGTTGGCCGTGTCGGTCGTGATCACCAGGGCACCCTGGTAGTCTTCGTCTTTCACCTCATCCATCTGGTTGATCCAAGAAAGATCGCCCACATCATTTTCCCCGGTGCAAAGGATCTTCTTGTCTGGGAAAGCCAGTCTTAAGGACTTGGCTAGGCCGGCTTGAGAGCCAATGGCGTCAGGGTCGGGGTTGGTGTGCCGGTGGAGAATAATGGTTGGGTATTGCTTGATCTTATCAAAAATTTCATCAAAAGTATTCATGCGCTGTTCCTTTCTGCCGCTAGTTCGACCTTCTATTTTAACAAAAAATGCCCTTTTTAGCTATCTTCAAAGAGATTGATTTCTTGGTAGCGGCCAGCTTCTAGCTCGCCCGCCGACACCCCTAACAGGCGGATCCCCTCTTCGACGAATTCCGGTTCCTTGTCTAAAAGCTCTTTAGCTACCTGGTAAAAGAGGTCCGGATCCTGGCTGGGCTTGGCCAGTTTTTGCCTTCTGGTAATGGTCTTGAAGTTGCGGTCTCGCAGTTTTAAGACGATGACGCCAGCGACCAGTCCCTTAGCCGCCAGCTCTTGAGCCACCTTTTGGCAAAACTTAAGCAGGTAGTTTTCCGCCTGGTCAAAAGAATAGACTTCTGGCTCAAAGGTCCGCTCTATGCCAAGCGACTTCCGCGCCCTACTTGAGACCACCGGGCTTAAGTCGATGCCATATGCGTGCAGGGCCATGTAGTAGCCCGCCTTTTTAAAAGTAGACAGAAGCTGGTCTAAGCCAAAGTCTTTCAAGTCCTTGCCGGTATTGACGCCAAGTTCTCTCAGCTTAGCTTGGGTCTTTTTGCCAATGCCGGGGAACTCTTTAATATCCTGCCGGTTTAAAAAGGCTGGTGCGTCTTCGGGGCTAATGTAGGTCCGGCCAAAGGGCTTGGCGTATTCTGACCCCATCTTGGCCAAAAATTTGTTGTAGCTGACCCCAAAAGACGAGGTCAAATGAAGTTCTTTAAAGATGCATTCCTGCATGTAGCTGGCTAATTCCAGAGGACTTTTGTCCGGCAGCTTGCTCTTCGTCACGTCTAGGTAAGCTTCGTCTAGTGCCACGCTTTGCACCTGGTCGGTTACCCGGTGCATGATTTGGTGGACCTGGTCAGACACCCGGTGATACTTGGCAAAATTGGGCGGAATAAAGACCAATTCGCCAGGCGGTATCCGTCTTACGGCTTCAATAGCCGCCATGGCTGACCCCACGCCGTACTTGCGCGCTCGGTAGTTCGCCGTCGCTACTACCCCGTGGCCGCCATGCTCAAGCGGGTTTTGAGCAATCACGACGGCTTTTTCAGCTAAAGCGGGGTTGTCCCGCATTTCGACCGACGCATAAAAAGAATCCATGTCCAGGTGGATAATCCGCCGAGAGTAGTCATTTTGCGGCAAAAAGTCCTGGTCAGCCATTACTTGTAAATCCAGGAATCGCCTGGATCTTGGAAGACTTGCTTGCTTTCAGCAGGCCCTAAAAGGTATGGCGGATACTTAACTGGCTTAACGCCGGCTTCATTTTGCTTTTGCCAGGCAGCTTCAACGGCGTCAACGAACTTCCAGTATTGTCTCAGTTCATTCCAGCGGGTAAAGTTGGTGGAGTCGTTGACAAAAACGTCGCGGATCAAGCGCTCGTAGCCATCTGGCACCTTGGCTTGCTCTTCGTCGCTAAAGCGGTAGTAGATCTTTTCCTTGCGCAGGTCCCCGCCTTGGATGGTCTTGCCGTTTAAGTGGAAGTAGATCTGGTCAGTTGGGTCGACTTCGATCGTCAGGGTGTTGTCGGCAACTTGTCCGTACAGGCTGCGCTGCCCCTTGAAGACGACGTCAATCCGGGTCTTCTTTTCCCGCATTTCCTTCCCCGTCCGGAAGTAGATAGGGACGCCGGCTAAAGGCCCATGCTTAAATTCAACATGGCCAGCCACGAAGGTTTCGGTATTGGAATCTGGGTCAACATTTGGCTCTTTGACGTATTCAAAAGTCGTTTCCGTTCCGGCATATTGGCCGCGGACAAAGTCGCGGGCAACGGCGGCTTCATCTGGGATAACCAGTGAGTCCAGCAGAGCTTCCTTAGCCACGTGGATTTCTTGGTCAGTTAAACGGGATGGTTCTGGCATGGCCAGCAAAGTAATAATTTGGAAGATGTGGTTTTGCACCATGTCCCGCATGGCGCCAGATTGGTCATAGTAGCCGCCCCGCGCTTCTACGCCCAGGCGCTCAGCTAAGGTCACCTGGATATTTTTGATATTGTCCTTATTCCACAAGACCTTGATCATGGGGTTGGCAAAGCGCAGCGGCAGGATGTTTTGCACCATTTCCTTGCCCAGGTAGTGGTCGATCCGGAAGACTTGCTCTTCGTTAAAAGAGGAGCGGATCTGCTTGTTCAAAACCTGCGCACTGGCTAAGTCCGTGCCAAAAGGCTTTTCCACAATCAAGCGGTTAAAGCCGGTCCCGGTCAGGTGCTGGTCGGCAATGTGCTCCGCGATGGTGCCAAAGAAGCTTGGAGCCATGGCCAAATAGAAGATGCGGTTGCCCTGGCAAGCGTACTTTTCATCTAAGTCGCTGGCCAGCTTTTTCAAAGTCTTGTAGTGGTCAACGCTGGTCACGTCGTGGGACTGGTAGTAAAAATGGCTGGCAAAGGCCGCCAGGTCGTCTTCATTGACTTCGCCAAAGAATTCGTGAACAGCGGTTGACACGACTTCCCGGAGATAGTCGTGAGACCAAGGCCGTCTGGCCGTACCAATCACGGCAAAGTTGTCTTGGATCAGCCCCTGCCGGTAGAGGTTGAACAAGGCTGGGTAAATCTTGCGGTGGGCCAGGTCACCGCTGCCGCCAAAAATGATCATAACTGCTGGAATATTATTCATGATTTGCACCTCAAAAAACTTACAACTACTTCTATTTTAGCAAGTTATAAGCTGAGACAAAATAAAAAGCACCCAAATTATGATATGACCCCCGAAATTAGGACACTAAT
>NZ_AZDU01000045.1 GCF_001434815.1 Lactobacillus equicursoris DSM 19284 = JCM 14600 = CIP 110162
AAAGCTTTCTCTGTACGAATTTAAGTAAGAAGGCAGGCAAGCCCTATTTCTCCACCCCATTGAAATAGGTGGAATCTCGGGCTTGCCTGCCGTTGAAAATCATTGGAAGAAAGATGAATCAGAAAAAAGAGAATATCCCAAGTAAATATCATAATGCTAGCCTGCCATACCTGGCAATTATTGGCTTAGCGGCCTATTTTGCTTACCGGCAGTCCCGGACAGGCAACGTCATTATCGGGTCAGACACGATTTTTCACTATAACCGTTTCTTTGAAACGGCCCAGCAGATCAAGCACGGCAACTTTAGCTGGCTGATGAGCCTGTATGGGTATAATCATTCCGGCCGGGTGATCAACGCCTTCTACGGGCCCTTATTTGCCTATTTAAACGGGCTGCTGGTGCTGACGGTCAAGACCTGGTACAGGTATCAGATTGTCAGCTCCTTCCTAGTCTTCAGCCTGGGCGGGACCAGCATGTACTGGGCCCTGCGCAAGTTCAAGGCGAGACGGAGCGTATCTACCTTGCTAGCCCTGCTTTATATGACCATCGGCTGGCTGCCTCGCTGGCAAATCGCAACCAACTTTTCTGGGATCAGCGCGGCCATTATGCCCTTTGGCCTGATCGTGGCCTACGACCTGGTCTTTGACCGGGAAAAACCGGTCCACTGGATCAAGCTGGCTCTGCTCATGAGCGTGGCACTAGAAACCCACCTGTTAACGGCGGTCATGTACATAGCTTTTCTGCTTCCGGCCTGGATCTATGCCTTGGTCAAGCATCCAGAAAAAAGTGCTAAGCAAAAAATCCTAGTAGAGACAGCAAAGGCGGTTGGCCTAGCCCTTTTACTCACTTTGAACACTCTGGCGCCGCTCTTTTGGCTGTCGAAGACTAACGCCTTGGCAGCTCCAGCCACCATGTCGATGAGCAATGGTGCCCTCAAATTGAGCCACACCAGCGTCTGGCCAAATCCTCATGGCCTCCTTGGCTCTAACCTAAGAACCAGGCTGACTTACTGGCTCTTTTACATCTTTTTGGCTCAAGCCATTTACGTTTTGTGGAAGCATAAGGACAACAAACTGAACACCGTCATCACCTTGTATGGGACCTTTTGGCTCTTCCTAGCTTCTAAGCTCTTGCCTTGGGGCAACATTTCTAACCGCCTGCCATTTTTAGCCAGATTTTTGCAATTCCCGGCCCGCTTCACCTGCATTGCCTATCCGCTCTTAATGATCGGCTTGGCCCTGAGTGCAGAAGGCTTTTTAAAAAAGGCTAAAGGCAAGTGGTTCGTTTACCCAGTGCTGGTCGCGGCCACCTTGGTCAGCATCGATAGCGCCGTGCTATACTTGAATGAGGCTGCCTGGAATGGTTACATTGCTGGCGTCAAGAATAACACCAACACCCAGCTGGGGAGCAAGCTCAGCACCTATCTGAGCAAAAAAGAGCGCAAGAAGCTGAGCGATCAAGCTCGTAAAAAGGTAAAGGAAGAGCGGGTTAAGGCCTTGAAGCAGGCTAACGCCCAAACCCACACGGAAGACCTTAGCGCCTTTTTGACGGTAACGCAGAAGTCCGTGGCCGACTATTTGCCAATTTACAAGCAAGATCCGAAGCCCGTAATTAACGGCTGGGCTGAGGGCTATAAGAAGAGAGAATACGTCAAAAAGCAGACCCTGAAGGCGGAAAAGGCCTACAGGAAGTCGGTTTTGAGCCAAAAGCTTCGTAAGCAGGTTAAGGTAAAGACCATCAAGGGCGGACTAAAGATCACTTGGAAGAGTAAGCAGGGTAAGGCTCAGCGCCTGCCAGTCGTGACTTACCGCCAGTCTAACTTGGTAGTCAACGGAAAAACGTTGACCAGCTACCAGCGCAACCGGATCGGGGCGCCGAAGGTTGCAAGCAAGGTCGGCAAGAACGTGGCCTATTTGACCTTTAATGAGCCAGTCTTGATGAAGCTGATTATTTTCCTTTCACTTTTAGCTTGGCCCGGCCTGCTGGTCTTACTGGCATTCTTTTTAGTAAAAAATAAAACAGAAAAAGCAAACAAGTAGGATAATCTAGAGTAGAAAGATAAAAAGTTAGAGAAAGTAGACAAGTAATGAGAAAAATTTCAATTATCGTTCCTTGCTACAACGAAGAAGCGGCACTGCCCCTTTTTTACCCGGTAGCTAAGGAAGTTTTGGAAAAATTGCCGGATGACTACGAAATCATCCTGGTCAATGACGGTTCACGAGACAAAACCCTGGAAATCATGAAGGACCTGGCGGAAAAAGATCCCCATGTCTTCTACATTTCCTTTTCAAGAAACTTCGGCAAAGAAGCTGCCATGTATGCCGGCTTCGTCAACGCCCACGGCGACTATGTGGCCGTGATGGACGCTGACCTCCAGGACCCGCCAGCCCTCTTGCCGGAAATGATCAAGATCCTGGATTCTGGGGAATACGACAGCGTGGCGACCCGCCGGGAAAACCGGACGGGTGAGCCGCCGATCAGAAGCTGGTTTGCCCACAAGTTTTACCAGATCATCAACAAGATCTCCGATGCTGACGTCGTGGACGGGGCTCGGGACTTCCGCCTAATGCGGCGGGAGATGGTTGATGCCATCGTGGAAATGAGCGAATATAACCGCTTCTCCAAAGGGATCTTTGGCTGGGTTGGCTTTAAGACCTACTGGCTGCCTTATGAAAATGTGGAAAGAGTTGCCGGCGAAAGCAAGTGGAACTTCTGGAAGCTATTTAAGTACGCTATCGATGGGATCATCAACTTCTCCTTGGTGCCATTGACTTTGTCATCTTGGATGGGGATTTTCATGACCGGCGTGTCCTTTATCATGCTCTTGGTCGTGATCATCAGAAAGCTGCTTCGGGGTGATCCGGTAGCTGGTTGGGCGTCGCTCATCTGTGTCATCATCTTTATTGGTGGCTTGATCATGCTCAGCCTGGGCGTGATGGGGCAGTATCTGGCCAAGGTCTACATGGAAAGCAAGCACCGGCCGCACTATATTTCTAAGGAATCCAACATTCCGGATATTAAAAAGATTGATTAGGCAGGCTAATAAGTTTGCCATATAAGATAATAGTGATAATTATAAACTAGCTGATCCAGCTAGTTTTTTTATGTGCTTTTTAATATTTGCTAAAAAAGCACTTGCTAAATCCAAGATATAATAATTTTCATATCGATAGTCCACTATCTCTGCCTTTTTGATTGAATTTGCATTCATATTAGATTATAATCATAAGCGCTGTAATCAGGAATGAAGGAGATATGGTATGAGGAAGAAAAGTAAAATGCAAAAGAGGGATTATTGTACACTGCTAATTATCTTTGGTGTTTTGCTAGTAGGTACGACCCTTTTTATCAAGAATACCTACCGGTGCTATGAGCAAAAGCAAATAGCCAAGGGTGAAAAGGTAGCCAAGATAGCAGCGACTTCCTTCATGCCTGACCTCAGCTGGTCAGAGAACATAATCAAAGAAATTGAGCGCACGACTATTAGTGCTAATGGGCAAGTCAATGACTTTCAAGGGCAGGCTAGGCAGCTGGCAAATAATTATCTGGCGGGTGAATATTTAATTCCGGTAAAAGGCCAAAGGCAAGATCAAGCCCAGTCTGGCAAAATTGCTTTTTCAACCAAGGTTAATCCGCGTCTAGCCACTTATGCTCAGAAGCAGAAAGCTACTGTTTTTCAAGGTGAGGTCAAGGTGGGCGGGAAAAGCTATCTATTAGCCTATCAACCAGTCTTTCGGCAAGGAAAGTATTGGGGCCTTGCCGGGGTTGCAGTTGAGACGAAGGCCTTTTTCTATGCGGCTCAGCAAAACCTGCAGCAGGTGGGCTACAACTATCAGATTTTGAAGTCTAAAACGCCGACTTCTAAGCAGTTCCAGCTGCTGATGCAGTCTCAGGAAAAGGTCACAAAGGGCGTGAGTTATAGCTTTCAGCCAGATGCTAAGTGCAGCCGCTGGAAGATCGTGGTTTCGCCAGCGGGTGGCTGGACCTACCGGCAAAAGGCTCTGCAATCCTCAACTTTTGCGGCAATCTTAATGGCAGCAATCTTCTTGATTTGCGTTCTGCTAGTTCGGTGGTTTGCTCATATACGGCAGATTAAAGAAGAAGCGACGATCGATTCTTTGACCGGCATTTATAACCGCCTAGGCTTTGAAAAAAAGCTCCGCAAGTTTATAGAGAGCAAACCGAATTCTCCTTTCACCGTGGCCATGATCGACATCGACGACTTCAAGCTCTTTAATGACCTCTACGGCCACCAGGTGGGGGACCAGGTCTTGAAGCAGGTGGCTAAGAGTCTCAGTCAAGTTGCCAGAAAATAGGGCATCGTTGGCCGGACGGGCGGGGATGAGTTCCGAGTTGCCTTTTTAGACCTGACGGCCGAAGAAAGCGAACAGTTTATTAACCGGATTACCCAGGCTGACTACTACTTGACCTACTACTTAAAGCAGATTCGCTACAGCCTGTCGATCGGCTATGCTGACAGTCCCAGACAGGGGACGGGAATGCGGCAGCTGTTAAACCAGGCAGACGAAGCCCTCTATGACGTAAAGCTGTCCGGCAAGGGCCAGGCCCAGCGCTATTCTGGCCAGGGGCAAAAGCACCTCCGGGCGCAGCTGGGCTTTACTCTCCACGATATCGCGTCTAATATTCCAGTCGCCCTCATGATCTATTCTCAAGAAGATGGGCGGATTCTTTTTGTCAACCAGGGAACCTTGCAGCTCTTAGGCTACGACAATTTGTGGGACTTTTATGATGAGGTTAACACTCAAGCTGTCCATGTCGTGGCGCCGCGGGACCTGCAGCGGGTCACGGACTGGCTGAAAAAGTTTAAAGACAACCAGCAGGAAAGCGACCAATTAAAGTACCGGGTAATCAACCGCGGCGGCGGAGAGATCAAGGTTTTGGCCAACTTCCACCTAGTAGAAAATCCGCACTATGGTCCGATTATCTATCAGACCTTGATGACGATTTAAACCAGCAAAAGCAAAAGGCTATCTAACCAAGAGTTAGGTAGCCTTTTACTTTTTACTTGTCTTGTCTAGATAATTGTTGAAGTTCTTCGTCGAGACCACAAACATGTCTCGCGTTTGGTAGCTGGCCAGGTACTTGACCTCCAGGTAGATCTGGTCGTCCAGGTGGCTGCTGATCCGCTGGTTGGATGTCTTGCTGTCGGTCATCAGCTGGAGCAAAAGTTTTCTGCTATATTCGTCCTCGTTTATAAATCTTTCCCAATCTGCCATGGAAAGACTGAATTTTTCCAGGGAATTATGGTGAGCCTGGTTGATGAAGCAGTACTTAATCTTTCCGTCTCGCCGCTCGAGCAAGGCCAGAGGCACGCTCAGCAATTTTATTCCCTGGGAAATAGGTTCGATCATTGGGTCTGACAAGAGGTTGGTCATGCCAACCTTTAGGAGGTCAAAGTTGAAGTCTTTCAGGTTGTTTAAGCTAGAATAGCCGCTGCCAAAGTCGTCTATCCAGATCTGGTAGCCAGCCGCATGGAACTTAGTGATGTCCCGGTGCAGCTGTTGAGGCACGGATGTTAAGGTGGATTCCAGGATTTCGATGTTTAAAAAGTAAGCTGGAGTCTTGTGTTTTTGCCGGATATTGTCAACTTCTTGGAAGATGTCAGCCACTTGGAAGTCGATTGGCGATAGGTTGACCGAAACCGGTACGACTGGCAAGCAATTTTGACGATAAGACTGAAGCGTTTGCTAACGGCAAGATTTGATCTTAGCAATGTTTGAAACCGCCTTTAACGAACAGATTCGCTAAAATGTGCTAAAGTAGTGGAAGAGAAAAAGCTGATTAGAGAGGTAATTATGACTAAGATCTACGTTGTTCGGCACGGCCGGACCTATTTGAACAAATACCACCGCCTGCAAGGCTGGTCAGATGCTCCCTTGATTCCTGAAGGGGTAGAAGGCGCGCACGTGATGGGGCAGGCCTTGGCTGATTACGACTTTGACCTGGCTGCCTCCAGCGACCTTAAGCGGGCCAGCGACACCCGGCAGATTATTGTTTCAGAAAACAAGCATGCTGACCAGATCAAGAGCCTGCAGCTGCCGGAGCTGCGGGAAATCTTTTTTGGCTACTTTGAAGCCTACCATGATACGGCTGGCATGAAGGAAGCCTTCAAGACCGACAAGTACCCCCGCTTGATCGATGCCTTAAACGATGGCTACAGCTGGAGAAGGGCCGCTGACACCTTCCACGTGGCTGACCCCGAAGGGGATGCCGAAACTGGCGAGGCTTTTGAAAGCCGCTTAAAGGCTGGCGTGGAAAAGTTAGCTGCAACGGATGCCGAAAACATTCTCTTGGTTGGTCATGCCTGCATGATCCACTGCATCGCTTCTATGTTTGGACCAGGCAAGGTGGGCAAGGAGCTGCCAAAGCACAACCAGTTGATGATCTTGGACGTGACTGAGGGGGGAGTCACCGTTGAAGAATTCGGCCGAGAAATGTACTAAGCGCCAAAGCAACCTACTAGCATAACATTTTTTGCCTAGGATTGTCAGCCCTTACATTAAAAGGCCGATGGGTTATAATTGTGGTAGAGAGAGCGAATTAATCTATCATTGTGGTAGGTGAGAAAGATGATTAGTAAAGAAAACAAGCTGTTGATCAGAAGGTACCTGTATTCCATGATCAACATGTATGGGATTATTCCCTTAAGACATGCATATCACATTTTTAGCCATCAAAACCCCCTGTTGAACATTGAAGAGGACGACTTCTGGGAGTTTACCATGCTGGACCAAAGCGGCCAGGACTACAATGTGGCTGGGGAAGGCGAGCTGGCCCAAGTGGACCTGGACGAAGACGACGATGAGGAATTTTACCTCTACGGGGACTGGGTCTTGATGGATCTACCGGTTGACTTTAAGCGGATTAAGGCCTTGCAGAAGAATCGCCTGTATTACGTTCCGGTCAAGGACGAATTTTTGCGCCGGGAAAACGAGTGGTACTACGAGAGAACCACGGCTACGGAAGAATACCGGCAATACTTGAAAGACAGCAATCCGGGACTAAGCGATGACCGCCTGGAAGAGGCCTTCTTTGAAGCCTTGACCCAGTTGCACGCGGTCAGCTACGGCAAGACGGTGGAAGAGACGATTAACTCCATTCCTAAGGCCTTGAAGAAGATGGGCTTTAACGTTAAGGATGACGATGAAGGAGATCTCCGTCACCTCTTGCGGCGGATGCTAGATGGGACCCGGCAAGAAGCCTTGCGCGGGCGGATGTACAAGTATCATAACCTACCAAGCAGCTTGGAGCTGCTGGAGCGAGAAGGGTTGACGGACGAGAATGTGGAAAGAATCCACACCGGGGAACTGGACGCAGCCGAAGTCGCAGATGAGATCGCGGCCAAGGCGCCAGACTTGGCTGCCCAGCTGATGACCTTGTATCAACAATAGAAAGAGGCACGCTGTTGCGTGCCTCTTTTTACGTTGGCGGGTGCGGTGTGCACAAGAGTTTACTCAACTACGGGTGCGGTGTGCACAAGAGTTTACTCAACTACGGGTGCGGTGTGCACAAGAGTTTACTCAACTACGGGTGCGGTGTGCACAAGAGTTTACTCAACTACGGGTGCGGTGTGCACAAGAGTTTACTCAACTACGGGTGCGGTGTGCACAAGAGTTTACTCAACTACGGGTGCGGTGTGCACAAGAGTTTACTCAACTACGGGTGCGGTGTGCACAAGAGTTTACTCAACTACGGGTGCGGTGTGCACAAGAGTTTACTCAACTACGGGTGCGGTGTGCACAAGAGTTTACTCAACTACGGGGATGGTGTGCACAAGAGCTTACTCAACTACGGGGGTGGTGTGCACAAGAGTTTACTCAACTACGGGGGTGGTGTGCACAAAAGTTTACTCAACTACGGAAAAGTCTGCTCACAAGTTTACTCAACCGGCAGGGAGTAGACGTTGGTTGAGTAAACTTTGGGCTGCCCTTTCGGCTGGTTGAGTAAGTTTTGGTCCGTCCAATCCATTACTTGAGTAAGTTTATGAGCAGCTTTTTGCCAAAAACGATTTAGTTGAGTAAGTTTTGGTCCGTCCAATCCGTTAGTTGAGTAAGTTTATGAGCAGCTTTTTGCCAAAAAAAATTTAGTTGAGTAAATTACGGGCCAGTCAACCCGTTAGTTGAGTAAGTTTTGGTCCGTCCAATCCGCTACTTGAGCAGCTTTTTGCCAAAAACGATTTAGTTGAGTAAATTTTGGGCCAGTCAACCCGTTACTTGAGCAACTTTAGGCCGCCCCGAAATTATGTGCAGCCTGCCGTTTTTGGGCCAAAAAGCACTTATCCCCAAATTCTAGTGGGCACCGCCAAACAATACCACAAGATATACACAAGAGTTGATATAGTTATCCACAAGATGTAGATATCCCTTGGGGGAGTAAGCCCATAGATGTGGAAAAGCAGATTTTTGCGCTAAGAAAAAAACTTGGCTATAATAGGAAGTTAACTGACTATGAACAAGCAAGATAGAAAGGGACTACATGAAATACAAGCAAATCATCGTTGATGTTGACGACACCCTCTTAGACACCCCAGACACGGTTCAGCAAGCCCTCAACTACCTCTTTAAGGCCCATGGCTGGGACTTGACCGACGACTTTAAAAAAGAGTTCCACTCCTACAACCAGGGCCTGTGGCGGCAGCTGGAAAAGGGCGAATTGACCTATGACCAGCTGCGGGCCGTCTTGTTCCCGAGCTTGATCAAAAAGTATTACGGCGAAGACATTGACGGTCTGGCCGTGGCTGACGAATTCCACGGCTACTTCCACGATGGGCACAAGCTCTTACCTGGTGCCAAGGACACTCTGATCTATGCCAAAAAGCTGGGCTACAGCCTGGCTGTTTTGAGCAATGGCGAACAGTTTGGTCAAGAGCGGCGGCTGAAGCTAGCCGGTATCCACGACTACTTTGACCTGATCGTGACTAGCGAACTTGCTGGCTGCCAAAAGCCAGACCCGGAAATTTTTGACTTCTTCTTCTCCCAAAGCGACTACAGTCCAAGCGAAACGGTCTTCTTTGGCGACGGCCTGTCCTCAGACATCCTGGGTGCAGCCGGCTACGGCTTTGACAGCGTCTGGTACAACCACCGCCACCGCAAGAACACCCTCCACGTCCATCCCCTCTTTGAAGTGGACAACTATGCCCAATTCCAACGCATCTTGCAAAAAGACTTCGCACCTGATTCTCTGGTCTAGTTTGTTTTATACTAAAAGTAATCAAACTAACTCTAATAGAATTGCAGGAAAGCAAGATGCAGAATTACTTTTTTGACTTTGACGGGACCATTTGCGAATCTCGCAACATTTACGTCGCCGCTGTACAAAAGGCCTTTGAGGCCCGGGGCGTCCGGGTACCAAGCCAAGACGAAGTCTATAACGCCATGGGGATTCCGATTGACGTCTCTATCGCCAAGTGGGCGCGTCTAGGCCACCGGGCCGACCTCGCTGAGACCCTTTTTCACGAGTCCATGGCCGAATATAACCAAATCGAAGACCAAATGGTCAAGCTTTTTCCCGGGATCAAAAAGACCCTGAACCAGCTAAAATTGGCGGGCAAGACCCTCTTTGTCTGCTCCAGCAAGACCCACTCCGAGCTGGCCCACAATTTGGACAACCTGGGTCTAGCCAGCCTCTTTACCGACTTTGTCGGGGCGGACGAAGTGGTCAACCACAAGCCAGCCGCTGATGAAATTCAGCTGCTGGCCGACCGCTACCAGCTGGACCTCGGCGACTCCATCATGCTGGGGGATGCCAAGTACGACATCCGCATGGGCAAAAATGCCGGTTGCGCCACCTGCGCCTGCACCTGGGGGGCCTTTGACCTGGCTTCTCTAGCTAAGGAAGAGCCGGATTACACGGCTGGATACCCAACGGAAATCCTTGATTTTTAAAGAAAGCAGAAAAATGAGACTTATTTCATGGAACATTGATTCACTGAACGCCGCCTTGACGGGGACTTCGCCAAGAGCGGAAATGACCCGGGGCATTTTGACCAAGCTGCACGACCTGGACCCTGACATCCTGGCCATCCAGGAAACCAAATTGCCAGCTTCTGGCCCTTCTAAAAAGCATCAGAAGCTTTTGGCCGAACTTTTTCCAGAATATACCTACGTGTGGCGCTCCAGCGTCGAACCGGCCAGAAAGGGCTATGCCGGCACCATGTACCTGTATAAAAAGGACCTGGAGCCAACAGTGACCTACCCCGAAATTGGGGCACCGGAACCAATGGACGCAGAAGGACGGATGATCACCCTGGAATTCCCAGATTTTTACGTGACGGAAGTCTACACGCCTAATTCTGGCACCGGCTTAAAGCGGCTGGACGAGCGGCAAGAGTGGGACCAGTGCTACCGGACCTATCTGGAAAAATTGGATGCCCAAAAGCCAGTCTTGGCCAGCGGCGACTTTAACGCTGCCTACCAAGAAATCGACCTGAAGCACCCAGAAAACAATCACCACTCAGCCGGCTTTACCGACGAAGAGCGGGCTGGCTTTGGCCAGCTGCTCGGCAGCGGCTTTGTCGACACCTTCCGGCTGCTGCACGGCCAAGTTGAAGGGGTCTACTCCTGGTGGGCCCAGCGGGTGCGGTCAGCCAAGGCCAACAACTCCGGCTGGAGAATCGACTACTGGCTGGTGTCTGAGCGCCTGGCCGACAAGGTAACCAAATCGGAAATGATTGACACTGGGGAAAGAGCTGATCACTGTCCGATCTTACTAGAAGTTTCCATATAATTCGTTTACAATAAATATAAGAAAGAAGAACAAATTTAGTGTAATATGAGGCGAAAACGAATATGGGAAAATTTGAAAAGGGACTTATTGCCTTAGTCCTGCTTTTGGTCGGGGGAATTGGCCTAATGTGCTTCCCTACGGGCAAGAGAGACGAAAGCAGCTCAGAAGCTTTGGATACCAGTGAGTACCAGAAGGTTTTAAAAGTAACGCATCCGAAGAACCGAGAGTTACATGTTGAATTAACGGCAAAAACTGCTGACAAAAAGCTCAAGGTGAGGGGCGATGTGCTTAAGTCGGGTGCTACCACCCAGCTTAAGCAGCTGCTGCAAAAAGAAAACGACAAGGATATCGACTTCAAGCTTAGCGGCAAGAAGGGAACCTTTGTCAGTGTGAAAAGTTTTAACTTAAAGACGACTGATAAGCTGGATACGGTGGCCGCTCCTGGCAAGATTGGCTATGACCCAACTAGCAAGCGTTTGTTGATTTTTAGCAAGAACGTCAACTATGAAGCTGGTTATGTTGCGATGGGGAGTTTGCGCGGGAGTGACCAAGCGGAAGTTGTGCCAAATTCCAACCTGCTGGAATTGTCATTTGATGACTGATTTTATTAAAAATAGCATTTAAAGTCCTGATTGTCAGGACTTTTTTGCTTGGAAAAGTTTATTTTTTGAAAAATTAAAAAGTTGCTTTATAATTTCTCTTTAAGGATCTTGCAATTTTGGCCAAAAAGTTTTATTGTGAGTACATAAGATTAAACGGAGATTAAAAAGGAGGATCCCTTTATGAGAAAAGTAGCAGTTATCGGTTTAGGACACGTTGGTGCCACGGCAGCCTTTATTTTAGTTACCCACGGCTACGCAGACGAATTGCTCTTGCTGGACAAGAACGAAAAGAAGTGTGCGGCTGAATGGGGCGACTTGCGGGACACCTTGCCAAGGAACGACCACTACGTTAAGGTTAACTGGAGCACTTGGGACGACTGGTCCGGTTTGAAGGACGTTGATGTCATCATCACCGCCTTTGGTGACGTTTCTGCCACCATCAAGACCGGCGACCGGTTCGCGGAATTTCCAATCAACACCGCCAATGCCAAGGAAGTTGGTCCAAAGATCAAGGAAAGCGGCTTTCACGGGATCATCATCAACATCTCCAACCCTTGCGACGTGGTAACTTCTATTTTGCAAAGAGAAACTGGCTTGCCAAGAAACCAAGTCTTCGGTACCGGGACTTTTTTGGACACGGCTAGAATGCAAAGAGTCGTTGGCGAAAAGTTGGGCCAAGACCCACGCAACGTTTCCGGCTTCAACTTGGGCGAACACGGCTCAAGCCAATTTACTGCTTGGTCAACGGTTAACGTTAACAACAAGAGTGCTTTTGACCTCTTCACTGAAGAAGAAAGAGCGGAAATGGACCAAGCAAGTAAGGACAACGCCTTCAAGGTCGGCTTTGGCAAGGGCTACACCTGCTACGCTGTTGCCACCTGCGGCGTCCGCTTAGCTAACGCTGTCTTCTCTGACGCCAAGATGTACGGCCCAACCAGCTGCTTCGTTGAATCAGTTGGCACTTACATCGGCCACCCTTCAATCGTTGGCAAGAACGGGGTTGAAGCCGTACCAGAACTGGACTTGCTGCCAGATGAAAGAGAAAAGCTGGAAGCTTCTGCTAAGAAGTTGAAAGACAGCTTGGCTACTATTTACCCAGACTAAGCTAATTTTTAGGTAAAAAAGGATCTGCCTTCTGGCCAATGTCATTAAGTTAAGACATTGACTTTGA